>JAJYTY010000001.1 GCA_021792835.1 Pseudomonadota bacterium
CTTGCGATGAGGGATCGCCTGTTCGTTTCCATGCGAAGCTGACCCAGGATTTCCATCTCGATTTGACCCGTCCTGGGGTGAGCCTGGAAGGCTCAAGGTGTGGATAAGGTCTTGGGCTTGGACTCCTTCTTGGCGGGCTGGGCGGTACTGTTCCTGAAGCGGTAGCTGTCGTTGCCGGTCTCCAGGATATGGCAGTGGTGGGTCAGGCGGTCGAGCAGCGCGGTGGTCATCTTGGCATCGCCGAAGACGCTGGCCCATTCGCTGAAGCTCAGGTTGGTCGTGATGATGACGCTGGTGCGCTCGTAGAGCTTGGACAGCAGGTGGAACAGCAAGGCTCCGCCCGAGGCACTGAACGGCAGGTAGCCGAGCTCGTCGAGGATGACCAGGTCGGCGTGAGCCAGGCGCTGGGCCATCTGGCCGCTCTTGTTGGCCAGCTTCTCCTGCTCGAGCAGGTTCACGAGTTCCACCGTGGAGAAGAAGCGAACGCGGCGCCGATGATGCTCCAGCGCCTGCACGCCAATAGCGGTGGCCAGGTGTGTCTTGCCCGTTCCAGGCCCTCCGAGGAACACCACGTTGTGCGCCTGCTCGAGGAAGTCCCCGCGATGAAGCTGGCGCACCAGGGCTTCGTTGACTTCGCTGTGCTCGAAGTGGAAGCCGGCGAGGTCGCGGTACGCCGGGAAGCGTGCCTGCTTGAGCTGATAGGCCACCGCGCGGACCTCGCGCTCGGCGGTCTCGGCCTTGAGCAACTGGGCCACCACGGGCTGCGCAGCCTCGAAGGCAGGAGCGCCTTGCTCAGCCAGTTCCGAGACGGCCTGGGCCATGCCAAACATCTTGAGCTGGCGCAGCATGATGATGAGAGAGGCGACGGCCGGGTCATGACGCATGGCGAAGCCTCCGCTCCGAGTCGCGCAACGCGTCATAGCGCAGCACATTGGCCTGGGGCTCCTGAACGAGCTGGAGGGCTTGGGGTGCCGTCACCGGAGGTGGTGTCTCGACCTTGCCGTCGAGCAGTCGGTGCAGGATGTTGACGACGTGCATCTTGGTCGGCACGCCGGCCTCCAGTGCCCGCTCGACAGCACTGAGCACCAGCGCCTCGTCGTGCTGGAGCACGAGCGCTAGGACATCGACCATCTCGCGCTCACCGCCCGGTTGCTTGCGCAGTGCTGCTTGCAGCCGGCGGAACGCTTCAGGCAACTCGGTGAAGGGGGCGCCGTTGCGCAGGGCGCCCGGCTTGCGCTGCAGCACCGCCAGGTAATGGCGCCAGTCATAGACCGTGTGCCCTGGTGCATCATGCCGCCGGTCGAAGACCCTGCGGTGTTCGCACAGGATGTTGCCCTCGGCGGCCACCACGATGCGCTCGGCGTAGACGCGAAGGCTCACCGGACGGTTCGCGTACGGGGCCGGCACGCTGTAGCGCGTGCGCTCGAAGGTCACCAGGCATGTGGGTGAGACGCGCTTGGTGTGCTCCACGAAGCCGTCGAAGGGGCGCGCAAGGGCCATGAGCTGCGGTCGCTCCAGCGCCCAGGCGTCGGCCACCGTGCCATGACCATGGCGGATGGTGCTCCACAGAGCGATGCAGCGTTCCTCCAGCCAGTCGTTCAGCTCGTCCAGGTGCGCAAACGCGGGCACGGGCTGCCACAGCCGGTGGCGGGCATCGCGTACGTTCTTCTCTATCTGCCCCTTCTCCCAGCCCGAGGCCGGGTTGCAGAACTCGGGCTCGAAGAGGTAGTGGCTCACCAACGCGGTAAAGCGCAGGTTGACGTCGCGGGCCTTGCCGCGCAGGACCTTGTCCACCGCGGTCTTCATGTTGTCGTAGATACCTCGGCGTGGCACGCCGCCGAGCACACGGAACGCGTGGTTGTGGGCGTCGAAGAGCATCTCGTGCGTTTGCGTCAGGTACGCCCGCACGATGAAGGCCCGGCTGTAGCTGAGCTTGAACTGCGCCACCTGCAGCTTCGTGCGCTCGCCGCCGAGCACCGCCCAGTCCTCGCTCCAGTCGAACTGGAATGCCTCGCCCGGGGAGAACACCAGCGGCACGAAGGTGCCGCGCTCGGCCGTCTGCTCGGCTTCCTGCTTGCGTGCGCGCCAGACCCTGGCGAAGGCTGCGACTCGGTTGTACGAGCCGTCATAGCCCAGCGCCGCCAGGTCAGCGTGCATCTGCTTGATGGTGCGCCGCTGCTTGCGCGACTTGCGCAGCTCCGCCTCGAGCCAGGCGGCAAGCTTCTCGGCAAAGGGGTCCAGTCGGCTGCGGCTGACGCGCTTGGCGTACTGCGGAACGATGGAATCGCTGCGCAGGTACCTGCGCACCGTGTTGCGCGACAGGCCCAAGCGCCTGGCAATCTCGCGGATGGACAGCTGCTCGCGCAGCGCCCAGCGTCGAATGACACTCAGTGTGGCCACGTCAATCACTCCTGTGCTCCTGCCGCAAAAAGCAGCAGGCTAGGGTTTTTACGTGGGTCAACCTTCGATGGAAATCTCCGCTACTCCTGGGTCACTTCGCCGTGGAAATCAACAGATCGAGCACATTACGCTGCTCCATGTGGTCTGTTCTCTGCTGACACGACGGCGCAAGGTCATGCATTTGTCTGAGGACGAGTGTGACCGGCCCAGTGTGGAACGAATCCCTCCTGAGCATGGCCGCATGCCGCTGGAATCACGTTCGGTGGATGAACGGCACGAACTGCTCAGATGGCTGCCTGGCTGCTGGTTGATTTGCCAGGCGGGCTGGCAGAAGCGCTGTGTGCGCAGCCCTGCTCGATGTATGCGCCGTTCGCGAGCAGCCGAATGGCGGCGTTGAACTGACTATGGTTATGCATGTTGATCTCGACTTTTGCAGACGCACGAACCCTGTGTCGTGCGCTTCAAATTGAGGTCTGCGGGCCTAATGCTCGCGTACGGTCAGTTCATGCAGCGGATTTTAGCGAGACCAAGCGACTCCGATCGAGAGCAGATGGGGCGAGGTGGCCACCATCGGCCGTGAAGCCGAACGCGTCAAAGCTAACTTCCGCGACCCGCACGTCAAATACGCCGCCTGATACTGCCTAAGGGCCGAGTCAATAGTGAAAGTGCTCGTGGCTGTTCCCGTCGTCGTGGGCATGCTCGTGGCGGTACAGCGTCGGCTCAGCAACCTCCTGGGTCGCTCGACGCTTGTAGCCCAGCGCCCACGCGACCAGCGACGACAGCCACGCGACCAAAAACAGGCCGACGATCAGATAGCCCAGATCACCGAGGTCCAGGTTCACGATAGCATCGGCTACCCTGCCCTGCCAGCCGACGGCGGGGATGATCACCTGCAACAACTCAACGCCACCCAGGACGAGGGCGACCAACACCGACAGCAAGGTGGTGCTGATGTTGTAGAAGATCCGACGTAGCGGGTTGGCCAGCGCCCAGCCGTAGGCCTTGGTCATGAGAACGCCGTCTGTGGTGTCCATGGCGGACATCCCCGCAGTGAACAGAATGGGTAGCGACAGCACGGCCGGAACCGGCAGGTTGCCCGTGGCAGCGCCTGCGGTCATGGCCAGCAGGCCAATCTCGGACGCCGTATCGAACCCAAGGCCAAACAGGAACCCGACCGGATACATCTGCCAGCTTTGCTTGATGACCCGCTGCAACCGTCCGCCGAACAGCCGGTAGAACAGGCCGCGCTTGGCAAGCAAGGTATTCACATGATGATGGTCGTGCACCCCGCATCGAGCTCGGTTCCATACCTTGAGCAGATCGAGCAGGATCAACAGGTTGAGCGCCCCGACGATCACCAGAAAGATGCCGGACACGCCCGTACCCAGGATACTGCCAATGTGCTGCATCTCTGGCATATGGGTCTTCACAGCACTCACCATGAACGCGGCGAACACCGCCAGCAGGAAGACCACCGTGGAATGGCCCAGAGAAAAGAAAAAACCGACGCCGAGGGGCTTGCTGCCCTCCTGCACGAGCAGCCGCACCGTGTCGTCGACAGCAGCGATGTGGTCGGCGTCGAAGGCGTGGCGCAGCCCGAAGAGATAGGCCGTCAGCCCCAGACCGATCATCGCAGGGTAGCGCTCGGCGTAATAAAGGTAGAGCCACCATCCGGCAAGGTGCAGCACGCCGATGAAGCCATAGTAGCCGGCGAGCTGTACCCATTCATCGCGATCAAACCTCAAGGCGCCCAGCCCGCGCGCACGTGGGCGGGGCGTCAGCACGGCTGTTGCATCGCAGTTCAATCGATCAATCCCAGAATGTCGGTTGGATGGCAGGACGTGGGAGACATGAGAACCGCCCCGAGGAGGTTATTCAGAACTCGTCACCCTTGATACGGCGGGTGTCCTTGAAGGTCCGCCAGCCGCTGATCATGGAACTGACGATGGACTGGCGCGACATGATGTCCTCGCGAATAGCGACGTAGATGTGCACGAGGATGAACGTTATCAGGTACCACATCGCTAAATGGTGCGCGGTGCGCACAGCCTGGGGCTGTCCGAAGATCGGAGTGATCCATGACGAAAACCAATCATATTGCCATGAACCTTCCAGCGTTCCCTCGCCGAATAGGGCGAGCCCAGTGAGGATGGTGAAGATCGATCCCCACACGAACATGACGTGCATCGCCAGGATGGCGAGCGGGTTATGACCTGAATACTTGTTCGGCTCCCGGGCAAGAAACAGGTACCACTTAATCTCATGCCAAACACCGCGCCAGTACTCGCCTCGAAAGACGGGCGGCAGGAAGATTTCTCGGGCATGCGAATTGCCCGCGAAGGCCCAGTAGATGCGAAACAAAAAGCCAATGATGAAGATGTACGCTGCCGTGAAGTGGGCGAAACGGATGTAGCCCATCAGGAAGTGGTCGTAGGCCTGACCCGGCTGACTGGGCAACGGATGGCCGATAAAAAACCCTGTCACGCACAACGTCGCGATGGCAAAGAACTGGATCCAGTGCCATAATCGGATCGGTGCCTCGTAAACATACACCGCCGGCTCGGCATGGGTTTGATGCGTGGACTGCGCGCTCATGTTTGTCTCCTGATTGGTCAATGGCGCGTGGCCCGGCCAAAGGCGCAGGCCCCGCCGTCAGCGCACCTTCACCCGGGTGAGTTCACTGCCGTCCTCGCTCATCACATGAGTGGAGCAGGCCAGGCAGGGGTCGAAGCTGTGCAGGGTGCGCAAGATCTCGACCGGCTCGTCCGGGCGCTCCATCTTGGTATTCATCAGGCTAGCCTCGAAAGCGCCAATGTTCCCGGCTGGATCGCGCGGCGACCCGTTCCAGGTGGTTGGCACCACCGCCTGGTAGTTCTCGATGCGACCGTCTTTGATGCGCACCCAGTGACCCAGCGCGCCACGCGGGGCAGACACTGTCGCAACACCCTTGGCCTCCCTGGGCCAGGTGCTCGGGTCCCACTTCTCCATGTTGGCGGTCGCCGTGTCGCCCGCCTTGATGTTGGCGATGAGGTCGTTCCAGTCGTCCACCATCATGTCGGCGCAATACTCCGCCTCCAGGGCGCGCGCCAAGGTGCGGCCGATCGTGGTCTGCAAAACGGCCTTTGCATCCAAATTCGTGCCGGCAAGTTGATTGAAGAACGCCACGCCGCGGTCCACCTGTTCGCGTTGATACGGTAACTTCTTGGCGTATGCCAACGTGTAGCGAGATAGCGGCCCAACCTCCACCGCATGACCTTTCCAGCGTGGCGCCTTGATCCATGAGTACTTGGCTGACTCGTCGATCTCCTGGATATTGGTCTTGGTACCTTTGGCCTTGGGGCCGAGCTCGAATTTCGGATCGGTTATGCCGTCCCAGGGGTGGAGTCCCTTGTTCTCCTGCCCCGGGTAGGTGTACCAGGAGTGGGTCACGAACTCCTGGACCTGGCCCGGATCGCGCGGATCGACCTCGAAAACCTCATTCCAGTTGCCGTTGAGAATCACGCCGCCAGGCATCTGGTCAGTTGACTTGTCGCCCATCACCTTGGCGTAGTCACCATAGTCCATCACACTTTTGGCGCCGAGGCCCCCGCCATAGAGCCAGTCCTTGTAAAAGCTAGCGATGGCGATGACATCGGGAACGTAGACGTTTCGGCAAAAGTCCACCATCTCCTGGATGCGTTCACGCACGAAATTCAGGCGCTCCATGTTCAACGGAGCACCGGCGGCTAGGTCGCCGTCCATGTTGATGGCGCAGGGCACACCTCCTACTAGGTAGTTGGGGTGCGGGTTCTTGCCGCCGAAGATGGTGTGCACCTTCACGAACTCGCGCTGCATGTCCAGCGCTTCGAGGTAATGCGTGACACCCATCAGGTCGGCCTCGGGCGACAGCTTGTAGGCCGGGTTGCTCCAGTAGCCATTCTTGAACGGCCCAAGCTGGCCCGAGTCCACGAACTTCTTGATCCGCGACTGGATATCACGGAAGTAGCCGGGGCTGGATTGCGGATGGTTCGGCGACACCGTCTGCTGCAGCGTCGACGTTGCCTTCGGATCGGCCTTGAGGGCGTTCAAAGGGTTCACCCAGTCCAGCGCGTGCAGCTGATAGAAGTGCACCACGTGGTCGTGGACCTGCAGGGTCTTGGCCATCATCTCGCGAATGAGATAGGCGTTCTTTGGAATCTTGATATTTAGCGCGTCTTCGACCGCACGCACAGACGCCAGCGCGTGGCAGCCGGTGCAGACGCCGCAAATGCGCTCCACGAAGGCCCAGACGTCGCGCGGGTCACGACCCTTGACGATCACTTCCAGGCCCCGCCACATGGTGCCGGTGGACACCGCGTTGCGGATTATGTTGTTCTGGTCGACATTGACCTCACAGCGCATGTGGCCCTCGATCCGGGTGACCGGATCGACCACCACGCGCCGGCCCGAGGTGTCCAGCGTGTAGCCGTTGGGGGTGGTCACCGTGCTCATTCGTTATCTCCCTTGAGTCGCGTCTCGCTCTGCTTGCTGCTTCGCAAACGTTTGACTGCGCTGACCACGGCGTGCACCGCCACGGCTCCGCCCACCACACCGGCGGCGGCCGCTCCGATTTCATCGGCATTGGCTTCGACACCGAAGGGTTTGATGTCGGTAAGATGGGCATACCAGGAGCCCTTGTCCCAGAACCCGTCCTCCGAACAGCCGATGCAACCATGGCCGGACTGGATGGGAAAGGACACGCCGTCGTTCCAGCGCGTGGTCGAGCAGGCGTTGTACGTGGTCGGTCCCTTGCAGCCCATCTTGTAGAGGCAGTAGCCGCGGCGCGCGCCCTCGTCGTCGAAGGCCTCGACGAACTGGCCGGCATCGAAATGCGGCCGGCGGTAGCACTTGTCGTGAATGCGCTGGCTGTAGAACATCTTCGGCCGACCCTGGCGGTCGAGCTCGGGCATGCGGTCGAACGTGAGCATGTAGGTAATCACTGCGGTCATCACCTCGGCGATCGGCGGGCACCCCGGCACCTTGATGAGCGGCTTGTCGGTGATCACCTTGTGCACCGGCGTGGCGCGGGTGGGATTGGGTTTGGCGGCCTGCACGCAACCCCAGGATGCGCACGATCCCCAGGAGATGATGGCCTTGGCGTTGCTCGCCGCGTAGCGCAGTTTTTCCACGAAGGGCTGGCCGGCGATGATGCAGTACATGCCGTCCTCGTTCAGCGGCGGGTTGCCCTCGACCGCGAGGATGTACTGGCCCTTGTACTTGTTGACCACCTCCTCCACGATGGCCTCGGCCTGGTGGCCGGCGGCGGCCATCAGGGTGTCGTCGTAGTCCAGCGAGATCATGGACAGGATCACGTCCTTGGCCAGCGGGTGGCCGGAACGGATGAAGGACTCCGAGCAGCAGGTGCATTCCAGGCCGTGGAGCCACAGCACCGGCAGGCGCGGCTTGTTCTCCATGGCGTAGGCGATTTCGCTGGCGTACTGGGGCCCCAGTCCCAGCGCGGCCGCGGTGAGGCTGCAGTACTTGAGAAAACTGCGGCGGGAAATCCCCTGGCGCCGCATGACTTCGTAGAACGTTTCCGTGACCGACATGGTCCGCCTCCTCCTGGTTTTGAGGCTTCGCGCGAAGCCTGGCACGTCCTTTCTGCAATCCCCGTGCCACGGATCGAAGCCACGAAAAATCAAGCACTTGGCGTGCGCGGAGGGGCCGATTCGTGGTTTACCCCAGGTCGCGGCATGCGCGCGGCCCGCGACGCGGTGGTAAGCGGCTAACCAGTCGGGTCGAGGGCGGCTCGACGGCCCATGCGGCATTTCCCTTTCCGCTTTGGGTCATCAAGCGGAAGGTTTGTTGGCATGTTTTTTCGGCGCGACTGGCAGCTTTGCTGACAATCCGAGTCCGATCAGACACTTAGCGCGACACCACGGGCTGGCATCGCATTTGCTGCATGGGAATCCGAGAGCGCGCTTCGACGGGCCGGACACCCCCCGCAAGACGACGCCGAACGAGGAGACGACAAGGTGATTGGCAACACGCCCCGCGTGCTGGTGCTGGGCATCGGCAACCTGCTTTGGGCCGACGAGGGCTTCGGCGTGCGCGCGGTGCAACTGCTGCAGCGCGACTACCAGTTCCCGCCCGAGGTGCGGTTGCTCGACGGAGGCACCCAGGGCCTGTACCTGCTGCATCACGTGCAGGAAGCGGACGTGCTGCTGGTGTTCGACGCTGTCGACTACGGCCTTGCCCCGGGCAGCCTGCATTGCGTGTTCGGGGACGAGGTCCCGCGCTTCATGGGGGCGCGCAAGGTCAGCCTGCACCAGACCGGATTCCAGGAAGTCCTGCTCACCGCCGAACTGCTCGGAGGCATGCCGCGCCACCTGGCGCTGGTGGGCGTGCAGCCGCAGGTGCTGGAGGACTTCGGCGGCAGCCTCAGCCCGGTGGTCAAGGAGCAGCTGGAGCCTGCCGTGGCCGCCGGCCTGTCCTGGCTCGCCGGGCTGGGCGTGATGGGACGGCGGCGCGACCAGCCCTGCGACTCCGAACCGCTCGGCGCCGAGGCGCTGGAACTCGCCCGCTACGAGGCCGGACGCCCCGATGCCGGCGAGGCACCGCGCCACGGCGATCCCCGGGTGCTCGCCGACCCGCGGCTGCGCTTCGATCCCAAACCCGCCTGCGACGTCGGCACCCGCATCAGCGTCGACGTCGACTCGCGCCGCCCGATCTGACCATGTGCATCGGCCGCCCCCTGCGCATTGTGGAGATGCACGAATTCCTGGCTGTGTGCGAAGCCCCGTCGGGCGCGCGCGAGCATGTCGACATGAGCCTGCTGGGACCGCGGGAGCCGGGAACCTGGGTGCTGGTGTTCCTCGGCCACGCGCGCTCGGTCCTCGAGGCCGAGGAGGCGCTGCGCATCCACGACGCGCTGGGCGCGCTCGACGCGGTGATGCGCGGCGAGGCCGTGGACGTGGAGCGTTGCTTCGCCGACCTCCTGGAGCGCGAGCCGCAGCTGCCAGAACACTTGCGCCCCCCCTGTTCCCCCGACCCGTCTTTCCTGAGAGGACCCCGCACGATGTCCCATGCCCTGATCGACCGCCTGAGCGACGAGCTCGGCTACCCGCGCGTGACCGCGCAGAACCTCGACTCCGTGCTGCAACGGGCCGAGAACACCGTGCTGTACTTCAGCGGGGATCCGGCCACGGTGCCGGAAGCCTCCGACGTCGCCGTCGTGCTGCCCGAACTGGTGCGCCATTTCGACGGGCGCCTCGGCGCCGGGATCGTCGAGCGCGCCGACGAGCGTGCCCTGCAGGCTCTGTACGGATTCGAGATCTGGCCGGCGCTGGTGTTCCTGCGCGGACAGCGATACCTGGGCGCGATCAGCCGCATCCGCGACTGGAGCGACTACCTGCAGCGCATCCAGGAATTCCTGGACACCGGACCGGTGCGCACGCCGGCGCCGCGCATTCCCATTCTTCCCGCCTGAGGTCCGCACCATGCCCAAACCCATCGACATCCCGGTGGTCGCCATCGGCCCCGGCAGCCAGCCCGTCGAGGACGACACCCTCGAGTACATGGCGATGCCCACGGAGATGTTCACCCACGGCTCGATCCGACTGCCGGAACCCGAGGACCTGCGGCTGCGCCACCGCGTGCGCGACCTGCTGGAGGACATGCTGGCCACCACGCGCACCTACGTGCCCGGCCGCGACGAGGCGGTGCCCCACGACCTGTCGCACCTGGACGAAGCCGATCTGGATTGCATCAACCAGATGCTCGGCGAAGGAGAGGTCAGCGTGCACATCGACCTTCCCGACGGAAGCGTCCGGGCCCAGGAGTCGGTGCTGACCGGCATCTGGCGGGTGCGCCGCTTCGACTCGGCGCAACGCCTGCAGAGCGACCACATCGAGGTGGCCGACGTGCCCCACGGCATTCGCTCGCCCGACTGGGGCGTGCCGTCCGGCACCGCGCCGCTGTCGATGCCCATGCTGCCGGGCGTGCAGAACGCGCCGGCCCTGCTCAGCGAAATCGCCGACAAGTCCGCCGCCTACCGGCCCGGGCAGCCTGCGCACGTGATCAACCTGACCCTGCTGCCTCTGACCGCGGAGGATCTGGCCTGCCTGGGCGCCGCGCTCGGCGTCGGCCCGGCCACCATCCTGTCCAGGGGCTACGGCAACTGCCGGGTGGGCGCCACGCTGGTGCCGAACGTCTGGTGGATCAAGTTCTTCAATTCGCAGGACGCGCTGATCCTCAACACCATCGAGATCGTCGACGTGCCGGAAGTCGCGCTGGCGGCGCCGGAGGACTTTGCCGATACCTCGGTGCGCCTGCGCGAGATCGTGGCCCTGTTCCCATGAACACCTTCGAAGGCTCCTACCTGGGCGACGCCTCGCGCCTGCGCGACGACGCGCGCCTGGAATGCCGGATCTGCTGGCATGTCTACGATCCGGCCGTGGGCGACCCGGTCTGGCAGATCGCGCCCGGCACGCCCTTCAGCCGCCTGCCCCCGCATTGGAGATGTCCCGAATGCGACGCCGAATCCATGCACTTCATGGTGGTGCGGGAGGGACAATGAGCGTAGCGAGGAGGGTTGTTCCATGACCCCGGCCGAACGACTCGATGCCCTCGCCCACGCGGTGGAGCAGGCGTACGCGCGGGTGCAGCGCGAGAACATGCGGGGCGTGCCCATCGCCAATCCCCGGCTGCAGGTACGCATGCCCGAACTGCGTGCATGGAACAAGCACGCGCTGGGGGTGCTGATCACCCCCTGGTGCATGAACCTGCTCGCCCTGCCCCTGCCCGGCGAGCCGCCGCTCGCGCCCCTGCCGGCCGGACGCGCGTGCAGCGTGGACCTGCCCAGCGGCAGCTACGAACTGCTGTGCACGCACCTGCCGGAACTCGGCCACCATCTGGCGGGCTCGCTGTTCTCCCCAATGCAGGACTTCGACTCCCAGCAGCAGGCCTTGCAGGCGGCGCAAGCGGCGATGGACCTGGTGTTCGCCCAGCCGGCCGCGCCCGCCGTGGCGAAATCGCGCCGCGGCTTCCTGTTCGGTTCGGGCGCCAGCGCCCGGGACGCAACTTCGTGACCCACGACCCGATCGAGCTGCAGATCGAGCTCGGCCCGATGACTCCGGGCGGGCGCTCGGTACGCAGCCACAACCGGCGCCCGCTGCACATCGTGCGCCTGCTGGAGGGGCGCGGTGCCGAGCAGGCGCTGCGCATGCTGCCGCGGCTGTTCGCGGTCTGCTCCCAGGCGCACCAGGCCGCGGGGGCCGACGCGCTGCGCGCGGCCCTCACGCCCGGGCCCGGCGAGCGAGTCGCCAGCCATCGGCTGGTCGGCCTCGAATCCCTGCGGGAGCAGTTCCTGCAGATCCTGTGCGAATGGCCGCAGGCGCTCGAGTTGGAGCCGCGACGCGACGCTGCCGTGGACATACTGCGCCTGTCGCAAGCCGCGCAGGCCGACGACCGGGGCCTGCGCGAGCTGGCGGACTGGGCTGCCCGGGAGGTTTTCTGCATGCCGGCCGCCCGCTGGCTCGAACTGCGCGGCGTCGGCGAACTGCAGGCCTGGGCGCGCCAGGGTGCCGGTGCGGCCGCGGAATTCGTGCATCGCTTGTTCGACGAACCCGCGGCGTCGGCGGTGGATGGGCTCGCCGCGCTGGAGGACCAGGATCCGCTGCGCATCCAGGCCTGCATGGCCGGCGACGACACGCTGGAGTTCACGCGCCAGCCCGAGCTGGACGGCCAATGCCTGGAGTCCGGACCCGCGGCCCGGCAACGCAGGCACCCCTTGGCGCGCGCCTGCGCCGGGCACGGCCTGCTGGCGCGCTTCGTGGGGCGGCTGATCGACGTCGCCGCGACCGTCGAGGCCTTGCAGCGCGGCGACGACCTGCCTTCCGAGCCCTGCGGGAACGGCCTGGGTTGGGCCGATTGCGCGCGGGGTCGTGTGCTGCACCATGCCGAGCTCGACGCGGAAGGGTGCATCCGGCGCTACCGCATCGTCGCGCCCACGGAATGGAACACCCACCCGCGGGGGCTGTGCGCCCGGCTGCTGGGAGCCATCGGCCCGGGTGCCTGGCCGACGCTGCGCCGGCAGGCGCGACTGGTTATGCTGGCGGTGGATCCCTGCGTACCGGCGCGCGTGATGCTGCCGCCCGCCGAGCTTCCGCCGGGCTCCCAGCGAACCGCGGCCATGCGTACAGTGGAGGTGCATCATGCATGAGATGTCGCTTTGCGAGAGCATCGTGCAGATCATCGAGGAACAGGCGCGGGCGCAGAACTTCGGGCGGGTGCGCCGGGTCGTGCTGCGGGTCGGGGAACTCGCGGCGGTCGACCCGGAGGCGCTGCGCTTTTGTTTCGGCGCGGTCGCGGCCGGCGGGGTGGCCCGCGACGCCGAACTGGACATTCGCAAGATCCCCGGGGTGGTCTGGTGCATGCACTGCGCCGCCCAGGTCCGCGTCTCCCGGCGCCATGAGGCCTGTCCCGACTGTGGCGGGCATCAGACGGTGCTGCAGGGTGGCGACGATTTGAGCATTCAGGAATTGGAGGTGGACTGACCATGTGTACCGTATGCGGATGTTCCGGCGGGGAGGCGCGCATCGAAGGACACGTGCCGGGCGGGCACGACCATGCGCACGAGCATGGGCACGGCCATGACCATGGCCATGACCATGGACATGACCATGGGCACGACCACGACCACGGCCACGACCATGCCCGCGACGCGCGCGCCGGGCGCGCGCCTGCCCAGGCGCTGCATTCCCATGCTCCGGGAATGAGCCCGGCGCGCATGGTCGAGATCGAGCGCGACATCCTCGGGCACAACGACGCCCTGGCGCGCGACAACCGACGCCTGTTCGCTCAGCGCGGCGTGCTGGCGCTGAACCTGGTGTCGAGTCCCGGCTCGGGCAAGACCACGCTGCTGGCGCGCACCCTCACCGATCTGCGCCAGGGCCTGCGCTTCGCGGTGATCGAGGGCGACCAGCAGACCTCGCTGGACGCCGAGCGCATCCGCGCCACCGGAGTTCCCAGCGTGCAGGTCAACACCGGCAAGGGCTGCCACCTGGACGCCCATACGGTCGGCCACGCGGTCGAACACCTCGACATCGAGCCCGGCTCGATCCTGTTCATCGAGAATGTGGGCAACCTGGTCTGCCCCGCGGCCTTCGACCTCGGCGAGGCCTGCAAGGTGGCCATCCTCTCGGTCACCGAGGGGGAGGACAAACCGCTGAAGTATCCCGACATGTTCGAGGCCGCCGACCTGATGCTGATTCACAAGATCGATCTGCTTCCCCACGTGGACTTCGACGTCGCGCGCTGCATCGACGCCGCGCGGCAGGTCCATCCTGGACTGCAGATCCTGCAGCTTTCCGCGCGCAGCGGCGAAGGTCTGGAGTCCTGGTACGAGTGGCTGCGCCTGCAGCATGCGGCGCGGCAGATCGGCCGCGCCCCGGCGTCGCCCGCGACCGCGACCCGCTGAGGCCCGGCATGTCCACCAAACCCTGCGTGCTCATCGTCGACGACGAGATCCGCTCCCTCGAGGCCCTGGAGCGGGTGCTCGAGGAGGATTTCGAGGTCCTGCGCGCCACCAGCGCGGCCGCCGCGGAGGCGCTGCTCGCCAGGGAATGGGTGCAGGTGATCCTGTGCGACCAGCGCATGCCCGAGACCACCGGCGTGGAGTTCCTCACCCGGGTGCGCCGGCAGTGGCCCGACGTGATCCGCATGATCCTGTCCGGTTACACCGACTCGGAGGATCTGATCGACGCGGTCAACGAGGCGGGCATCTACCAGTTCATCAGCAAACCCTGGACTCCGTCGGACCTGCTGCTCAAGCTGCACAACGCCGTCGAACTGTTCCGCCTGCAGCGCGAGAACGAGCAACTGTCGATCGAACTCAAGCTCAAGCCGTCCACGCTGACCGACAGCCTGCAGCACAAGCGCCGGATCCTGCAGGCCCGCTTCGACTGGGACCAGGGCATCGTGCGCGCCCCCGACAGCCCGCTGGCTGCGGTATGCGACACGGTGCGCACGGTGTCCGGCTACGACGTCAACGTGCTGGTCAGCGGCGAATCGGGAACCGGCAAGGAACTGTTCGCGCGGGCGCTGCACTACAACAGCCCGCGCAGCGACAAGCCTTTCGTGGCGGAGAACTGCGGCGCCCTGCCCGACGAGTTGCTGGAATCGGAACTGTTCGGCCACAAGCGCGGCGCCTTCACCGGCGCGGTGGAGGACCGGGTGGGCCTGTTCGAGCGCGCCGACGGCGGGACCATCTTCCTCGACGAGGTGGGCGACATCTCGCCCGCCTTCCAGGTCAAGCTGCTGCGCGTGCTGCAGGAGGGGGAGATCCGCCCGCTGGGCAGCAACACGCGGCGCTCGGTCGACGTGCGGGTGCTCGCCGCCACCCACCGCAACCTGAAGGAAGAGGTGCGGGCCGGGCGTTTCCGGCAGGATCTGTATTACCGTCTGGCGACCATCAGCATCGCGATTCCTCCGCTGCGCGATCGCAGGGGCGACATCGGCGTGCTGGCCAAGGCGCTGCTCGACGATGCGATGCGCACCCTGGGCAAGTCGGTGCGAGGGTTCAGCCGCGAGGCCCTGAGCTGCCTGCAGGCCTACGACTGGCCCGGCAACGTGCGCGAGTTGCAGAACGAGGTCAAGCGCATGCTCGTGCTGGCCACCGGCGACGAGCTCGGCGCCGAATGGATCTCCCCGCACATCCTGCGGGGTACCACCGAGGAGGCGGCCGACGCGCTGGACCTGCTGGCCGGGCTCGACGGTTCGCTGAAGGAGCGCATGGAATCGCTGGAGGCGCGCATCGTCAAGGAGACGCTGATCCGGCATCGCTGGAACAAGACCCGCGCGGCCCAGGAGCTGGGCCTGTCGCGCGTGGGGCTGCGCAGCAAGCTCGAGCGCTACGGCCTGGAGAAGATCGAACAGATCGCGGAATGGGCCGGCCATGGCTGAGCAACGCCGCTTCGCCGCGTCGGCCCCGCGCCCCCTGCCGGCGGCGCCCGCGACCCCGCCCGGCCTGGGCGAGGAGGCCTGGATCGAGGTGGTCCAGCGCATGGACGACATCTATGCCGACCTCGTGCGCCATCAGGTGGACCTGGAAGAGAAGAACTCGGCGCTGGAGGACGCGCAGCGCTTCATCGACAGCGTGCTGTCGTCCATGTCCGACGTGCTGGTCGTCACCGATGTGCATGGGCGCATCCAGCGCGCCAACAAGGCCATGGTCGACCTCCTGGGGCGCAGCGAGCAGCAGCTTCTGGGTACCGAACTGACGGCGCTGTTCGCGCCCCAGGCGGCGCACACCGTCGCCGAGTTCCGCAAGCACGTGCGCGGCGGCGACATCCTGGACTGCGAGATCGAGATCCTCGGGGCCGGCGGCGAGGCGGTGCCGCTGGCGGTGAACTGCAGCCCCCGCTACGACAGCGAGGGCATGCTCTCGGGCATGGTGGTCAGCGGCCGTCCGCTGGGAGAGCTGCGGCGCGCCTACCGCGCGCTGCAGGAAGCCCATCGCCAGCTCAAGACCACCCAGCAGCAGCTCCTGCAGTCGGAGAAGATGGCCTCGCTGGGGCGCCTGGTGGCGGGGGTGGCGCACGAACTGAACAACCCGATCAGTTTCGTGTTCGGCAACATGCACACCCTGCAGCGCTACGGCGAGCGCCTGCGCGACTACCTGGCGCTGGTGCAGAGCGGCGCGGCGCCCGAGCTGATCGCGCAGGCGCGCCAGACCCACCGGATCGATCGCATTCTCGACGACCTCGTGCCCTTGATCGCCGGCTCGCTGGAAGGCGCCGAGCGGGTCAGCGAAATCGTGCAGAACCTGCGCCGCTTCGCCACACCGCAGCGCCAGAAGCAACGCGATTTCGACCTGTGCAGGGTGGTCGAGTCGAGCCTGGCCTGGGTCAGCAAGACAGTGCGCGCCCAGGCGCAGATCGAGCTGGACCTGCCGCCCGAACTGATGGTGCGCAGCAGCGAGGGCCATGTGCAGCAGATCCTGATCAACCTGTTGCAGAACGCCTTCGACGCCATGGAATCGGTCGATCCGCCGCGCCTGAATCTGCGCGTGAGCGCGCAGGACGGATGGGCGCACGTGCAGGTGCGCGACCATGGGCCTGGCATCGCCGAGGACAACCTGCTGCGGGTGTTCGATCCCTTTTTCACGACCAAGCCGGTGGGCAAGGGAACCGGGCTGGGCCTGTACATCAGCTACGGCCTGGCCACCGAGCAATGCGCCGGCTCGCTGACGGTGCGCAACCATCCCGAGGGGGGAGCCGAATTCACCCTCGAACTGCCGCTGGAGACCGCCCATGGCTGAACGCCTGAACCTGCTGTGGCTGCAGTCCGGGGGCTGCGGCGGGTGCAGCATGTCCCTGCTCAACGCCGAGGGGCCGGATCTGTACGCGGCCCTCGACCTGGCCGGCATCGACCTGCTGTGGCACCCGTCGCTGAGCCAGAGCAGCGGGGACGAATTCCTGGATCTGCTGCGCGCCATCGTGCGGGGCGAACAGCGCCTGGACATCCTGTGCCTGGAAGGCTCCGTGGTGCATGGGCCGGACGGCAGCGGGCGCTTTCACATGCTGGCCGGCAGCGGCCGACCGATGCGCGACTGGCTTGCCGATCTCGCCGCCCGTGCCCGCTACGTGGTGGCCGTGGGCAGCTGCGCGGCGTTCGGCGGCATCACCGCGGCCGGTGCAAACGAAGCGGAGGCCAGCGGACTGCAGTACCGCGGCGCGGTCCCCGGGGCGCTGGTGCCGGCGGACTGGGCCTCGAACGGAGGTCTTCCGGTGGTCAACGTCGCCGGCTGTCCGGTCCATCCCGGCTGGGTCACCGAGGCCCTGGCGCAGCTCGCGCAGGGGGAACTGGGGCGCGACGCACTGGACGAACTTGCCCGCCCGCGCAGCTACACCGACCACCTGGTGCACCACGGCTGCCCGCGCAACGAATACTACGAATTCAAGGCCAGCGCGGAGAAGCCCTCCGACCAGGGCTGCATGATGGAACACATGGGCTGCCTGGGCACGCAGGCGCGGGCCGACTGCAACGTGCGTCCCTGGAACGGCGGCGGCTCCTGCCTGAAGGGCGGGCACGCCTGCATCAATTGCACGGCCCCCGGCTTCGAGGAGCCCGGCCGGCCCTTCACCGAGACCCGCAAGATCGGCGGCATCCCGGTCGGGCTGCCCAGCGACATGCCCAAGGCCTGGTTCGTCGCGCTGGCCTCGCTGTCCAAGGCGGCGACGCCCGAGCGCCTGCGGCGCAACGCGGTGTCGGACCACATCCAGGTCCGGCCTTCGATCAAGCGGAGCAAGTGAGATGACAAGGCGCATCCTGGGCCCCTTCAACCGCGTCGAGGGCGACCTGGAGGTCCAGGTCGACATCGAGGACGGGGCTGTGCGCGCGGCCTGGGTGAATTCGCCCCTCTACCGCGGCTTCGAATCCATGCTCGTGGGCAAGGATCCGCGCGACGCCCTGGTGTACACGCCGCGCATCTGCGGCATCTGCTCGGTGTCGCAATCGATGGCCGCCGCGGCGGCGCTGCGCGCCGCCGCCGGGCTGCAGGCGGCGCGCAACGGCGAGCTCGCGTCCAACCTGGTGCTGGCCTGCGAGAACCTGACCGACCACCTGACCCATTTCTACCTGTTCTTCATGCCCGATTTCGCGCGCGCCGAGTACGCGCGCCATGCAGGCCACGCCGAAGCCGCCACACGCTTCACGGCGCAGACCGGCAGCGCGTCGCGGGACATGCTGCCGGCGCGCGCCGGCTTCCTGCATCTCACCGGCATCCTGGCGGGCAAATGGCCCCACAGCCTGGCGCTTCAGCCGGGGGGCACCACGCGGGCCATCGAAGCCCAGGAAAAGGTGCAGCTGCGCAACGTCGTCGGGCTGTTCCGGCGCTTTCTCGAGCAGACCCTGTTCGACGACCGGCTGGAAAACGTCGCCCGCATCGACTCGGCCGCGGCGCTGCGCGATTGGGCCGCTGCCCATCCGCGCGGCGACTTCGCCCATTTCCTGCGGATTTCCGAGCGACTGGACCTGCGGCGCCTGGGGCGCGGAGCCGGGCGCTTTCTCAGCTACGGCGCCTACGAGGTCGACGGCGCGCATCTGTTCGCCCCGGGCAGCTGGAACGGCAGCCCGCGCGCGCTGGACGCTGCGCGAATCACCGAGGACCTGTCCCATGCGTGGATGGCCGGGCCCGCGCAGCCGTCCCACCCCTCGCAGGCCAGCACGCGCCCCAGCCTGGACAATCCCGCGGCCTACAGCTGGTGCAAGGCCCCCAGGCTGGGTGGAGACGTGATGGAGACCGGTGCGCTGGCGCGCCAGGTGGTGCACGGACATCCCCTGGCACGCGAGCTGGCGCGCGACGGCGGCGATGTGCATGCGCGCGTGGTCGCGCGCATGCTGGAACTGGCGCTGGTCCCGCCGGCGATGGAAGCCTGGATCGCGCAACTGCGGCCCGGAGAGCCCTTCTGTCACGTGGCCACGCTGCCGGAGGAGGCCGAAGGCGCGGGGCTGGTGGAAGCCGCGCGCGGCAGCCTGGGACACTGGCTGCGCATCCACAAGGGACGCATCCACACCTACCAGATCATCGCCCCGACAACCTGGAATTTCTCGCCCCGGGACGCCGGCGGCACCCCGGGCGCGCTCGAGCAGGCGCTGGTGGGAACGCCGGTGGCCGCCGACGGAGCGCCCGGCGCGGCGGTGCAGCACGTGGTGCGGTCCTTCGACCCCTGCATGGTCTGCACCGTGCACTGACGGGACGCCGAAGGGAACTCGCCATGGGTGCCGCCGAAGCTCGGATCGCCCGCGTGCAGCAAGCCGATGCGCTGCTGCTGCGGGTGCGCGGGGTCGTGCAGGGCGTGGGCTTCCGGCCGATGGTCTGGCACGTCGCGCGCGAGCTGGGCCTGGTCGGCCTGGTCTGCAACGACGGCGTCGGGGTGCGGATTTCGGCCTGGGGACCGCCCGACGCCCTGGTGCAACTGCCCGCGCGGCTGCGCGCCCAGTGCCCGCCGCTGGCGCGCATCGATGCCATCGAAGGCCTCGGCCGCCCATCCGGCGCCGCCCCCGGCGACTTCCGCATCGTCGCCAGCCTGCAGGGCGATGCGCGTACCGAGGTGGCGCCCGACGTGGCGACCTGCGCACCCTGCCTGGCCGAGGTGCGCGATCCAAGCTCGCGCCGCTGGCGCCATGGCTTCGCCAACTGCACCCATTGCGGGCCGCGCTATTCGCTGCTGCGGGCTCTTCCCTACGATCGCGCGAGCACCGGCATGGCCGGCTTCCCGATGTGCGCCGACTGCGCGGCGGAGTACGCGGATCCGGCGGACCGGCGCTTTCATGCCCAGCCCATCGCCTGCCCCGCCTGCGGTCCCCGGCTGTGGCTCGAAGTGCAGGGACGGCGCGTCGATGCCGATCCCGTCGAGCGGGCGGTCGCGCTGCTGCGGGACGGAGGCATCGTGGCCGTCAAGGGAGTCGGCGCCTACCACCTCGTGGCGCGCGCTGATTCGCCCGAGGTGGTGCGCGAGCTGCGCAGGCGCAAGATGCGCCCGCACAAGCCGCTGGCACTGATCGCGCGCGACCTGGACGTGGTGCGCCGCTACGCCTCGCCGACCCCGGGGGAGGAACAGGCGCTGGGATCGCCGGCGGCTCCGGTCGTACTGCTGGCGGCCCGCGGGCCCGAGCGGCTCGCCGACGAGGTGGCTCCGGGGACCGACCTGCTCGGCTTCGTGCTGCCGATGAGCCCCCTGCACCACCTGCTGCTGGCGCCATTCGACTCGCCCCTGGTGTTCACCTCGGGCAACGCCGCCGGGCGGCCGCCTTGCACCGGCGAGGCCGAGGCACGCGAGGACCTGCGGGGCATCGCCGATGCCTGGCTGATGCACGACCGGCCGATCCTGCATCGCCTGGACGACTCGGTGCAGCGCGAGGTCGGCGGCGCGATGCAGACCCTGCGACGTGGGCGCGGCCTCGCGCCGGAGGCGCTTGCGCTGCCCGAGGGCTTCGCCGACGCCCCGCCGATCACCGCGCTGGGCGCGCAATGGAAGAACACCGCCTGCCTGCTGCGCGAGGGTCGCGCGGTGCCCTCGCAGCATTTCGGGGATCTGGGCGACAGCGCGGCCGCGGCCGACGCCGCGCGCGAGTTGCAACGCCTGAGCGAATTGTTCGGCCACGACCCGCAACGCGTCGCGGTGGACCTGCATCCCGACTACGAATCGACCCGGCGCGGCCATGCGATGGCCGCCGCGGCCGGGCTGGAAGTCGAGTCCGTCCAGCACCACCATGCGCATGTGGCCGCCTGCATGGCCGAGTACGGGCATTCCCTGGGCGCGGGCCCGGTGCTGGGACTCGCCCTGGATGGCTCGGGCCTGGGCGACGACGGACGCATCTGGGGAGGCGAACTGCTGCGGGTCGACTACACCCGTGCCGTGCGGGTGGCCGGGCTGCGGCCCACCGCGCTGCCCGGCGGCGACGCCGCCGCCCGCCAGCCTTGGCGCAACCTCGCCGCGCAGCTGCTGGCAGCGCCCGAGGCGCAGGCACTGCTCGATCGATACGCCGCCGACGAGGCCCTGCGCTGCCTGGCCGACAAACCCATGGCGCTGCTGGCCCGCATGATCGAATCCAGCCGGCATGCGCCGCCGGCTTCGTCCAGCGGGCGCCTGTTCGACGCGGTGGCCGCCGCGCTCGGACTGGTTGCGCGGGAACAAAGCTTTGAAGGCCAGGCGGCGATGGCCCTGGAGTCCCTGGCCGCGCGCGCACGCGATGACGGAGCCTACGAACTGGGCCGGCTGACCGGCGGCCAGATGCCGTATCTGGACCCGGCCCCGCTGTGGCCCCAGCTGCTGGCCGACCTGCGGCGAGCAACGCCCGCGCCGACGGTGGCACGGCGCTTTGTCCGCGGGCTCGCCGCCGGCTGGGGGAAGCTGCTGCGCGAGGAACTGGCACGCCACCCCTATGCCGCGGTGGCCCTGACGGGCGGAGTGTTCCAGAACGCCTTGTTCACCGAACTGCTGTGCCGCGAACTTCGCCCGACCGGTGTCGCGCTGTGGACCCATCGACGCGTGCCGGCGAACGACGGCGGCATCGCCCTCGGGCAGGCCGTGGTGGCCGCGGCGCGCGCCCTGCAACCCGAATGGAGGAACTGACATGTGCCTGGGAATTCCTGGCCGCATCGTGGAAATCGTCGACCCCGAGGCCTGCACCGCGGTGGTCGAGATCTCGGGGGTGCGGCGTCGCGTGAACGTGGCCTGCGTGGTGGACGCCGGGCATCCGGTGGCCTCCTGCGTGGGCGACTGGGTGCTGGTGCACGTGGGCTTCGCGATGAGCCGCATCGACGGCGACGAAGCCCGTAAAACTCTGCAGCTGCTCGCCGAACTCGGCGAGATGGATGCAGAGCTCAACGCCATGCGTCAGACCGAAGGAGTGTGAGATGGGCACTTCCTCTGCCCTTGAAGGTCTCTACCCCTTCCTCCATGGCCATCCCAAGGATGCCGCGCAGGACCATGCGGCTCTGCTCGAATCGGTGCGACGCAAGAGTGCCGATAGCCTCGCCGCGAAGGAGCGCTTCTACAGCGACCACGCCGAGGACGTGGTGGCCTGCGCCCGTACCCTGGCAGCCGTCTATGCCGACGGCGGGCGGATGTTCGCCATGGGCAATGGCGGCTCCAGCTGCGACGCGGCACACTTTTGCGTGGAGTTCCAGCATCCCGTCACAGCGGGCCGCCCGGCGCTGCCGGCGATGAACCTGGTGATGGACATGGCCATGTTCTCCGCGGTGTGCAACGACATCGGCGTGCGCCACGTGTTCACCCGCCAGCTCGAAGCGCATGCCCGCGCCGGCGACGGCTTGGTGGGGTTTTCCACCAGCGGCAACTCCGACAACCTGATGCAGGCCTTCGCCAAGGCGCGCGACAAGGGGCTGCGCACCATCGGCTTCGCTGGTGGCGACGGCGGCGCGATGCGCCGCAGCGGCCTGCTCGACCACTGTCTGGTCGTCGACACCGATTCCATTCACCGCGTGCAGGAAGTACACGTCTCGCTCTATCACATCCTCTGGGATCTGACCCACACCCTGCTGGCCGACCAGCGCGGCGCCATCAAGGACACCGACCATGCAGTACGTTGACGAATTCCGCGACCCGCAAAAGGCGCGCGCCTTGGTGTACCAGATTGGCGTGCTGCTCGAGCGCATTCCCGCCGCGCACAACCGCCCGCTACAGATCATGGAGTTCTGCGGCGGCCACACCCACACCATCTTCCGCTACGGCCTTGAGCAGATGCTGCCCGAGCGTATCGAGATGGTTCACGGCCCGGGCTGCCCGGTGTGCGTGCTGCCGATGGGCCGGGTGGATGACTGCATCGCCATTGCGCAGCGCCCGGAGGTGATTTTCACCACCTTCGGCGACGCGATGCGCGTGCCCGGCTCGCAAAAAAGTCTGCTGCAGGCCAAGGCCGACGGTGCCGACGTGCGCATGGTGTATTCCCCGCTGGACGCGCTGGACCTGGCCCGCCGCAATCCCGACCGCGAGATCGTGTTTTTCGCCCTGGGTTTCGAGACCACCATGCCCAGCACCGCACTCACTGTGCAGCAGGCCGAGCGTGAGGGCATCCGCAACTTCTCGCTCTTTTGCAATCACATCACCACGGTGCCGACCATCAAAGCGATTTTGGATTCACCAGACATGCAGATTGACGCGTTCCTCGCGCCCGGCCATGTCAGCATGGTGGTTGGCGAGGCACCTTTCGAATTTATCGCTCGGGATTATCACCGGCCCATCGTCATCACTGGATTTGAGCCTCTGGATATCTTGCAATCTCTCTGGATGGTCATTCGCCAAATGGCCGAAGGAAAGTGCGCAGTGGAAAACCAATATGCCCGCGTCGTGCCTTCCGGTGGCAACCTGCCAGGCCTGCAAGCCATCAGTGCTGTGTTCGAGCTACGCCCGTTTTTCGAGTGGCGCGGACTGGGGTCGATTGATCATTCCGGCGTACGCATGCGTGACAGCTACGCTGTCTTTGACGCCGAACGCAAGTTCGCAGTCCCCAACCTTCGTATTGCCGACCCTAAATCGTGCCAGTGCGGCGAGGTACTGAAGGGCTCCATCCGCCCTTGGGAGTGCAAGGTCTACGGTGCCCCCTGTTCACCCGAAACGCCGCTGGGCGCGCTAATGGTGTCGTCCGAAGGTGCCTGCGCCGCCTATTTCAGCTACGGCCACCAGACTCGCCGCATGCAGCTTGACGCGCGGATGGCCGCTAATCTGGAGTCCACACGATGAACGCTCCCGACCCCGTGATGCGCCGGCGCAGCGGCAAGGTGTCCGACGCGCAGATCACGCTCTCACACGGCAGCGGCGGCAAGGCCATGCGCGACTTGATTGACGATCTGTTCGTGCGCGCCTTCGACAATCCGTTGCTTTCTTCCCTTGAAGACCAGGCCCGTATCGATCTGACTGAGCTCGCTGCCCATGGGAGCCGGCTAGCGATGACCACCGATTCCTACGTTGTCACCCCGCTGTTCTTCCCCGGCGGCGATATCGGCAAGCTCGCTGTAGCCGGTACTGTTAACGATCTAGCCGTGAGCGGTGCGCGCCCGCTCTACCTCACCTGCGGCATGATCCTCGAGGAGGGACTGCCTATTGCCGAGCTGCGCCGGGTCGTGGCTTCGATGCAGGCCACTGCGGAGGCCGCCGGGGTCCGCATCATCACCGGCGACACCAAGGTGGTGCCGCGCGGCGGTGCGGACAAGCTGTTCATCAACACTGCAGGCATCGGCGTCATCCCCCACGGGGTGGACATCCGCGCCGACCGCGCCCGGCCAGGCGACGTGGTGCTGATCAACGGCTTTATCGGTGACCACGGCGCAGCCATCGTGGATGCCCGGGGCGAGCTGGCCCTCGAGAGCGGTGTGGAGTCAGATTGCCAGCCCCTGGGCGGATTGATCGCTGCCATGCTCGCCGCCTGTCCGGACATCCGCTGTATGCGGGACGCAACCCGCGGCGGCGTGGCGACCGTGCTCAACGAGTTCGCACAAGCCAGTGGCTGTGCTATCCGTCTGCAACAGGACGCCCTGCCGGTGCGTGATGCGGTGCGTGGCGTGTGCGAACTGCTCGGGTTGGACCCGCTATATCTCGCCAACGAGGGCAAGATCGTCGCCATCGTCGCACCCGAGCATGCCAAGGCGGTGTTAGCAGCGATGCGTGCCCATCCGGCCGGACACGACAGCCGTGCCATTGGCACGGTGCGCGAGGCGCCAAAAGCCACCGTCGTGCTCGCCACGCATTTTGGCGGCGACCGCCGGGTGGACATGCTCTTCGGCGATCAGCTGCCGCGGATCTGTTGAACGGCAGAATTGAGTCTCGCGGGGTCTGAACTGACCCCCAGAAGTTGGACGTTTGCGATCCCGCTAATCAGTCGGCACAAGCTGCTTGCGCCTCTCGTGCAGTTGTTCGAGTTTCTGAAATCGGGCGTCTTCCTCGTCCATGACCATTCAGCGCACGACGCCCGAAAAAGTTTGCTCATCAACGTGCCGAATTAATAAGATGATCGATTGCAAGCCAAGCCGTGGATGCACAGTCTTGGCCTTCTCGATTGCTTCACTTCTCAAGAACGATGATTTGTGGACAGACTTTCTGTGTAGTAGTTCACGATGTTGCCCAATGAATGCAATCGCGGCGAGAGTCAGCGCAGACAAAGAATCTATGCTTCAAGCGAGGAGTTCCCCAGCGGTTTGAAACCCACCCGCTGCGATTTTGTCGCCGTTGTGCTGTTGCGCCGAGGCCCGCATGAAAACCATCAGAATCTTCATCATGGCCGGCACGGTCTTGGTTTCGGCCCTGTTTTTCGGCAGCAGCTATGTCATTGTGTCGCATGCCTTCACCCGGGCGATGCAGGCGAACTCCCTTCGGACGTCGCGCGTCATGGCCCAGTCCACCTTCAACTCGATGTTCCAGTTGATGAGCACCGGATGGACGCACACGCAGGCTGAAGCATTCCTGCGCGCCAGCGACGGGGCCATGCAGCATTCCGATTTCACCCAGCAGATCTTCCGCGGCAGCATCGTCTCCGCGCGCTTCGGCCCCATCCCGCAAGCCCCCGTGGATGCCGCGGTCGCACAGGTGTTCCAGACCGGAAAGCCGGAGCAGCATGTCAGCGGAAACAGCACGCGCTATGTCTTTCCGCTGCGTGCAGAAACACAATGTCTGCGCTGTCATACCAACGCCCAGGTGGGCAGCGTGCTCGGCGTCATCGACGTTCGCCAGAATCTGGAGCCGTCCATCCAGGCCGCACGACGGGACTTTTTCGAGTCCATGCTGTGGGTCTTCCCCTTTCCGATCCTGGGCTCCTTGCTGTTGACGGTCTTCGTGGACTGGCGCATCGACCGATCCATGGGCATGCTCAAGCGCAGCATGGACCAAATCCATCAAATATCGGATTTAAGATTAGTCCGATTTCAGCCCATCGATTTGTGGTTTTCCGATCTCAACACCATCTTTGGCCAAATTGGTCAGCTCATCGACAAACTCCGTGGCATCGCCATCGAAAAGGACTACCTGGCCGATCATGATGCGCTGACTGGCCTGCCCAACCGCCGGGGACTGCTGGACCATCTCTCCCGCACGCTGGCGCGCGCCCGTCGTCACGGCGGGCGCGTGGTGATCGGCATGCTCGACCTGGATGACTTTAAGCCCATCAATGACACCTGGGGCCATGCGGCGGGCGATGCGCTGCTGCGCGAGTTCGGCCGCAGACTGCGGGCCGCTTTGCGCGAAACCGATGTGGTGGCGCGCCTGGGCGGCGATGAATTCGTCGTCATCCTTGACCAAGCCGCGGCCAGCGACGATCTGCCCGCCGTTCTGGCGCGCCTGGAGTCGGCAATCACCGCGCCCTATGTCCTGCCGAGCGGACACGAGGCCCGCATCGGCGTGAGCCTGGGCGTGACGCTTTACCCCGAGGACGACGCCGAACCGGAAATCCTGCTGCGCCACGCCGATGAGGCGCTGTATGCCATCAAGGAGCGCAAGGCCACCCGTCAGCAAGGCTGGATGCAGTGGCACGCACTGCCGGCCCCGAACCAACCCAGCGAAGACGATGCGCTGGTCGTGCCCGGTTACGGACAGGGGGCCGCGGCGCTGTTGACCCGTGTGCGGGAGTCGCTTCTGAGCGCCACCTCCGCGTTCGTCACGACCTTTTACGCCACCCTGGCGCTGCAAGCCGAAGCGCAAGTCATCCTGCAGCGCTTGAGCCCCGATGAATTCACCCATCTGCGTGAGCGCCAACACCAACATCTGGGACACATTCTGGCCCCCGATCTGACCGAAGCGGCACATCGACTGAGCGCGCACCGCCTGGGGCGCATCCATGCCCTGATCGGGCTTGACCAGGGTGCCATTATCGAGGCCATGCATCTTTATCTCGATACCCTGAAGCAAGAGATCGGCAAACTGAATCTAAGGCCCTTCGAACGCAGCCATTTGGTGAATCTGCTGTCGCGCCGACTGCTCACCGAGATGGAAGAGCAGATCAAGGGCGAGATGGACGTCACGCAAAGGCGCGAGCATCTGCTGCTGTCCCTGCATGCCCAGAAAACCGCGGCGTCCAACTGGCCGGACTTCCTGCGCATCATGGTCGATCAACTCGTGGCCCTGGAGGGGATGCAAGGCGCCGGTGTTGCCCGGCCCGATAGCGGTGGGCAGTTCGTCTTCGAATACACCGCCGGGGGGTTCGGCGCCTATTTGCAGGCGATCGACGAACATCAGTTGATGTCGCGGGTGACCGACCCCGGCGCGAACTTCGAGCACGTTCCTTATTTCCGCGCCTGGCGCAGTGAAATGATTGAGACGACGACCAGCTACGCTACCAATCCCGACATCGCCCCTCTGCGTGAAGCCGCTCGGGCCGCGGGCATCCGCAGCAGCGCGGCAGTCCCGCTGAAGGATGCGCAGGGCCATGTGTTTGCCGTGCTGATCCTGTTCGGCAGCTACCCCGGCGTATTCGAGACCCCCTCGGCGCGAACGTTTCTGGCGGCCCTGGGCCTGCTGGTGAGCGAGCGGCACCATGAGACCTCGCGGGAACAGAAGATGCCGCCGATCTCCGCCGAACGCCGGCATGCGCTGCGGGATCGCCTGTATCGCGGCGCTCTGGAGCTGCACTACCAGCCGGTGGTGGATTTGCGCTCCGGCAAACCCGATCTGGTCGAGGCCCTGGCGCGTCTGCGGCTGGAGGACGGTACGCTGGCCAGTCCCGCGGAGTTCCTGCCCGGATTCGGCGAAACCGAGTTTGTGCGCCTCTTTCGGGATGGATTGCACCAGGCCCTGACCCAGCTCCAAGCTTGGGACGCGCAGGGGTTGAAGCTTGTCGTGAGCCTGAACCTGCCCCCAGCCGTGCTGATCCATCCCGAGTGCTCCACCTGGGTGCGACAGGCCTTGCAGGAGCATGGGCTGGCGCCTTCCCGCCTGCGTCTGGAGCTGTTGGAAACGGAAGAACTCGATGACGTTTCTGGGCGGGATGCCGCCCTACGGGCGCTTTCCATCCTCGGCGTGCAATTGCTCATGGATGATCTCGGCACGGGCTACAGCAGTCTGCTGCGCTTACGCACGCTGCCCTTCTCCGCGGTGAAGATCGATCAGGGACTGGTGCGCGAGGCTCCGCGGGATCCCTTGCGGGTCATTGGCTTCATCGGCTCGCTGGTGCGTCTGGCGCAGAGCCTGGACTTGCGTGTGATCGTGGAGGGGCTGGAAAGCCCGGCGCTGGTCGAGGCCGCCGCCATTCTGGGCGCCACCGCCGGCCAGGGCTATGCGCTGGCGCGTCCGATGCCGGCGGCCGAGGTGCCGGGATGGATCCAGGGTTTTGAGCTCCGATTGGATCCGCGGGATCCGCAGACGGCCTTGGGCGCCTTGGCCGGGCACTGGAGTTGGGAGCAGGGGGTGCGGTACGCGGGGGCGCGCGCGATGCATGACGCGGGCACGTGTGCGCTGGGCAGTTTCGTCGTGTCGCAAGGACTCGGCGGATCCGCTCTGGATAGCGCCCACCGGCAGCTGCATCAAGCCGCTGTCGAGCACGGGCCCGAGAGTGCCCAGTACCGGCAGTGGGCGCAGCGGGTGGTCGCCGCGCTGATGGCGCTGAGCAACGGGTCCATGGGAGCACCGACAGATTAAGGAGGCCATTATGGTTTTTCCTTCCGGAAAGTCCTGGGACCCCACGTCCCAGCAGTTCGACTACGACCCCAACGATCCGCGGGTGCAGGAGCTGTTCGCCCAAATCGAGAACCTGCGGCTGGAGAACCGGGGGCAGTTCAAGCCCGAGCGGGTCCAACTGCGCGGGGCCGGACATGGGGCGGGGCCGTTGAAGGATGTGCAGGGGGCACTGATCGTCAACGACGATGGCCAGGGTGCGATCACTTTGCTGGCCTCCAGGCCCCTGGAGGAGCATCAGTCGTGCTTTGTGAGGCGCCATCTGGGGACGCCCGGGGAGAGCGAACGCCTCTACGAGGTGCTGCGCTGCCGTCTGGGAACTCGACCCCAGGATGCCGAGAGCAGGATCTGGATCGCCTATCTCAAGATCATGCCTCGAGCGGGCATCCAAGCCGATGTGCACCGTCGTTGAGCGCTTGCCGAGAACCCGAAGAAATAGACGCCACAACCCGATGCGGCATCGGGCTGCCAATCTACACAACGAACTACACCACGAACGCGATCGATAGCATCAACGCGCGGCTGCGCAAGATCATCAAGACCCGCGGACACTTCCCCAGCGACGACGCAGGGGCCAAGCTGATTGGGCTCGCCCTGCGCAACATCACGGCCGACCGGGGCCGCGCGGCGCACAACTGGAAAGAGGCCATGAACCAATTCGCCATCCTCGACGCCGAGCGATTCACGAAACCCATTGCGTAAGGTGACCACCGACAGGGTTCTGCGGGAAGGTCGTCGGCTCCAATGAGCGAGAGACTGCGGCTCAATGCACCCCAAGGAAAGGACGCGCGAACCTCAGGTTTCTCCACCGGCGACCCACGCAATCGATCTGCAACGCCTTTGAGCAATGCGCGCCGCCTCGCATTGAATCGCATCATTCTGTAGCAGTGCACAGCGCCCGATGCGGGCGGGAGATTACGGTCGAGAGCATCGGCGGGCTAGTATTGATTCAAAGAAGCGGCTCATGCTCTTGGCGCCGCCTACGCCGCGTGCAATTCCTCGCGAATCACACGCCGCAGCGCATCCAGCGTCAACGGCTCCTTGCTGGAGGCCTCGCGCAATGCGGCATTGATGAGGGTCTGGTAGCCAAGCCCCTTCTGCTCGGCCTGCTTTTGGAAAGCATCGATCACGTTCGCATCCAGATAAATGGTGATGCGTTTTTTGCCCATCCTGCTATTGAGCATAACCGTGGTCCGAGTTTGCCGCCAATGTGTGATCGACAAGGAACGCACGCTCCTGCACTGCCCTGACCTGGAGAGAGAGATCACGGTTGGCCGTCACGCGGCTCAGACCGCTCTTTGCAAGCGCCTAGGATGATCGATTTCAAGGGTGAGTACTTCAATCCAGCCAAGCCGCGATCCCGAACGGTCGGGCGGCCGAGTGCAACAGGAACCGTCTGATGGATGCCCCGCAGGGGGCTGTGGTCAAGGTCATCCACGGCTCCCGCAGCGACGGCATTGACCTGAGCTATGCAATGGAAAAGCCGAGCCAGTCTCGCAGACTTCGCTAATCTGTCTCATCTACTTCGCTAATTTTCGCCCGGAAAGTGGCTTCCAGTCCCATTCACTTCGCTTCACTGACAGTGGGAGTCACCGACTCGAAGTGAAGGAAATCTGGCGAAGTCGACGGATTTTCGCGAGGAACGCTTCGTTTCAATGACGCTCTTCGCCAGGTCCGGCCCGCGGCGCGGCCTCGATCTGGCGGGCCAGCTCGAACATCCAGTCCTTGTCGTAGGCCGATGAGCCGCTCGGGCGGCGCACGTCGTCGAGCACCATCAGCGTGAAGTCGGTGCCGTTGTCGGCCCAGTCGATCACCGAGCGCACCCGGCCCGAGGGCGCGCGCTGCACGCTGAACACCGCCGGCCAGGGGCCGACCCAGTGGTGGATGAGTTCGCGCACCATCACCGCAGCGCCCTGGCCGTCGAGTTCGTTCTCTCCGAGTTCGATCACAACGCCGTCGGGGCGCACGAAGTCGCGGCCGATGGTGAGTACCGGCTCGCCCGGGCGGGCGGTGTTGTCTCTGAGGCCGAGGAAGCGGAATGCAGAAAGCGCTGTCCCGGCTAGGTTTCGAGGGTGGATCAACACCCGTCCCTGGTTCATGCTGGCGAAGTTCGGGTACAGCGCCGCCGCCGGTTCGGGCCACTGCCAGTCGTCCTCGGCGACATCGTCGAAGTCGAATCCATCGCGGGCATGCTGGGCATCGAGACGCATGGCTTTTCGCGCCTCCTCCTGCATGGCCGGCGGAAGTTCGTCGATGCCGAAGACGTTGACCTTGCCGATTTCGACCTGCGGTGGGCCGGAGGCGCCGGGCAGTGGGACGCGCTCGGCGCCGGCGGCCGCGCAGGCGCAAAACGCGAGAAGGAGGGCCGTGGGGCTGCCGCGGCGTGCGGCATCGTGCAGGGTTCGGGATTTCATGATCACCACTCATCCAGGTTGCAGTCCGTGGCATCCGAGTTCCACATCAGGTATTTGTCTCCGGTGTGCTGTTTGAGACCCCAGTGGTGCCCGGTGACATGCCCGTACCAGACACGATGGCGACCTTCGTGAGTCGTCGTCTACAAAGTCGGGCAGCGTATCGAGGTCTTGAGCGTGTTGCACTCCCGCCAGCGCTACCCGCAGGGCGGCGAGGATTCATGAGTATCGCCGCGAAGGCACGACGCGCACGCCTTGATCAGGGCAAAGCGGAAAGGCTCCAGTCCGGTGGCGTCAGCTCGGCTCCGCGGATCCAGTTCCGCCGACTTCGCTCATCCGTCGCATCCGCTTCGCTAATGTCCGGCACTAAAACGCTCACCAGTCGCATCGTCTTCGCTCTGCCGACAGCGGGGGCGGACATCGCGAAGTGAATGCGAATTCGCGAATCAGGGAATTGCGCTCACTGGCGATAGCCAGGCCGCTGCCGACGACGCGCGGTCAGACATGCGGCTGGATCGCGATCGTCAGCTGAACTGCGTGCGGCCTCGATCCGGCGCGTCGCGGGCCTTGCGAAAAGCTTGGTCGGTCCCTCGCTTGATCGGTCCCTCCGGTATATCAATTGCTGATATGCTTGTGCCATGCTGCCATCGCCGGGTCTGTCGACGTTGCTCGACCTGGACGGGAACATCCTGGACCAGGGGGACGGCTACTGGGTCAAGATTGACGCTCACACGGTCGAGCCGACCGCGGAGATCCCCCATGGCATTCGCTACTCGCTGACGCTGCATGAACCCTATGGCACGCGGATTCTCGGCTACGACAACGCGCACGCGGTGAAGCCGCCGAAGAAGTTCAAGCATGCCGGGCACCGGTACGCCTACGACCACAAGCATCGACACGCCAGGGACCGCGGCGTTCCCTATGAATTCACCGACGCCTACCAACTGCTGAGCGATTTCTTCAGCGAGGTCGACCGGGTTCTGAAGGACCACAAGCCATCATGAGCGCGCCGCGCCGCGCGGCCGCCCCGAAGGCGCGCTCCATTTCGTCGGGGAGCCGAGCATAGCGAGGAGGGTACAACCATGAGCAAGACCATCGTCATCGGAATCCTGCCGCAGGAGAAGATCCGCGAACGCGTGCTCGCCATCGCCCGCGGCGACTACCGCCCCAAGCCTTCGGACCCCAAGGTCTGGTTCACCTCGATGCGTTCTCTTGCCGAAGTGCTCAGCGACGACAACCGCGCCCTGCTGCACCTGATCCATGAGTCGAAGCCGGCGTCGATCAAGGCGCTGGCGGACCTCACCGGGCGCAAGCAGAGCAACCTGTCGAGGACGCTCCGAACCATGTCGCGATATGGCTTCGTCGAGATGCTGCGTGAGGATCGGCATGTACGACCCGTGGCGAAGGCCACGGATTTTCGAATCGTGGCGTAGCGTCACCGATGTGGCGTCACGCACTCAGCAGCTGCACCCCGAAGCGGGCCTGCGAATCGGTCCAGTGCGCGGCGACCTGCCAGCCGGCGCGTGCCGCCAGCTCGGCGAAGCCGTCGACGGTGTACTTGTAGGAGTTCTCGGTGTGGATGGATTCACCGGCGCGGAATGCCAGGCGCCGGCCGTCCAGCCGCACCGTCTGCGCGCGGCGACTGCGCAGGTGCATCTCGATGCGTCCTTCGGACTCGTTCCAGATCGCCTCGTGGGCGAAGGACTGCGGGTCGAAGTCAGCGCCGAATTCGCGGTTGATGCGATCCAGCAGGTTCAGGTTGAACGCGGCCGTCACGCCGCGTGCATCGTCGTAGGCGGCGAGCAAGGTCGCCGGATCCTTGCGCAGGTCGACTCCGACCAGGGCCTGGCGCCCCAGCGCGCGCCAGCGGCGCAGCAGCGTCAGCGCCTGCGCGGGGTCGAAGTTGCCGAGGGTGGAGCCCGGAAAGAAGAACACCGGGCGGCTTGCCGGCGGCGCGTCGGGGATCGAGAACGAGGCCGTGAAATCGGCCTGCAGCGGGTGCACCGGCAGTTGCGGAAAACGCTCGCGCACGAGGCGCCGGGCGCCGTCGAGCGCGCTGGGCGAGATCTCGATCGGCACGAAACCGGCGGGTTCCGGCAGGTGCTGCAGCAGCGTGCAGGCCTTCTCGCCGGAGCCGCAGCCCGGCTCGATGAGCAAGGCGCCGGAGCCGATGCGCCGCGCCATCTCGGGAGCGTGGCGTTGCAGGATCTCGGTTTCCGCGCGGGTCAGGTAGTACTCCGGCAGTTCGCAGATGGCCTCGAACAGCGCCGAACCCGTGGTGTCGTACAGGTACGCGCTCGGCAGGCGCTTGGGGTCGTCCAGCAGGCCGTCGAGCACGGCGCTGCGCAGGCGCTCGGCTGCGGCTGGAGGAAGATTCATCCGGGGTCCTTGGCGAGGCGCAGTCCCATGAACTGCCAGCGTTGATGGGGGTAGAAGAAGTTGCGATAGCTCGGCCGCAGGTGGCCGCGCGGGGTCACGCAGGACCCGCCGCGCAGCACCATCTGCCCCGACATGAATTTGCCGTTGTATTCGCCCACGGCTCCGGCGGCCGGCTTGAAGCCGGGGTAGGCCAGGAAGGCGCTGGCGCACCACTCCCACACATCGCCGAAACACTGCAGCCCGTCGCCGGGCGGGGCAGGGCGGAACAGGCCGCTGTCCAGCAGGTTGCCGTCGACGGGCTGCTCGCGCGCGCAGGCTTCCCATTCGGCTTCGGTGGGCAGCCGGCAACCGGCCCAGCGCGCGAAGGCGTCGGCCTCGAAATAGCTGAGATGGCAGGCCGGCGCCGCGGGGTCGAGCTCGCACTCGCCGCCCAGCGTGAACTGGCTCCGTGCATCCTCGCTCCAGTACAGCGGGGCACGCCACTGCTCGCGCTGCACGGTGGCCCAGCCGTCGGACAGCCACAGCAAGGGGTTGCGATAGCCGCCGTCGCGCACGAACTCGGCGAACTCGGCGTTGCACACCGCGCGGTCGGCGAGCGCGTGGGGTTGCAGCCACACCGTGTGGCGTGGTGCCTCGTGGTCGAAGTGGAAACCGTCGCCGTGGAAGCCCAGGGCGCCCCGGCCGCCTGGGCGCTCGAGCCAGCGCAAGGGGCGCGCTGCATGCCGCGTCGGCGCCGGCAGGTCGCGCCAGGCGGGCTTGAGCGGATTCAGCGAGAACAGATGCAGCACGTCGGTCAGCATCAGTTCCTGGTGCTGCTGCTCGTGCTGCAGCCCCAGTTCGACGATGTCGTGCAACGCCTCGGTGTGCGCGCCAGCTTGCTCGAACAGGCGTTGCAGCGCCTGCTCGACATGCTCGCGGTACTGCAGCACGGTGCGCAGCGCAGGGCGCGTGAGCATGCCGCGCGCGGCACGCAGGTAGCGCGGGCCGGCACCGACGTAATAGGAGTTGAACAATTCGGCGAAGCCGGGATGGAACACGCGGTAGCCGGGCAACCTGGGCCGCAGCACGAAGGTCTCGAAGAACCAGGTCGTGTGGGCCAGATGCCACTTCAGCGGACTGGCATCGGGCATGCTCTGCGCCACCAGGTCCTCGGGCTCGAGGCCCTCGCACAGCCCGACGCTCAAGGCCCGCACGCACAGCAGGCGCTCGAGTTGGCGCTCGGATTCACGGGATGCCAGGACGTCGGTGGGCTGCATCATGGACGGCTCGCTCGGGTCGATCATAGGCCCGGCCCGCGCAGGCTTGCACGTCCGGCGCGCCGCCGAGCGTCCCGGCGCACGTTGGCGAAGTCCTTGGCGGACACGCCAGATGTCCGGATCTTGTAAGCCGAATCGAGCCTTGTAATGCATTGTGTGCCGGAGTTGCGGTCCGCTCACCGCTGGGAATAGGCTTGCGCGGTCTGCCCTGGAAGCGTCTCGCCGCAGCGCGTCCAAGGTCCGTCATCCGGAGCCGACCACCGTGATCCCCGCCAGGAGCTGGGCCCCTTGTCTCGTCGTCGCGCTGCTGCTTCGACTGCCCGCGGCGTGCGCCGCGGACTCGCTCGTGCAGCCCCCTGGGTTCATCGCGGCGGCTGCTTCCGCACCCGCGCCCGCACCCGCACCCGGGCCGGCGGCCGCGGCCGCCCAGGGACCGACCTGCCCCGTGGCGCGGCTGTGGTCCGCCCATCCATCGTTCGGCAGCGGGCTCGTGGCTACCTATCTGCTGGGCGCCACGCTGGGCGTGCTCGACGTGGCGGGGCTGCACCGGCTGGACCACCCGATCGCACAGGACAACTCGGGGATCTGGTCGATCGCGCGCACGCCGAACTTCCCGGCGGAGCTGATCGGGCTGACCCTTGCCGGCGCGGTGTGGGAGGGCGGGCGCTCGCGCTTCGGGCGCACGCTGTGGCAGAGCATCGACGCGGCGGCGATGGCCGGCATCTCGACGCAGGCGCTCAAGTGGACCTTCCAGCGCATGCGCCCGTCGACCACGACCAATCCAGACCGCTGGTTCCAGGGGGTGCACAACGCCAGCTTTCCCAGCGGCGACGTGTCGTCGATCACCGCGCTGGTGACGCCGCTGATCCTCGAATACCACCGTCGCGACCCGATGGTCGACACGCTGGCCGCGCTGCCGGTGTTCGACATGGCGGCGCGCATGAAGGCCCATGGCCACTGGCTGACCGACACGATGGCCGGTGCCGCGGTCGGCGTGGCGAGCGGCTATTTCGCGCATTCCATGCGCTCCCCGTTCATCCTCGGCTTGCTTCCCGGCGGCTTCTACGTCGGCCTGCACGAACGCTTCGAGTAGCGGCCAGCCCGCGGGCATCCCCCGCAGGGTGTGAGATATGTCACGGCCGGGGGCATTTTCTCGCGGCTTCCGTCCCCAAGCCATGCGCTTTCCTATACAACTCGGGACATCCCGCCGATGCGTTGCGCGCGCCGCACGCACACCGTGCCTTCGACCCGACCCGCGAGCCCGACTGTCATGCCGCCGCGACCCCGCGATCCGATCCGTACCCATGAGCGCCGCCACACGTTCGCGTGCCGCGCCGCCGGGGCATGCGCCGGCCGATGAAGCCGGCGCTGCGCGGATCACTGCTGCGCGGCCTGCTGTGGGTGCCGGCGCTGCTGGTGGGGTTGTGGTTGGTGACTCAGGAGCGGGCGGACTTGCGTCAGGCCCGTGAGCAGGTGGCGCGGCAGGCGCGCCGCGCCGCGCTGGCCGACGGGCAGCTGATCCAGCTGCGCCTGATGCAGCAGTTCCAGCAACTCGAGTTCGCCGCCCGCGACATCATCGGCGCGCGCGATCCGGCACGACTCGCGCCCAGCCGCCGCCGCCTGCTCGAGCACTTCGCCGCGCAGCACTCGGAACTGTTCGCGCTGAACCTGCAGTCAGCCGACGGCTCGCGCATCGAGTGGTCGAGCTTGCGCCAATCGGTGAAGCCGATCTTCGGCGAGCGCGCGTTCACCCCGCTGCCCGGACATCCCGACGACCTGCTCGGGCCCGAGGCCTTCGCGCCGCGCTTTGGCGCCAGCATCCTGGCCATGCGCTACCGTATGCACGACGCGGCGGGGCGCACCTTGTATTTCATCGGATCCCCCTATCGCCTCGGTGCGCTGCTGGAAATGCCGCGCCGCACAGGCTGGTTCGTCGCCGTGCGCGACCTGCGCGACGGCCGCCTGGTCGGCAGCGTGCCGGGGGTGGGCGCCGCGCCGGCACGCGGCAGGGACGCCGGCAGCGTCGAGCAGCCGATCGGCCACTTGCCGCTGGCGGTCGAGGTCGCATGGTCGCCAGCGCGGGTGTGGGCGCTGTATCGCCAGGGACTGCCGTGGCGACTGGCGGCGCGAGGCGCGGTGCTCGCGTTGTTCATCCTGGCCGCGTTCACCATCGCGCGCCTGCTGCGCAGCCGCGAGCGTCTGCTCGAGCAAAGCGCGCAACTGGCGCGCTTCAATGCCATGCGCGCGCAGGTCAACCGGGCGATCGTGAAGGCCGCCGACGTGCAGGAGCTGTTGCGCGCGATCTGCGACCTCGCCGTGCTGGACCCGGCCGTCAGCCTGGCCTGGATCGGCCGCCCCGGCGAGCACGGAACCATGGAGGTGCTGGCGCACGCCGGCCCGGCCGCCGCGTACCTGGACGGCATCGCGGCCGGCGTCGGACAGCAGGTCGCGCAGCAGCGCAGCGCCGAGTTCCTCGCCTGGCACGAGGGGCGCGCCGTGTTCAGCGCGGCGAGCCGCGATGCGCGCGACGCTGCGGCGCGCATCGACGAGCGGCAGCGCTTCGGGCTGAGCGCCTCGGCCAGTCTGCCGCTGCGCCGCGGCGGGCAGGTGTGGGCCGTGCTGCACTTGTACGGCAGCCACGGCAGTGCCTTCGACACCGAACTGCAGCGCACGATGCGCGAACTGGCCGATGACGTGTCCAGCGGCCTCGACCGCCTCGACCTGCTGCGCAGTCAGGCGCAGTTGCAGCAACAGCACGCGAGCCTGCTGGACAACGCGGTGGCGGGGGTCGTCATGGTGCGCTACCCGGGTGCGCTGATCGTCGAGGCGAACGCAGCGGTGGCGCGCATCTTCGGCGTGCAGGACCTGCGCGGCGCGCTGGGCAAGGCGGTGGCCGAGGCCGCCCCGACGCTGAATCAGCCGGCGATGATCTCGGCCACGCGCGAGGTGCTGGGGCGTGGCGGTGTCACGCTGGAGGCGCTCGACATCGTGCGCGAGGACGGCCGGCCTGCCTGCATCACGCTGTCCGGCCAGCGCATGCCGAGGGATGCCGAGGGCGCGACCGACGTCGTGTGGACCATCGTCGACGTGACCGAACGACAGCAGCTGATGCAGCAGATGGAGCACCTCAGCCAGATCGATCCGCTGACGGGGCTGCCGAATCGGCGGGCGCTGGAATTCAACCTGGAGCGCGCGGTCGCGCGGGCGCAGCATGCCGGCGCGGCGATCGCCGTCGGTCTGATCGACCTCGACGACTTCAAGCCGGTCAACGACCGCTGGGGTCATGACGTCGGCGACTCGCTGCTGCAGCAGCTCGGCGAGCGCCTGCGCGCGCTGTCGCGCAGCACCGACATGATCGCGCGCCTGGGCGGAGACGAATTCGTGCTGGTCATCGAGGACCTCGAGCTCGAGTATGCGCAGGCGCAGCTCGAATTCATCCTGGAGCGAATGCACCAGGCCGTCGAGACCCCCTTCGACCTCGGCGAGGGACGCAGCGCCAGCGTCGGCATGAGCATGGGCATCGCGGTGGCGCCCGACGACGGCGCGAGCGCCGAGGCCCTGTTGCGCCTGGCCGACGCGGCGATGTACAGGATCAAGTCGCGCAAGGCCACGCGCGCGCACTGGTGGGCGCGCGCCGGCAGCGGGCCGGATGGGCAGCCGGCGCCGGGGCAGGAGTCGGCCGACGCGCAACCGGAGCCGCCGTTCGACCCCTTCGCCAGCGACGCGCAGTTGCTGCTGGCGCGTGTCGAGGCGCTGTTCGAGCGCGCCGAGCGCGAATTCGTCGAGAGCTTCTATGCCGAGCTCGCGCATCGGCAGGACCTGGCGGCGATCCTGTCCGCGCTGAGTCCCGAGAGCCTGGACGGACTGAAGTCCAGCCAGGCCCGGCATCTGCGCTTCCTGCTCGCCCCGGCGACCTCGGCGGCGAACATCCAGGTTCGCGCGCGGCGCCTGGGGACCGTGCATGCGCTGGTCGGTGTGGCGCCGTCGTGGCTGAGCGCGTCGATGCAGCTGTACCGCGACCTGCTGCACTGGCACCTGGACGCGACGGAGCTGGCGGCGCGGGATCGCCATCGCCTGCAGCGGGTGCTGGACGCGCGCGTGCAGATCGACCTGCAGGCGCAGCTCGACATCATGCTCGAGGTGCAGAACACCTACAACGCCTATCTCGCGCGTCCGCTGCCGCGCAACGGGCAGGGCTGGGTCGAGGTCGTGCGCGAGAAGCTGCGCGCGCTGGGCACCTTGCCCGGCATCCAGAGCTGCGCGCTGATGCGTCCCGATGGCGAAGGCCTCTTCGCGGTGCAGGCCAGCGACGGCCCGCGTGCCGCGGACATGGCGAGCGCGCTGTCGACGCCGGGCATGCGGCCGTCGCTGGATTCCGGAAGCCCGACCGGCATGGGCCTGGCGGCGCTGGCCTGGCGCACCGAGACGGTCATGACGGCCCGCTCCTACGAGCTGCAGCCCGGGCTGCGGCCGTGGGAGGAGGCGGCCAGGCGCATGGGGGTGCGCAGCATGGCGGCGATTCCCTTGCTGCGAGGCGGGCAGACCGACGCGGTGCTGGTGATCTACGGCGCCTACCCGAACCAGTTCGACACCGAGCAGGGGCGCACCTTCCTCACCGCCGTGCAGAACCGCTGGAACCTGATCGATGACCTGCTGCGCCGGCGCCAGCCGATGCTGGACCAGCGCGAGGCCGCGCGCTATCGCGAGTGGCTCTACGCGGACGGCCTGTCGATGTTCGTGCAGCCGGTGGTGGACCTGCGCGGCGGCGGCGTCGCCAAGGTCGAGGCGCTGGCGCGGCTGGTCTCGCCGGACGGACGTGTCGTGCCGCCCGACGATTTCCTGCCGGCGCTGCGCGACGCCGATCTCGACGCGCTGTTCCGGATCGGCCTGGCGCAGAGCCTGCACTGGCTGACGCGATGGCGCGAGCAGGGCATCGAGGTGGACGTGTCGCTGAACCTGCCGCCGTCGACCATGCTGCATCCCGAATGCGCGCAATGGATCGAACAGGCGCTGCGCGACAGCCGGGTGCCGGCGCGGCACCTCGTGCTGGAGCTGCTGGAGTCGCAGGAAGTCGACGAGGCGCGGCGCGACCAGGCCGTGGCGACGCTGGGGCGCCTGGGCGTGCGCCTGGCCATCGACGATCTGGGCTCCGGCTTCAGCAGCCTCAAGCGCCTGGCCAGCATGCCCTTCGACATCATCAAGGTCGACCGCGCCATCATCCTCGACATCGAACGCGATCCCATCAAGGCGCTGAGCCTGGTGCGCACGGTGGCGCAGATCGGACGCGACTTCGAGAAGGAGGTGGTGATCGAAGGGGTCGAGAGCCCGGCGATCGCCGAGGCGGCCACCGTGCTGGGGGTGGGTTACGGGCAGGGTTTCGGCATCGCCAGGCCGATGCCCGCGCGCGACTTCGGTGCCTGGGTCGCGCGGCGCGGTGCCGCCGCATCATGCGCCGCGCCGCTGCGACTCGACAGTGCCCTGGGGGCGCTGGCCTTTCACTGGCTGTACATGCACGAGCTTCAGCCGCATCGCGCGGCACCGCTGGAGCAGTGCCCGCTCAGCGGCTACCTACGCGGCGTCGGGCTGGATGCGCGCGAGGCCATGGCCTGGCATGCCACCGTGCATGAGGCCGCCGATGCCGACGAGCGCAAGGCGGCGAGCCATCGTCTCAGCGCCTGGCTGGTCGAGCGCGTGCGCATGCGACCGGCTGCCCATCACGCCGAGCCGCGGGATCTGCAGTCCGATCCAGCCTGAGTGCTCGCGCCTCCTCTCGGCCCACGCAGTCGCGAGCCGGCTCGCTCATCCCGCGCGTTGCGGCAGCAGGCGGCGCCAGACGCCGCCCGCCAGCGCGGTGCCGGCAAGGATCACCGCGCAGCCCGCCAGCATCGGCGGCGTGATGTGCTCGTGCAGGAACAGCGCGCCCCACAGCATCCCGAAGACGGGGATGAGGAAGGTCACGGAGGCCGCGTAGGCCGCCCCGACGCGCACCACGAGGCGGAAATACAGCACGTAGGCGACCCCCGTGCACAGCACTCCGAGCGCACCGACATAGGCCCAGATACGCGGCTGCACGGGGTGTGCCGGCCACAGCAAGGCGCCTGGCAGCAGCAGCAACAGCGCCGCGAATGCCTGGCTGGCGAAGGCGATCAGTCGCGGATCGGCGTGGCCGAGGTGGCGCCGTGTGTAGTGCACGGCGAAACCGTAGGAAGCCGGGGCCAGCAGCGCCGCCGCGGCGGCCGGCGCCGAGATGCCGTGCGCCAGCTGCGCCTGCCCGCCGACCAGCCCGACCACGCCGAGCAGCCCGAGCAGCAGCCCCGCGCCTTGCGCGCGCGAAATGCCGGCGCCGAACCACAAGGCTCCCATGAGTGCCGCCCACAGCGGGGTGGTGGCGTTGAGGATGGACTCGAAGCCGGGACCCAGGTGCAGCGCGCCGATCGCGAACAGCGTGAACGGCAGCGCCGAGTTGCTCAGCCCGACGACCGCCAGCGCGCGCCAGTGCACGCGCAATTGCTTGCGCAGCTCCACGCTGCGCAGCACCGGCGACAGCACCAGCGCGGCGATGCCCACGCGCAGCGCGATCAGGCTCAGCGGCCCCAGCGCCGGCGCGCCCAGGCGCAGGAACAGGAAGGAGCTGCCCCAGATCGCGGCGAGCAGCAGGAGTTCGAACAGGGGCATGGCGGGCTCGGATTCGACGTGACCCCGCCACTGTAGGCGCGGCGCGCGTGTCCGTGTGGCCGCAAACGGACCTGCGGATCGCCGCGCGCCGCCCTGCCCGGGTGGCTCAGCTCAGTTCTTCGTACAGCGGCAGGGTCAGGAACTCCGTGAACTGCGCCGCGGTGGCCATCTGCTCGAAGATGCGTGCGGCCTTGTCGAACTGACCCTCGGCGCCGGTGGCCTTGACCTTGTCCAGTTCCTGGGGGATCAACGCACGCACCATGTCGGCGGTGACCTTGCGGCCGTCGTCGAGCACGCCTTTCGGGCTGTGGATCCACTGCCAGACCTGGCTGCGCGAGATCTCGGCGGTGGCGGCGTCTTCCATCAGGTTGTGGATCGGTACCGCGCCGCTGCCCGACAGCCAGGCGCCCAGATAGTGGATGCCGACGTTGACGTTGTTGCGCAGGCCCACCTCGGTGATCGGCGACTCGGGGCGGAAATCGAGCAGGTCGGCGGCTCCCACCTGCACGTCGTCGCGGGTCTTGCCGATCTGGTTCGGCTTGTCGCCGAGCACGGCGACGAACTCCTCCATCGCCGACGCGACCAGGCCGGGGTGGGCGATCCAGCCGCCGTCGTAGCCGTCGGTGGCGTCGCGTCGCTTGTCGGCGCGGATCCCCTCCATCGCCTTGGCGTTCTTCTCCGGGTCGTTCTTGATCGGGATCAGCGCGCTCATGCCGCCGATGGCCGGAGCCCCGCGCTTGTGGCAGGTCTTGAGCAGCAGCAGCGCGTAGGCCCGCATGAACGGCGCGGTCATCGTGATCTGCGCGCGGTCGGCGAGGCAGAACTCGCGGTCGCTCTTGAACTTCTTGATGGCGCTGAAGATGTAATCCCAGCGCCCGGCGTTGAGTCCGGCGCTGTGCTCGCGCAACTCGTACAGGATCTCGTCCATCTCGAAGGCCGCGACGATGGTCTCCACCAGCACCGTGGCCTTGATGGTTCCGCGCGGCAGCCCGAGCTCGTCTTGCGCGTACACGAACACGTCGTTCCACAGCCGTGCCTCGAGATGGCTTTCCATCTTCGGCAGGTAGAAGTAGGGGCCGGCCCCGCGCGCGATCTGCTCGCGCGCGTTGTGGAACAGGAACAAGCCGAAGTCGAACAGGCCGCCGGCCACGCGCTGGCCGTCGACCAGCACGTGCTTCTCGTCGAGGTGCCAGCCGCGCGGGCGCACCTGCAGCACGGCGATCTGCTCGTTGAGGCGGTAGGTCTTGCCGTTCTGCTCCAGCGAGATGTTGCGGCGGATGGCTTCGTACAGGTTGATCTGGCCGCGCACCTGGTTGTCCCAGTTCGGCGTGTTGGCGTCCTCGAAATCGGCCATGTAGCTGTCGGCCCCCGAGTTGAACGCGTTGATGATCATCTTGCGGTCCACCGGACCGGTGATCTCGACGCGGCGGCGCTGCAGCGCCGCAGGCAGCGGGGCGATGCGCCAGTCGCCGTCGCGCACGGCGCGGGTCTCGGGCAGGAAGTCGGGGCGCTCGCCGGCGTCCAGGCGCTTGACGCGCGCGGCCCGCGCCGCCAGCAGTTGCTGGCGCCGCGCCTCGAAGCGGCGGTGCAGCCCGGCGACGAATTCGAGGGCCGCGCTGCTGAGGATGGAATCGAATTCAGGGTTGTGTGGCGCCGTGATGGTCACGCCCGCCGGCAGTTGGGGGTGCTGCATGCGAATCTCCGTTTATGCACAGGTTATGTAGGAAATCGGGACAGGTCATGCCCCAAGCGGCACCAGCGCGGTGCCCGTCGTGCCGGTGCGGCGGTAGCCACGGCACGCAAAAGCCTAGACCGATATTCAACCATGACGCCGGGTTTCGGGAGCGGCCGCGTTTGCGCGCGATGCTTGCCCGAGGCGATGCGCGGCCCGCTCAGGCGCTGTCGCGCCACGCACGCCAGGCCTGCGCCAGCAGGTACAGCGCGAAGCTCAGCGCCGCGATCCAGGTGCTGGCGGGCCAGCCGATGGCATAGGAGGCGGCCAGCCCGCCCCAGGCCACGCCCAGCCCGAGCAGCATCGACAGCACCATGCCGCCGGCGATGCCGCGGGTGAAGGCCTGTGCCGCGGCCGGCGGCCCGACGAGGAAGGCGAAGATCAGCAGCGCGCCGATCACCGGCACGGCCACCGCCACGGTGGCCGCCAGCAGCAAGGCGAACAGCAGGTCCAGCAAGCCCACCGCGATGCCGCGGGTGCGCGCCATGTCGGGGTTCAGGCTGGCCAGCAGCAGCGGACGGTGGATCAGCGCGAGACCCGCCAGCGCGCCCGCTGCCACCAGCACGGACAGCCGCGCCTGCGCCGCGGTGATGCCGACGATGCTGCCGAACAGGATGCTCATCGCCGACTGCGCGTTCCTGGTGTACAGACTCAGGAACAAGACCCCGAGTCCCAGCGCGAACATCAGCACCATGCCGATTCCGACGTCGCGCTGGCGCAGCCGCCTGCCCGCCAGCGCCAGGGCCAGCCCGGCCGCCAATGTGAACGCGAACAGCCCCAGATAGGCGCTCAGGCCGAGCACGATGGCGCCGGCCGCGCCGGTGAAGCCGACGTGCGACAGCGCGTGCGCGGCGAAGGTCTGGCGACGCAGCGTGACGAAGTAGCCGACCGCTGCGGCCGCCACGCCGATGCTGCCGGCCGCGACGAGCGCCTGGCGCATGAATGCGTATTCAAGCCCGAGCATCACGATTCCTGCGTGTGCGTGTGCGCGTGCGCGTCGTGCTCGTGCGCGCCATGCTCGCAATGTGCCGCCTGCTCGGCCATGAAGCCGCCGGAGGGGTGGATGAACATGTAGCCGGCATGTCGCGCGACGGCCATCGGAACTCCGTACAGCGCGCTCAGCGCGGCATCGTCGATGACCTCGTCTACATCGCCCAGGCGGCCGTGTCCGGCGGCCAGGTACAGCACGCGGTCCATCACCGGCAGCAGCGCGTTCACGTCGTGCGCGCTGAGCAGCACGGTCAGGCCGTTGCGTGCGCGCAGCTCGCGCACCAGGTCGAGCACGCCGAGCTGGGAGCGAGGGTCGAGATTGGCCAGCGGCTCGTCGAGCAGCAGCAGGCGCACCGGATTGACCAGCGCCTGCGCGATGCACACGCGCTGGCGTTCGCCGCCCGACAAGGTGTCCATGCCGCGCCCGGCCAGGTGTTCGCAGGCGGTCGCCCGCAAGGCCTCGCGCACCGCGGCCGCGCGCTCCGCGCGCAACGCCGGCGACAGCGCGAAACCCCAACGCTCGGCGCGCCACGCGCTGGCGACGAAGTCGGCCGCGCGCAGCCGCGTCTGCGCGCCTTCCGGGACCACCTGCGCGACGTAGCCGATGCGCCGGCGCGCCTGTGCCGGGCTGCCGCCCAGCACCTGCAGTTGTCCGGCACCTGTCGGCAGCAGTCCGGCCAGCGCCTGCAGCAGCGTGGTCTTGCCGGCACCGTTGCTGCCGAACAGCCCGACGATCTGGCCCTGCTCGATGCGCAGCTCGAGTCCGCGCACGATGTCGCGGCTGCCGCGGGCGACCCGCAGCCCGCTCGCCAGCACGGCCGCTTCAGCCATGGCAGGAGGCGCTCGGCGCAGGCGGGTGTGCCAGCGCGTCGGCCGCGCGTTGCAGGCTGTCGAGCAGCCATTGGGGGTAGTCCACCCCCGGAGGCGTGAATTCGTCCACGCCCAGGGTCGGCACGCCGCAGCGCCTGGCCAGCTGCAGCATGCTGCGGGTCAGCGGCGAGTCGACCTGGCGGTTGTGGATCAGCAGCGCGATGGCGTGGTGGCGCAGCTCGGAATCGAAGGCCGCCATTTCGCGCGGTGACGGCTCGGTGCCGTTCATGACGTGCAGCTGCAAGGCGGTGTCGTGGTCGCGCCAGCCCAGTTCGCGCACCATGTAGCCCCATACGGGTTCGGTGGCCGTGACCGGCAGCGCCGGATGCGCGCGCCCCAGTTCGTGGGCGCGCCGCCTGACCTCGGCGAGTTGCGCCAGCACGCGTTGCTCGCCTGCCGCGTAGGCGGCGTCGTGCGCCGGGTCGACGCGGCGCAGCCAGGCGGTGATCGCCTCGGCCATGCGCTGCCCGACGCGGGGGTCATAGAACACATGAGGGTTGGCGTCGGCCAGGCGCCGTGCCGGCAACAGTTCGGCCGCCACCAGCACCTGGCGCCCGGCCACCGGGTTGGCGGCCAGCAGCTGGCTCATCCAGGCGTCGTAGCCGAGTCCGTTCATCAGCACCAGCTGCGCACCGGCGACCACGCGCGCCTCGCGCGGCGAGGCCTCGAAGGCGTGCGGGTCGACGTTCGGGTTGCGGATCAGCGACACCACGCGCACGTGCGTGCCGCCGATCTCGGAGGCGATCGCGCCGTAGGTGCTCTCGGCGGCGACGATGGTCGGCGGCGCGGCGGCGTGCGCGAGCGCCGCGCAGGCCCACAGCCATGGCGCGACGAGCATGGCGCGGCGGAGCAGGGCGGGCATCGGGCGACTGCGGAGGAAGGGGTTCGAGCTCGCCATGATAATGCAAGCTGGTTGCGTTAACACGCCGCGCCAGCGCGCCTGCGGGCTGCCGGGACAGCGCGGACGTGGTCCGCCGGCCACGCTTTCTCGCTGCGAGCTCCGGCGCTTTGCGACAATAGCCGCATGAGCACGATCGCCAACGACACCCTGCTGCGCGCGCTGCTGCGCGAACCCACCGAGTACACCCCCGTGTGGCTGATGCGCCAGGCCGGGCGCTACCTGCCCGAGTACAACGCCACGCGCGCCCGAGCGGGCAGCTTCCTCGGCCTGGCCACCGACCCCGGGCTGGCCACCGAGGTGACGCTGCAGCCGCTGGAGCGCTATGCCCTGGATGCGGCGATCCTGTTCTCGGACATTCTCACCGTCCCGGACGCGATGGGCCTGGGCCTGCGCTTCGCCCCCGGCGAGGGCCCGCGCTTCGAGCATGCACTGCGCACCGAGGCGCAGATCCGCGCGCTGCGCGCGCCCGATCTGGAGCGTCTGCGCTATGTGTTCGACGCCGTGTCGCAGATCCGTCGCGCGCTGACCCGGGACGGCGTGCAGCGGGTGCCGCTGATCGGCTTCGCGGGCAGTCCATGGACCCTGGCCTGCTACATGGTGGAGGGGCAGGGCAGCGACGACTGGCGCCAGACCAAGACCCTGATGTACTCCCGCCCGGACCTGATGCACCACATCCTCGGCGTCAACGCCGAGGCGGTCGCCGCGTACCTGAACGCGCAGGTCGAGTCCGGCGCCCAGGCCCTGATGCTGTTCGACTCCTGGGGCGGGGCGCTGGCCGACGGTGCGTTCCAGGAGTTCTCCCTGCAGTACAGCCGACGCGTCCTGCAGGCGCTGCGGCGCGAGCACGACGGGCGGCGCGTGCCGCTGATCCTGTTCACCAAGGGCGGCGGCGGCTGGCTGCGCGAGATGTGCGACAGCGGCGCCGACGCGCTGGGCGTGGACTGGACCGTCAACCTGGCCGCCGCGCGCTCGCTGGTGGGCGAGCGCGTCGCGCTGCAGGGCAACCTGGACCCGACGGTGTTGTTCGCGCCTCCCGACAGCATCGCCGCGCAGGCGCGTGCGGTACTCGACGCCTTCGGGCCGATCGCGCCGGGCCAGCGGGCCGGCCATGTGTTCAACCTGGGCCATGGCATCTCCCAGTTCACGCCGCCCGACCATGTGCAGGTGCTCGTGGATACCGTGCACCAGCACAGCCGAAGGCTGCGCGAGTCGGGGCAATAGGCGACCGGGGCGTGCGCCGCGCGCACCCGCGACGGTGCATTCGCGCACGCTTGTCAAGCCCGGAGGCATCCATTTATGCACACATCGAGGGATTTGGGGAGATAGCTCGGGGAATCCAGATCTCACTTCAGATCTTCAAATACAACTTGTTGATCTGCAATGGTTTTGCCGAATTTGCTGCAAAGCCGCATGGGATCGGAGCCAAGTTGTCCACAGCTGGGGACTGTTCGTCGCGACGCACTATGCACAAAGTTGTCCACAGCCTGGGGATTCCCCGTAGACGGCATTCCCGATGGCGTGGCACGGCCGCGCGCAATGCGAGTCAACACTCACATCCGGCGCTTCGGGCGCCCTCGGCATCGTGGTAAACCCGCAGCCGACCGAGGCGGTCGCCAACGCCGAGGCGGCTTCCCCCTGGCTGGTGCAGGTCGCCGTCGATGCCCCGATCTGGGGCGTGCTGGACTATGCCTGCGATCAGGAGATCCCGGCCGGGATGGTCGTGCGGGTCCCGCTGGGACGACAAGTCGTCAGCGGCGTCGTGCTGGAGGCGCGGCTTGCCGGGCAGCCACGGCGCCCCTTGCGTGCGGTGCACGAGGTCTGCGATGGACTGCCCCCGCTGGGGGCCGACTGGATCGCGCTGCTGCGCTTCGCCGCCGAGTACTACCAGCGCCCATTGGGCGAGCTGATGGGAGCCGCGTTGCCGGGCTGGCTGCGTGGAAACTCCGCGGCTGCGGTGCGGCGGCGCCTGCAGGCGGCGCAACAGCGGCGCGCGGCCCGCAGCTACGTCGTCAACCCGGCCGGGCGCGAGGCCCTGGCGCGCAGCCTCGGACCTCGCAGCACGGCGTTGTGGCGCCTCGCCGGGGAATTGGGCGTGGTGCCGGCTGGCGCGGCGCCCGACGTGCCGCTGCAGGCCGGCGCGGCATCCCTGAACGAGGCGCAGGCGCGTCGACTGCACGCGCGCGGGCCCGCCCTGCTGCGCGAGTGGCGTGCGGCGGGCTGGCTGGACGAGCTGGAACCCGCGCCGCCCACGCCACCCGCGCTGCCCGAGCTGCATGAGGAACAGCGCCACGCGGTGCAGGTGCTGCAGGCGCAGCAGGGATTCGCCGTGCAGTTGCTGTTCGGGGTGACCGGCAGCGGCAAGACCGAGGTCTACCTGCGCGCCGTGCAGCATGCGCTGCAACGCGACGCGAACGCGCAGGTCCTGGTGCTCACCCCGGAAATCAATCTCACGCCGCAACTGCTGCGCAGTTTTTCCGAGCGCTTCCCCGGCGAGTCCCTCGCGCTGCTTCACAGCGGGCTGGCCGAGGCCGAGCGCTTCGACCACTGGGCGGCGGCGCACGCGGGGCGCGCCCGCATCGTGCTGGGAACCCGGCTGGCAGTGCTGGCCAGCCTGCCGGGCCTGGCACTGGTGGTCGTCGACGAGGAGCACGACCCGTCGTACAAGCAGCAGGAGGGCGCGCGTTACTCCGCGCGCGACCTCGCGGTGTGGCGTGGGCGCCAGCGCGACGTGCCGGTGCTGCTGGGCTCGGCCACGCCATCGCTGGAGAGCTGGCAGGCCGCGGCCGGCGGGCGCTACGGCCTGCTGCGCATGGGCCGGCGCGCCAGCGGGGCCTTGCCGCAGGTGCGCCTGCTGCCCAGCCAGCACGACCCGCTGCTGCGCGCCGGGGGGCCGGTCGGGCAGGCCTTGTTCGATGCCGTCATGCAGCGCCTGGTGCACGGCGAGCAATGCCTGCTGTTCCTGAACCGGCGCGGCTACGCGCCGGTGCTGTGCTGTCCCGACTGCGGCTGGATGTCCGACTGCCCGCACTGCGACGCGCACCTGGTGTTCCACCGCACCGACCGCAGCCTGCGCTGCCACCATTGCGGGCACCGCCAGCCGGTGCCGCGCGCCTGCCCGCAGTGCGGCAGCCTCGACCTGCAGCCGGTCGGGCGCGGTACGCAGCGGGTGCAGGAGGCGCTGGCGACGCTGTTTCCGCAGGCGCGCATCGCCCGCATCGATGCCGACACGGCGTCGCGCCGGGGACAGGCCGAGGCCGGTTTCGCGCAGGTGCACGCCGGCGAGGTGGACATCCTGGTGGGAACGCAGATGGTCACGAAGGGCCATGACTTCCAGCGTGTCAGCCTGGTGGCCGCGCTGAACCCCGACGCCGGGCTGTTCAGCCACGACCCGCGCGCCCCGGAGCGCCTGTTCGCGCAGCTGGTGCAGGCGGCGGGGCGCGCCGGGCGAGCCGCCGGCTCGACCCTCGGGGCGGAGATGCTGGTGCAGACCGCCTACCCGGAGCATGCGCTGTACCAGGCATTGCAGCGCAACGACTACCCGGGCTTTGCCGAGCGCGAGCTGGCCGAGCGCAGGCGCGCCGGCATGCCCCCGTTCAGCTACCAGGCCCTGCTGCGCGCCGAGCACGCGCGCGAGCAGCGGGTGCAGGAATTCGTCGAGCAGGCCGCCCAGCTCGCAGTCGAACTGCTGGGGCAGTTGCCGGCCGCCGACGCGCCGACGGTGTATCCGGCGGTTCCGTCGGGCCTGGCGCGGCTGGCCGGGGTGCACCGCCGCCAGACGCTGGTCGAGGCGGCGCGCCGCGGCGCGCTGCACGGCTTCCTGGCGCGCTGGCGCCAGGCGCTTCAGGAACTGCGCAGCGGTGTGCGCTGGGCCATCGACGTCGACCCCACCGAGTTCTGATCGGGTGGCGCCGCGGCGTCGGTGCGCCACTGCTCCAGCAGCGCGTCCCACTGCGGCAGCACCTGCTCCATGCTGCGCTGCTTGACCGGGCCGTAGCCGCCGATGCGCGCCGGCAGCTGCGCCACGCGCAGCGCCAGCTGCAGGTTGTCGGCGCGCAGCCGCGCCAGCAGTTGCTCCACGGTGTCGCGGTAGCGCTGGATCAGCGCGCGCTCGGCGCGCCGCTCCTCGGTACGGCCGAAGGGGTCCAGCCAGCTGCCGCGCAGCACCTTGCCATGGCGCAGCAGCCGCATCGCGCGGCCCATCCACGGGCCGAACTCGATCTTGCGCGGCCTGCCGTCGGCGCCCATGCGGCTGAGCATCGGCGGCGCCAGGTGGTAGCGCAGCTTGAAGTCGCCTTCGAACTGCTCGCGCAGCGAGCGTTCGAAGGCCGGGTCGGCGTGCAGGCGCGCGACCTCGTACTCGTCCTTGTAGGCCATCAGCTTGAACAGGGTGCGTGCCACCGCTTCGCTCAGGCGCGTGGAACCCAGCGCCGACTCGGCCCGCGCGACGCGCTCGACCAGCTCGCGGTAGGCCCCCGCATACGCCGCGTTCTGGTAGGCCGTGAGGAAATCGGCATGCGTGCGCAGCAGTTGCTCCAGCCCGGGGCGGCGCGCGAAGGCGATCACCTGCTCGGTGGAAGCCAGCGCGGCAAGTTGCTGCGGGTTCGCGGCGGCCTGGCGCCCCCATTCGAAGGCGGCCTTGTTCTGCTCGACGGCCACGTCGTTGAGCTCGATGGCGCGCAGCAGGGATTCGCGGCGCAGCGGGATCCAGCCCTTCTGCCACGCGAAGCCCAGCATCATCGGGTTGGCGTAGATGCTGTCACCCAGCAGGCGCCGCGCCAGTGCATCGGCGTCGAATCCGGCGACCTGCGACGGGCCCGCCGCCTGCTCCAGCGCCTGCTGGCACGCCGCCTGCGGGAATTCCCATTGCGGCTGGTGTACCAGCGCCGCGGTCGGCGCGCCGTGCGTGTTCAGCGCGACGAAGGTGCGGTCGCGGCGGACCCGCGCCAGGGTCTCGCGGTCGGCCGCGACGATCGGGTCGCAGCCCAGGATCAGCTCGGCCTCGGCCATGGCCACACGGGTCGTGTGGATCTGCGCGGGGTCGTTGGCGATGAGCACGTGGCTCCAGGTCGCGCCGCCCTTTTGCGCGAGCCCGGCTGCGTCCTGGGTGACGATGCCCTTGCCCTCTATATGGGCGGCGACTCCGAGCAACTGCCCGATCGTGATCACCCCGGTGCCGCCGATCCCGGCCACCAGGATGCCGTAGCAGCCGCCGCCGGCGCGGTCGGCCTGCACCGGGTCGGGCACCTGCGGCTCGCCGGGGTCGCCCAGCGACTGCAGGCTCGGCGACTGCACGGCTGCCGCCTTGCGCGGCTTGCCGCCCTCGACCGTCACGAAGCTGGGGCAGAAGCCCTTCAGGCAGGAAAAGTCCTTGTTGCAGCTGCTCTGGTTGATGGTGCGCTTGCGCCCGAACTCGGTGTCCAGCGGTTCCACCGACAGGCAGTTGCTCTGCTCGGAGCAGTCGCCGCAGCCCTCGCATACCAGCGGGTTGATGGCCACGCGCCGGTTCGGCTCCGCCAGCAGCCCGCGCTTGCGCCGGCGCCGCTTCTCGGTGGCGCAGGTCTGGTCGAAGATCAGCACGGTGGTTCCCGCCACCTCGCGCAGCCGCCGTTGCACGGCGTCGAGTTCGTCGCGGTGCAGCACCGTGGTCTGCGGCGCGAGATCGTGCACGCCGCGGTACTTGTCCGGCTGGTCGCTGAGCACGACGATCTCGCGCACCCCTTCGGCGTGCAGCTCGCGGCTGATCTGCGCAACGCTGAGATGGCCCTCCACCGGCTGCCCGCCGGTCATCGCCACGGCGTCGTTGTAGAGGATCTTGTAGGTGATGTTGGCGCCGCTGGAAATCGCCTGGCGGATCGCCAGCAGCCCCGAGTGGTAGTAGGTGCCGTCGCCGAGGTTGGCGAACACGTGGCGGTCCTTGCTGAACGGCGCCTGCCCCACCCAGGCCGCCCCCTCGCCGCCCATCTGGCTGAAGGTCGAGGTGTTGCGGTCCATCCAGACCACCATGTAGTGGCAGCCGATGCCGGCCATCGCGCGCGAACCTTCGGGGACGCGGGTGCTGGTGTTGTGCGGGCAGCCCGAGCAGAACCATGGCGGGCGCTTCTCGCTGGGAGGCGCCTCGGCCAGCGCGCGCTCCTTCGCGTCGATCAGCGCGACACGCTCGCGCAGCCTGCGCTGCAGCTCCTGCGGTGCGTCGCGCAGCAGTCCCAGGCGCTCGATGCGCGACGCGATGGCGCGCGCGATCTGCGCCGGGTTCAGGTCGGCCTTCGCCGGCAGCAGCCAGTTGTCGCCGGGGTTGGGCTGGCTCCATTCGCCGCCGCTGCGGTCGCCGGGGAGCTCATGGAACTTGCCGATCACGTTCGGGCGAACGTCCTCCCGCCAGTTGTATAGCTCTTCCTTGAGCTGGTATTCGATGATCTGGCGTTTCTCTTCGATGACCAGGATTTCCTGCAGGCCCGTAGCGAACTCGCGGGTCGCGTGCGCCTCCAGCGGCCACACCACCGCGACCTTGTGCAGTCGCAGTCCGATCTGCGCGCAGGCCTGTTCGTCGAGTCCGAGGTCGGCGAGCGCCTGGCGGGTGTCGTTGTAGGCCTTGCCCGAGGCCATCAGGCCCAGGCGGGCTCGCGGGCTGTCGATCACCGTGTGGTTGAGCCGGTTGGCCCGCACGTAGGCCAGCGCCGCATACCACTTGACGTCCATCAGGCGCGCTTCCTGGCTCAGCGCATCATCGGGCCAGCGGATGTGCACGCCGCCGTCGGGCATCGGGAAGTCCTCCGGCAGCACGATGCGCACGCGCTCGGCCGACACGTCGACCGACGCCGAGGACTCCACCACCTCCTGGATGGTCTTCATGCCGGCCCACAGCCCGCTGTAGCGGCTCATCGCCAGCGCATGCAGCCCGAGGTCCAGGATGTCCTGCACGTTGCTGGGGAAGAACACCGGGAAGCCCACGGCCTTGAACACGTGGTCGCTCTGGTGCGCGGCGGTCGAGCTCTTCGCGACGTGGTCGTCGCCGGCCACCGCGATCACCCCGCCGTGGCGCGCGGTGCCCGCCAGGTTGGCGTGCTTGAACACGTCGCCGCAGCGGTCGACCCCCGGGCCCTTGCCGTACCAGATGCCGAACACACCATCGAAGCGCTTGCTCTGCGGGTACAGGTCGAGCTGCTGCGTGCCCCACAGCGCGGTCGCCGCGAGTTCCTCGTTGACACCGGGCTGGAACACGATGTCGTGGGCCGCCAGCAGCTTGCGTTCCTTCCACAGCGCCTGGTCGTAACCGCCGAGCGGCGAGCCGCGGTAGCCGCTGATGAACCCGGCGGTGCGCAACCCCGCCAGCTGGTCGCGCCGGCGCTGCAACAACGGCAGGCGTACCAGCGCATGGATGCCGCTCATGAAGGCGCGGCCGGATTCCAGGGTGTACTTGTCGTCGAGACGGATGGTCTCCAGGGCCCGGCGGACGGCTTCGGGCAGCGCTGCGTTCATGGCGCCTATCTCCTCATGGTGCGACTCGATGCGCAACGGCCGTCCCCCGCGGCGGTGGCTGCGGGTGGTTCGCGACAGGCGCGGCAGGGTGGCGCTGCGCCAGCCACGGAGCGGGCCTCGTGGGCCCGCCCTGCGGTCGTCTCATGCGGCGATCGTAGTGTGCCGCGGCAGGCTTGCCAACCCGCGGCGCCCCGTCAGGGCCTCAGCGCTGTTCCAGGCACAGCACCTCGGAGCCGGGGCTGCGCAGGTTGCTGATGGTCGCCTGGCGGCCCTTGAACCACACCTGGACTTCGCCGTTCGAGTAGCGCGCGCCGTCGGCGGCTACCGTCTGCTCCAGTTGCAGCACGCCCAGCGCGGTACTCATGGTCACGCTGACGTCGCCGAAGCTGGCAAGGAAGGAGGTGCCGTCGTTGCAGACGTAGCGCACCGCTCCCGGCGGCACGCTGGCGGCCGGCAACGAGGCCGGCGACGCCGGCAGCGAAGCCGGTGCCTGCGGGGCTGATGCGGGGGCCGACGCCGGGGCTGATGCGGGGGCCGCGGCGGAAGCAGGCGCGGATGCCGGCGACGACGCCGGCAGCGCCGGCAGCGCCGGCAGGCTGGCCGCGCTGGCCGGCGCCAGCGGTTGCACCACGACCCCCGGGGTCGGCTGCAGGCCCTGCGCCTGCGCCGGCGGTTGCGCCGCGGTCGAAGCCGGCGCCACGGGTGCCGGTTGCGCGGCAGGCGCCGAGGCCTGCGGGTGCAGTACGACGATGGGCGCGGGCGTGTTCAGCGAGACGGTCTCGCAGCCGGCGAGCAGCCCCAGCGCGCCCAGCGCGCCCAGCCATTGCGCGCAACGCCGCGCAGGCAGGCGTGCGCGGCGCGGAGCGGGCTGCGCGGCGGCCGACGGATCATGCTGCGGGATGGGCGTCGGGGCGTGCATCGGGACGAACTCCTTGGCGACTGATGGATGCATTACACCAGATCACCGCGCGCGGGTTGGCGTCGAGGTGCTACGCGGCAACAGCAGCCACATGCTCCCCGGCGACTGCATGCGCCCGGCGGCGTCGCCGGCCGCCTCGCCGGTGCCGAAGAACAGATCGGCGCGCAGCGGGCCGCGGATCGCGCCGCCGACGTCCTGCGCGAACACCAGGCGACGCAACGGCCTTGCGTCGACCGTGGTCGACAGCCACAGGGGCATGCCGAGCGGGAGCAGTCGCTTGTCCACGGCGACGCTGCGCAGCGCCGTCAGCGGCACTCCCAGCGCCCCGGTGGGGCCGCGTTGCGGACCGCGCAGCGGCGCGGCGTGGAAGAACACCACGCGCGGGTTGGCATCGAGCATCTGCCGCACCTGCTCCGGGTGCATCTGCGCCCAGGCGCGGATGATCTGCATGGTCACGGTGCCACGCAGGTCGCCGCGATCGAGCAGCCAGCGCCCGACCGAGCGGTACGGCCAGCCGTTGTCGCCGGCGAAGCTCAGGCGCAGCATCGAGCCGTCCGGCAGGCGCAGCAGCCCCGAGCCCTGCACCTGCAGGAACAGCGCGTCCACCGGGTCGCGCAGCCACGCCACCACATGGCGCGACAGCACCTGCTGCGCCTGCGGATTGCTCGCGATCTGCGCGCGGCTCCAGTAGGGCTCGACGACGGTGCGCCCGTCGGCTTCGTCGACCACGCGACCGCGACGCACATCGCCGGGCGAGCCGGTCGGCAGGTCGACGAGGTCGGAGGGCAGGCCCCAGACCGGCACCACGTAGGGCCAGCCGCGCGTCGTCGAGCCGTCGAACACCGGCTCGTAGTAGCCGGTCACCAGTCCCTGGTCGGAGCCGTCGGGCGCGCTCAGCTGCCAGGGCTGGAACCACCTTTCGAAAAAGGCCCGCTGCGCTTCGGGGTCGTTCGCGGCAACCGACTGCGACGCGGCGCAGGCTTGCGCGAGCATCGCCACATGCGCGTCGCAATCGCGTCGCCAGGCTCGCCACAGGCCGGAGAAGTCGTCGTCGTTCCAGCCCGGCAGGCGGTCGAAGGAAGTCGGTTGCATCGGCAGCGGGCTGATGCCGCTCGGCGGCGCGGAGGATGCCGCCGCGGGGGCGCTCGGCGCGGGCGCGCTCGACGCCGGCGCGGCAGCGGCCGGCGCTGCGGGGGCGGCAGCAGGCGCCGCCGCGGGCGCGGGCGGCGCCGGCAGTACCGCGCACGATCCCAGCAGCGCGGCCAGGCCAACCGCGAGAACCAGCCGCGCGCCGCGTCCGGCCGCGCTTGTCGCTGTGAAATGGCGCGAGCCTGGATTCACTGCGTCAATGCAGGCTCTGGCCCGGCGGCATCAGCACGAACTCGGGAATCGGCGCGTCGAATTGCGAGCCCTCGTCGGTCACGCACAGGTAGCTGCCGCGCATGCTTCCGCTGGGCGTGCGCAGGCGGGTCCAGCTGGAGTACTCGAACACCTCGCCCGGGCGCAGCAGCGGCTGCTGGCCGACGACGCCGAGCCCGCGCACCTCCTCGGTGCGCCCGGTGTCGTCCATGATCACCCAGTGGCGCGCGATCAGCTGCGCCGGACGGCTGCCGGTATTGCGGATGCGCACGGTATAGCTGTAGGCCCACAGGCCGCCCCCGGCGTCCGACTCCTCCGGGAGGAAGGCCGGTTCGACGGATACTGAAAATTGATTCGCATCCATGGTGGCGCCGATTGTAGACACGAGGCCTGGATGGGAGGGGGCCGGCTTCTACAATCGGCGCACCATGAAGACCTACCGAATCGCTCCCAGCATCCTGTCCGCCGATTTCGCCCGCCTGGGCGACGAGGTCCGCAGCGTGATCGACGCCGGCGCCGACTTCATCCATTTCGACGTCATGGACAACCACTACGTGCCCAACCTCACGGTGGGCCCGCTGGTTGCGCAGGCGATCAAACCGTACTGCAAGCGTGCCGACGGGTCCGCCGTGCCGCTGGACGTGCACCTGATGGTCGAGCCGGTCGACGCGCTGGCGCAGATGTTCGCGAAGGCCGGTGCCGACATCATCAGCTTCCACCCCGAGGCGAGCCGGCACGTCGATCGCACGCTGCAGCTGATCCGCGATGCCGGCTGCCGTGCCGGGCTGGTGTTCAACCCGGCTTCGTCGCTGGAAGTGCTGGACTACGTGCTGGACAAGGTCGACCTGGTGCTCATCATGAGCGTCAACCCGGGATTCGGCGGCCAGAGCTTCATCGCCGAGGCGCTGCGCAAGACCGCGCTGGTGCGCCAGCGCCTGGACGCCTACCGCGAACACAGCGGGCGCGAGGTGCTGCTGGAAGTCGACGGCGGCATCAAGACCGACAACATCGCCGCGGTGGCCGCCGCCGGGGCCGACACCTTCGTCGCCGGCAGCGCGATCTTCGGCCAGAAGGACTACCGCGCGGTGATCGACTCGATGCGCTCGGAACTCGCGCGCGTGGTCTGAGGCCGGCGCCGCGTCAGTCCGCGTCGGCGGCGTCCCCGAGCAGCGCGCGCTTCAGGCGCGAGTCGGCCGGGTCCGGGCCGAGCCACACACGAAGCAGCGCATCGAACAGCCGCGGGTCGGCGAAGGGCGGGCCCAGCGGCCTGGCATCCACTTCCACCAGCATGCCGGTTCCCGGCTCGTCGCGCAGGTCGATGGTCTGGCCTTCGCGCAGTTCGCGCTGGGTCGCGAACAGGCCGCGAAGGCGCTGCAGCGAGGGCGCCAGCGAGGCGATCTCGGCCCGCGACAGGTTGGCGCGGATGTCGGAGTCGAGCTTTTCGCCGAGTTCCTTGCCGCTGACCTCGCGCAGCATGACCAGCCGCATGTGCTTCGGACCGGGCATCGCCAGCGCCGCGCTGGCGTCGCGTGCCGGACGCGGCAGGTACAGGCCGGCGGCATAGACCTTGAAGATGAAGAAGTAGCGCGTGCCGGCGCCGTTGAGCACAAGGGCCTGCCCGGCCTGCTGCTCGCGCGGCGCGAAGTTCACGCCGTGCACCTGCATCGCCTGCGCGCCGCAGGTGCAGGCACCGGCGCAGCTCAGCAGCGCGATGCCTCGACGCACGGCGCGCGCGGGAAGGATCGGCAATCTCATGGCAGGTCTCCTCGGCAGCGGTGGTGCCAGCATAATCGAACGGTCGTTCGCAAGGTGCGCGAGGTGTTGCCCGCGGCGCATTTGCTACAGTGGCCGAAGCCCGTCGCGCGACGTCGCGCACCCCCTTCGCACCATGACAGAAACCGAATTCAACAGCCTGGCCGAGGCCGGCTACAACCGCATCGCGCTGGTCTCGCAGGTCTTCGCGGACCTCGATACCCCGTTGTCGCTCTACCTGAAACTGACCGATGGCGGCGCCGCGCGCAACACCTTCCTGCTCGAGTCGGTGGTCGGTGGCGAGCGCTTCGGGCGTTACTCCTTCATCGGGCTGGCCGCGCGCACCGAACTGCGCGTGAAGGACGGAGTCACGCGGGTGCTGCGTGACGGTGCCGAGGTCGAGCGCTCGACGCAGCCGCCGCTGGAGTTCATCGAATCCTTCCGCGCCCGCCACAAGGCCGCGCTGCCGCAGGGCATGCCACGGTTTTGCGGCGGCCTCGCCGGGTATTTCGGCTACGACGCGGCGCGCTACATCGAGCCGCGGCTGCAGGAGTCGGCGCGCCGCAACCCGCGTCCCGACCCGCTCGACCTGCCGGACATCCTGCTGCTGCAATGCGAGGAGCTGGCGGTGATCGACAACCTGGCGGGTCGCCTGAGCTTCATCGTCTACGCCGACCCGGCGCAGCCGCGGGCGCATGCCCAGGCCACGCAGCGCCTGCGCGAGTTGCGCGAGCGCCTGCGCGCCAGCGTGGCCGCGCCGGCGATGCCTGCGGCCGAGGTCACGCCTGTCGAGCGCGAATTCGACAAGTCCGACTACCTGCGTGCGGTGGAGCGCGCGAAGGAACTGATCGCGGCCGGCGACTTCATGCAGGTGCAGGTCGGGCAGCGCCTGCGCAAGCGCTTCGGCCAGTCGCCGCTGTCGCTGTACCGCGCGCTGCGCACGCTCAACCCGTCGCCGTACATGTACCTGTACAACTTCGGCGACTTCCAGGTGGTCGGCTCCTCACCGGAGATCCTGGTGCGCCAGGAGGCCACGGAGCAGGGGGAGAAGGTGACCATCCGTCCGCTGGCGGGAACGCGCCCTCGCGGCGAGACGCCGGACAAGGACCTGGCCAACGAACGCGAACTGCTGGCCGACCCGAAGGAGCGGGCCGAACACCTGATGCTGATCGACCTCGCGCGCAACGACCTGGGACGCATCGCGCGCACCGGCAGCGTGCAGGTGACCGAGGCCTTCGTCATCGAGCGCTACTCGCATGTGATGCACATCGTCAGCAACGTCGAGGGGCTGCTGCGTCCGGGCCTGAGCGCGCTGGACGTGATGCGCGCGACCTTCCCCGCCGGTACGCTTTCGGGCGCGCCGAAGATCCGCGCGATGGAAGTGATCGACGAACTCGAGCCGACGCGGCGCGGGCTGTACGGCGGCGCCGTGGGCTACTGGAGCTTCGCCGGCGACATGGACCTGGCCATCGCCATCCGCACCGGCATCGTCAAGTCGGGTTGGCTGTACGTGCAGGCCGCGGCCGGCGTGGTCGCCGATTCGGTGCCCGAGATGGAGTGGCGCGAGACCGAGGCCAAGGCGCGCGCCGTGCTGCGCGCGGCCGAGCAGGTGCAGCAGGGACTCGACGCCTGAGCGGCGGCCGCCCGCACTTCCCAGCCTCACAGGCCGCGCATGCCCTGGACCCGCAGCACGCGCAGCGAACTCGCCGGCTCGCTGCTGTGGAGCGTTTTGCCGGTGGCGGTGGCAGTGGCCTCGCCGGCGCTGCCCGCGCTGTTGCAGGCCACGCTGAGCACCACCGGGTCGCTGCTGCTGGTGTGGCTGTGGACGCGCTGGCGTGGCATCGCCGTGTTCGCCCAGGACGCCACGCTGGCCCCCGGCCTGCGTCTGGGACTGCTGTTCAGCCTGCGCGTCGCACTGCTGTACCTGGCGGTGGCGCGTGTCGGCGCGGTCGCCGCGGTCGAACTCAGCGCCGGCGTCCTGCTGTTGCTGGCGGCGGGCGCGCGGCGCGGCGCGCGCGCATGGCCCGCCGCGCTGCTGGCGCTGGTCGCGCTGGGCCTGCTGGCGTCCGCCCTGCCGTGGCGTGGCGCGTCGCTCGCCATACTGGCGGCGCTGGCCTGGGGTGCCCAGGAATGGGCCGCGGCGGATTCGCGCCTGGCCGCCTGCGGTGGCGAAAAATTCATCATCTATCAGTTGATCGGAGCGGCCGTCATTCTTCCGGTGGCCTCCGTGGTGGCGGGCGAGAACTGGCTGGTCGCGGCTTCGGCCGCCGCCTGGTGGGCGCTGCTGGCGCAGATCGGAGCCTGCGCGCTTGCGATGTCGCTGTTGTGGATCGCCACGCCGGCCGGACCGCGGGCGCGTCGCCTGCCGGTCCTGCTGACGCTGGCCCCCAGCCTGACGCTGCTGCTGCAAAGCGCGGTCGGCGCGCTGCCGCAGGCCCGATGCTGGGTGGTCGCGGTGCTGCTGCTGGGGGCCGCGCGCTGGCCGCGCGCCAGGGCGGCCTGAGGCGCGCCGCGGCGTGCCGGTGCCTACGCGGCCCTGCGCAGGCGCGGCAGGAACCTTCCGGTATGCGCGCGATACGCCGCGTATTCGGGCCAGCGCTGCATCAGCAGCCGTTCCTCCAGCGAGGACTTGCCCAGCAGCACCAGCCACAGCGCCAGCCACGAGGCCAGGCGCACGAGGTCCGGGCTGGCCGACGCCACCGCGGCCATGCCCAGCAGCAGCGAGCTGTACATCGGATGGCGCACGAAGTGGTACGGCCCGCCCACCACCAGGCGCGCGCCGGGCTTGGGCTGCGGGCGGATACGGAAATTGCCTGGGCGGTTGTGGCTCAGCACCCATGCCCCCAGCGCCAGCGCGGCCGCGCCGAGCAGCTGAGCGGGCAGTCCGATGCGCCAGTGCCCGGGCCACGCCAGCATCAACGCGATCAGCGCGAACTGGGCTGCCACCCACAGGCTCGCGCGCAGGGACAGGCTCATGGCAGTTCCTTCCCCGCCGGATTCATGGTTGCCGCACCTGCGGCCTGGCGCGTGCCGAACATGCTCCAGCCGGTCATTTGCAGCACCTGCTCGTCATGCTGGTTGCGCAAGTCCCAGCGCGAGCGAACGAGCCCGACCCCGGGACGGCTGCGCATCAACCGGGCGTCCAGCACGATCATGCGCAATTGCAGCGTGTCCCCCGGGCGAACCGGCCTGAGCCAGCGCAATTCGTCGAGCCCGGGCGAGCCCAGGCTGCTGCTGCGCAGCACGTAGCTGTCGCACATCATGCGCATGCACATCGCGCAGGTGTGCCAGCCGCTGGCGCTGAGTCCGCCGAACAGCGAGGCCGAGCCCGCGTCGTCGTCCAGATGGAAGGGTTGCGGGTCGAATTCGCAGGCGAAGGCGACGATTTCGTCGCGCCCGACGTTGCGCGAGCCGCAGTCGAGTTCCAGCCCGGCCGGGAAATCCTCCCAGTACAGGCGTTCTCCGGATGGGACCGATGCTTGCATGCAACGATGGTAGCCGGCGCGGGCACGCGGGTGCGGGCGTGCGCCGAGGGGAAGCCGCGAGGCCGGCGCGTATCCGTGCGTATCAGGGTTTGCCACTACTCGCCGAGGAGCGCAAAATATTGTCTTAACACAATCTTTTCGAGGCGAACCACCCGATGCCCGACCCAGTCAAGCATGCGGCCGAAAGCCAGGCCGCGGTACAACGCGCCGTGCAGCGGGCATTGAACCGCGATCTCCAGCCCGGGGAAATTCTCATACTCGGGCGTACCCACGAGGGGCGCGCATTCCGCCCCAGCGACTGGGCCGAGCGTCTTGCCGGAGTGATGTCGCGCTTCCGCCCGGCGGGCGTCGGGCATGCCGAAGGCCACCTGTGCTATTCGCCGCTGTGCATGCCGACGCTGGTCGACGGCGTGCGCGCGGTGGTGGTCAGCCGTGAGCTGGCCGACGTGGAGCCGATGGCCTACGACTTCGTGCTGCGTTTCGCGCGCGACAACAACCTGCAGACCGTCGAGGCCTGCATGCTCGACGTCGACTCCCCCGACGGCGCGCGCCAGCAGTCCGCCGGCGGGCGCCGCGTAGCCTGAACAGGGCAGCGAGCACCTGGCGGGCAGCGAGCCCCTGCCCACTGCCTTCGCTGCCCGCGGGGGTTGCCTCAGGTGCGGGGTTACAGCCCCGCCTGCCACCAGGCCGCGGCCAGCAGGGCCGGCACCAGCATCCAGCCGCCGACGGACGGCCAGGCATGCGCGACGGCCAGGGCCAGCGCGAGGCAGGCCGCGATCGAGCTGGTGTTGCGCCAGTCGCCGAAGATCAGTTGGATCAGTTTGCTCATGCCCGGACTCCGACGGACGGGACGGCGGGTGCGCGCAGTCGCCAGGCCAGCAAGCGGCCGCACACGGCATAGGTCACGAACAGCAACAGCAGCGTGGGGTCTCCCAGCGGCCACGCCGCGCGCTCGCCCAGCAGGCCTGCCAGGCTCCAGTAGCTGCCGAAGGACAGCAAGGCGCTGGCGACCAGGAACTTCAGCGTGTTCTCCGGGACGGCGGTCAGCGGCCGGCGCAAGGTCATGCCCACGGCCACCACCAGCAGCAGCGCCGCCACCGCGGCCGACGCCGACTGCGCCAGGTTCAGTCCGTGGCCCATCGCGACCACCAGCAGCCAGACCTCCAGGCCCTCCAGCAGCACGCCCTTGAAGGCGACGATCCACGCCGCGCGCATCTCCGCGTGGCCGAGCGCCTCGCGGGTCTCGCGGAATTCCTCGGCCTCATCGTGCAGGCGCGTGCGTCCGGCATAGCGGCGCACCGCCTTCACGTACCAGCGAAGTCCGAACAGCAGCAGGAACAAGCCGATCGCCGCGCGCATCGCCAGCATGTCGGCGCCGATCCAGCGCAGCCCCGCGGCGCTGGCCGCGATCAACGCGGCGACGGCCGCCAGCGCGCATGCCGCGGCCCCGCTGGCTCGCATCCAGCCGATGCTCAGCGCCACGGCCAGCACGATGGTGAAGGCCTCGACCCATTCGACCGCGCTGGCGGCGAAGATCGCGCCTGCGGCTCCCCAATTCGTCATGTTCATCGAACTTCCATCTCCTTTGCGGTTTCGGTGGATGTTGCGGAGTCCCCTGCGGACCCGCCGGGGGGTGCAGGCGCCGGCGCGCGCTGCGCCGTGTCGCCGAACAGCAACGCCTGCCGCGCGTCCAGGCACAGCCGGACCTCGCTGCCCGGGGCGTGCCTCGCCTGGGTCAGCAGGCGTACCGCGACGCCGTGCAGCATGGCCTGCACTTCGACGCCCTCGAGCGTCGGCACGCAGCGCAGCACGCGCGCCGCGGCCTGCATGGAAAACGGCCCGCACGACCCCGCTTCGCCAGATCCGCCGGCCGAGGCTTCGATGCGCAGCGCGGTCTGCGGCAGGTACAGGCGCGTCGCACCGCGCGCGGCCGGGGTCGCCTGCGCGAGCTCGCCCCATGGCGCATGCAGCGCGCTGCCTTGTTCCTGCAGTGGCCACGGCCCGAGCGCGTGCAGGAAGCGCGCGACCTGCTCGCTGGCCGGCTCCAGCAGCAGTCGGTGCGGCGCATCGATCTGCAACAGCGTGCCGGCGCTGAGGATTCCGACGCGATCGCCCAGCGCGAAAGCCTCGCGCTGGTCGTGGGTGATGTACAGCGCCGACAGCCCGTGTTCGCGCACCACTGCGCCGATCAGCTCGCGCAGTTCCTCGCGCAGCCCCGAGTCCAGGTTGGACAGCGGCTCGTCGCACAGCAGCAGGCGCGGGCGAACCGCCAGGGCGCGGGCCAGCGCGACGCGTTGCTGCTGTCCGCCGGAAAGTTCGTGCGGCCGGCGCTGCTGCAGCCCGTCGAGGCCGACCCGGCGCAGCATGTCCCGGGCCTGCGCGACGGCGTCGCGCTGCGCACGCGCGCGCAGGGCCAGCGCGACGTTGTCCAGCGCACTGAGGTGCGGCCACAGCGCATAGTCCTGGAACACCATGCCCAGGCCACGTTGCTCCGGCGCGAGCGCCGCGGTGCCCGGGGCGTCGACCAGGTGTCCGGCGATTCGCACACTGCCGGAATCGAGTCGTTCCAGCCCGGCCACCACGCGCAGCAGCGTGGTCTTTCCCGAGCCCGACGCTCCGAGCAGCGAGACGATCTCGCCGGCGGCCACCGACAGGCTGAGCCCGCGCAGGACCTCGACGCCGTGCAGGCTCTTGCGAACTCCGCTCAGTTCCAGTGCGTTCACGTCGTGGCTCCAGAGTGCGCCGCCGCGGGGGCGTGGGTGGGCGAGGCGGCGGCGCGCCGCGCCCGCGTCCAGGCCCAGCGCGCCAGCGCGGCAAAGCCCATCAGCAGGCCCATTCCCAGCAACTGCAGCCGCGCCTGCAGGCGCAGCTGGAAGCCGGCGGCGGCGTTCAGCAACGCCACCGCCAGCGGTGCGTGGCCGGGCGGGTACAGCAGCTGCGATGCGGGAAGCTCGAAGGCCACGTGCAGCGCGGCCAGCAGCCACGCCGCGCCGAGTGCCGGCGCCAGCAGCGCAGCCTCGATGCGCAGCAGCACCTGCCAGGGCCTCAGGCCGTGCACGCGAGCGGCCTCGGCAAGGCTGCCGTGCAGTTGCGCCACCGGCCCCTGCAGCAGCCGGGTCGCGGCCGGCAGCGCAAGCGCCACATAGGCCATCGCGAGCAATCCGCTGCCGCCGTACCAAGGGGTGATCGGCAGGTTGTACATCTGCACATAGGCGGCCGCCAGCACGATTCCGGGCAAGGCCATGGCCGCCGTCAATCCGAGGTCGACCGCGCGGCCGAGCCGGCTGTCGCTGCCCAGCGCGCGGGCCGCCGGCCAGGCCAGCGCGGTGGTCAAGCTGGCCGCCAGCACGGCCATGCGCAGCGAATACCCGAAGGACGGCAGCAGTTGCAGCGCGTCGTGCAGGAATCCGTCGCCGTGCGAGCTACCGCCTAGCGCGAGGCTGGCCGCGCTGAGCAGCGGGACTCCGAGGGCCAGCAACGCCAGCAGCGCGGCGCCCGCGCCGTGCAGCCGCGCCTGCCGCGGCGCCAGGCGCAGCGGCGAGGGCGGTCGATGGCGGGCGCCGACGCTACGTGCCGCCACCGCCCGCCGGCGCGCCACGCCCTGCAGCAGCAGGGCCGGTACGACCAACCCGAGCAGCATCCACGAGGCCGCTGCCGCTTGCGGAAAATTCAGCGGAAGCGCCGCCACCGACTGCTCGATGGCGTAGGTCGCCATCACCGTGCCGCTGCCCGCGCCGAGGGTGGCGGCGATGGCGAAGTCACTGGCCGACTCGGCGAAGGCGGCGGCGAAGCCGGCGGCCAGCGCCGGCAGCAGCGCGGCGGCGGCCAGCAGCAGGCGCTGGCGGCGCCGCAGTCCGAGCACGCGCGCCGCCTCCTGCGGTGCCGCCGAAGCGCCGCGCAGGCTGAGTTGCAGCGCCAGGAAGGTGTAGGGCAGCGCCTTGAACGCCAGGCTGAGCACGATGCCCGTGGGGCCGAGCAGCGCCTGCGCCGGCGCCAGCAGCCAGGGCAGGTGTGCCAGCGGACCCACCGGCGCGGCCAGCAGCATCCACCCGGAGGCGACGAAGTAGCCCGGCATCACCAGCAGCAGCCAGCACCCGGCTTCGATCCATGCGCGCCAGGCCAGTTGCGTGCGCTCGCGCAGCCACGCCAGCCACGCGCCCAGCGGCAGCGCGAGCAGGCTGGCAGCGCCGGCGGCGAGGAAGCTGTTGCGCAAGGCCTGCGCCCCGCCGTCCTGCCAGGCCTGGGGGAACGCCGCCAGGCTGACATGCAGCCTGCCGTGCAGCAGTCCGGGAACCAGCGCCTGGCCGAGGAAGCCGCCCAGCGGCCATGCCCACAGCGCCAGGGCCGCCAGCAGCAGTGGCGCCGCCGCCAGCGCCGCGGCCGCCCTGCGCAGCCGGCGTGCGCCGGCTGTGCGCTCGCGAGTCGTGGCCAGGGCCAATGCCGTCATCGCGCAGTCTTCCTCGCCGTGCTCAATGCATCACCCGCGAGCTGAACCATTGATCGATGCCGGCCTGGCGCGGTCCCCACGTGAGCGGGTCCAGCAGCAGCGGATCGCGCACGAGCAGGCGCGAGACCGCGGGCAGCGCGGCAACGCCCTGCAGCAGCGGCTGGTAGTTGGAATCGGCATCGGGGTCCGCCCGCTGCATCACCCGCTGTCCGGCGGGGGACAACACGAATTCGACGAAGCGCCGCGCCTGCTGCAGCGTGCCGGCGCGCACGCCTGCACCGATCGCGATGTCCGACGGCAGCGCCGCCTGGGGCGGCGCCGCGACGATGCGCAGCCCGGGCTCGCGCGCGGCGAATCCCAGGGCGGCCGAGCTTTGCACGATGGCCACGTCGATCTGCCCATACTGCAGCGCGCGCAGGGTCACGCCGTTGGTGGGATAGACCTTCAGGCCGTTGCGGTGCAAGGCCTCGAACCAGGCTTCGCCGGCGTGCAGCCCGTCATGCTGCAGCATCGCGGCGACGAAGGGGAAGGTGGGGCCCGAGATCGCCGGGTTGTTCATGCCGACCTTGCCGCGCAGCGCCGGCCGTGCGAGATCGGCCCACGAGCGCGGCACCGTGCCCAGCCGACGGGCATTGACCAGCATGGTGCCGGCATAGGTGAGTCCGACCGGCAGATAGCAGAGGTCGGCGGGCTCGAGGCTGCGACCCAGCGTGGAGTAGTGCACGGCGGGCGTCCAGCCGCAGGCCAGGCGATGCTGCAGCGCGAGCTCGCGCATCGCCACATTGCCGTCGAACCACACGATGTCCCAGCGTGCGCGCTTGCCCTCGGCCTGCACGCGCGCCTGCAGCGGGCCCGTGCTCAGGTGCACCAGGTCCACCGGGATGCCGGTGCTGCGCGTGAAGGCCTGGGCCACGGCCTGGTCATAGCCGAAGGCGGCGTACACGGTGAGGGTGTGCGCCCGCGCGGTCGCGAGGCCCAGCGTGCCGGCAAGCAGCAGGAACAGGAGACGTTTCATGAGTTGTCGTCGAGATGGAAGCGCACCCAGATGCGAAAGTGCATCGCCTGCCCGGCCAGGGGCGCCGGAGTCGGCGGATACGGCGCGTCGGCCACCGCGGCCCGCGCCGCGCGGTCGAGCGAGCCGATGCCGCTGGACTTGACGACCGCGATGTCGCTGACCTTGCCGTCGAGCATGCGAAAGCTCACCAGCACGCGGCCGCCGACGTGCATCAGGCGCGCCGCTTCGGGGTAGCGCACCGCAGCCTGCACGGCTTCGCGCAGCGCGCCCTCGAAGTTCAGGCGTACCGCGGCGAGGTCCGGCGCGTGCACCGGCAGCGGCTTGGGCTTGGGCGCCGGCGCCGGGGGCACTACCGGCATGGCCGGCTTGATCGCCGCGCGTGGTGCCGGTGGCGGGGGTTGCAGATGCGGCTGCACGGGCGGTGCGATCGGCTTGGGCCTGGGCAGCGGATGCGGCCGAGGGTGCGGATGCACCACGGGCTTCGGCTTGGGCAGCGGTTTCGGCAGCGGCTTGGGGGGCGGCGGCTTCGGCGGAGTCGGCTTGGCGACCACGGGCTTGGGCAGCGGCTTGGGCTGCGTCAGCGTGATCTCGATCGGCACCGGCGGTGGCGGCGGCGCCGGGCGGCTGATCAGCCACGCCATCACCCCCAGCAGCGCGGCCTCGAGCAGCAGCGCCAACCCCAGCGACGCGGTCCAGCGTCCGCCGCCGCGAGGCTCGCGCCACTCCTGCGCATCGCTTGCGACGGCCGCGCTCATGATCCGCCGGCCTGCTGCGCCGCCAGGCCGATGCGCGTGACCCCAGCCTTGCGGCACGCGTCCATCACCTGCATCAGGAGTTGCAGCGAGGTGTGGCGGTCTCCGGCGAGCACGACCTGCAGGCGCGACGGGTCGGGCTTGTTCTCGAGCATGCGCGTGAGCTGCGCGGCGGACAGGTCGAGGGCGCCGACATGGATCGTCCCCTGGCGGTCGACGACGATCGTGATCTGCGGTCGCGGCAGCGACTTCGCGGTGGAGCTGGTAGGCAGCCGCGACGCGATTCCGTCGGCCGGAATCATGCGCAAGGTGACCATGATGAAGAACACCAGCAGGAAGAACATGATGTCGATCATCGGAATGATCTCGATGCGGGCCTTGCGGGTTTCGAAGTAGCGCATGGACGATGCGGCGGGAAAAAGGACGCCACAGCAGGGCTGTGGCCGAAGCGGGCGGCGCGAGGCGGCCCGCGCTCACGATGTCGGGTGGATGCCGGGTGTCACTGCAGCAGTTGCACGCCCTGCGCGCCGGCCGTGCCGCGGTGCGGCGAGGCCTCGTGCGTGCCGCGCGAGCTCGGTTGCGGCGAGCGGTAGTGGGGGTACATGCGATTGGCCAGCATCAGCTTGATGCGCTCGAGCTGGTGCATGACCAGGCGCACGCGCTGGTGCAGCGCGTTGAAGGCCACCAGGCCCAGCACGGCGATGAACAGGCCCGCCGCGGTGGCCAGCAGCGCCTCGCCGACTCCGCCGGTCACGGCCTGCGTGGCGGCGGCCGGGTGGGACAGCGCCTGGAAGGTGTTGAACATGCCGACGATGGTTCCCAGCAGCCCGAGCAGCGGCGCCAGCGTGACGATGGTGTCGAGCATCCACAGCCCGCGGTCGACTTGCGGCGCCTGGTCCATCACGGCTTCCTCGAGGCGGTCGCTGAAGTGGTCCAGCGGATCGCCCAGGTCATGGCTCAGCGCCACTGCGACCACATGCGCTGCCGGCGAATCGGCGTCGCCCTGCAGGCGCTCGCGCAGCAGCCCGGTGTCGACGTGCGAGTGCCCCTTGAGTTCGCGCACCCAGCGCCGGCACTGCGTCTGCATGCGTCCGAGCGCCCAGGCTCGCTCGATGGCCACGGCAAGCGCCAGCAGCAGCAGCACGGCCATGATGTACAGGATTCCGCCGGATTTGTGCGCGGCATCGGCGAGGGTCTGAACGAGGGTCATGATGGGCTCCTGGCAAGGTGGTCCTGATGGCGGGAACCGTGGCGGCGGGATCCGCCGCCACGGGGGCCTTCGGGGTCAGAAGTCGGCGGAAAGGCCGGCGTAGAAAGTCCGCGGCGCACCCGGAATGGCCATCACGAACTGCGTGCTGGTCGATCCGTTGCCCACCCATTCGCCGTCATAGCTGACGAACTCGTTGGCGTTGTATTGCTTGTCCAGCGCGTTGAGCACGCCCAGTTGCAGGTGCAGACGGCGGAAGAAGGTGTCGTGCAGCGGCTTGGTCGCGTCCAGGCTCAGGTTCCACACGCCGTAGGCGGGCATCTTCTGGGTGCTGGGGCCGCCGCTCTGGTTGTTGGCGGCGTCGCTCCACATCGACTGCTCCCCGGTGTACTGGTAGCTCAGCGCCGGGTTCCACAGCACTCCGCCACGGTAGATCCTGTAGTCGACCCCGAAATTGAAGGTGCGGTTGGGCACATACGAAACCGGCAACCCGGAGTAGCTGATTCCACCGGTGGTGTAGGAGTTGAAATCGGCCTTCTCGAAGTTCAGGTTCGCGAACACGCCCAGGTTGTAGAGCAGCTCGTCGGCCACCGCGATGTTGAATCCCTTGTACGTCGAATCCCCGTTGGCGTCGCTGACGTTGTTGGTGACAGGGTTCGTGAAGGTGATGTACTGGTTCGCGAAGTGGTTGTGGAAGTACGAGACCGACAGCAGGAAGTTGCGCAGGTACTCGGCGCGCGCGACGTGGATCTTGAATCCCAGGTTGTAGCCGCTGCTCTTCTCGAGGTTGTAGACCGGCTGCACGGTCTGGTAGAGCCCGCCGCCGCCACCGACCTGCGGTTCCTTGTACGCGACCGCATAGTTGGCGAAGGTCGCCAGCCACGGCGTCGGGCGGTAGTTCAGGCTGATCGACGGCTCGATGTCGTGGTGGCTGGTCTGCGAACCAGGCAGCGAACCCTGGTCCTTGCTCGGGTCGAGCTGGTAGGCGGTGGCGAAATCGGTCGCGCCGGCCGGCGAGTAGACGGTGGAGTAGTTGATCAGGCGAACCCCCGGCGTGATGTCGAGGTTGGACAGCGCGCTGATGCGGTCCTGCGCGAACATCGCCACGTCGGTCTGGTCGAAGTAGTCGCTGCGGTACTTCGCGTTGGGCACGTACTGGCTGCCATAGACCGTCGTCGACGTTCCCACCAGGTCGGCCGGGTTGTAGAAGGCGTTGCGGGTGTTGTAGGTGCTCTTCAGGAAGAAGCCCCCGACCGACACCAGGTTGTGCGGAAGGGCGATGTCGGCCCACATCCTGTCCCCGTACACGGTGGTGCTGGGGTTGTTGTGTTCGTACAGGTTGGCCGGGCTGCTCAGGCCATAGTTGTTGTAGTGGTCATGCACCCGTTCACCCAGACGGTACCAGGCGAGGTTGTGCAGCGTGGTCATGGAGTCCAGCGCCACGTTGAGCTTGCCGTACACCAGTCGGGTCTTGTTGGTGTCGTTCTTGTGCCAGATGTAGCCGGGAACCGTGCTGTAGAAGCCCGAGGTCTGCTGGCTGTAGACGGGGCTGCCGGCCGTGCCGGTGAGGGTCACGTCGGGCATCGCGGTGGTCGGAACCGCCATCGGCCGGTAGCCCGTGCCGCGCGCCTGGTACAGGCCGATCGAGAAGTCGCCGGCCTCGAAGTCCTTGCGGGTCTTCAGGAACACCGCGTAGTCCTGGCTTCGCGAGTTGAAGCCGTCGGTCGTGGTGCGGTAGCTGTCGGCCGAACTCGTGCCGCCCGCAAGCACCGTGGCCCAGCCGTCGTGCTTGCCGGTGTTGAGCAGGTAGTGCAGGCCGCGCGCGCTGTTGCTGCCCACGCTGAAGCCGATCGAGCCGCCTGCCTTGTTGCTCGGCTGCACCGGCACGAAGTCGATCTGTCCGCCGAGGTTGTTGTACCAGCGGTCCGCCGGCTCGCCCGGCCCGTAGGTGATGCCGACGCCGGAAATCAGGCTCATCTCCGGGATCTGCGACGAACTCCACAGTCCGCTCGACGGGTTGACCATCGGCACTCCGTCGAAAGTCACCGACAGGTCGCCGTTGTCGACCCCCGATGCTCCGGAGAAACCTCCCCAGCCCTGCTTGAAGCCGTTGATGGAGATGCTGCTCTTGGTGGCGCCGGTGGCGCCGGTGGCGCCGAAGCTCGTGACCTGCGCGCCGGGAGCGAAGGCGATGGCCTGCGCCGCGCCGCCGAACGGACCCACCGCCTTGATCTCGGCATGACCGATGACCTTGACCGACTGGCCGGAGCGGAAGACATGCTTCGGCGAGAGCTTGCGTTGCTCGGGGGTCTTGCCGATGGGCGCCGAACCCTGCGCGCCGGCCTGGACGGTGCCGAGGTCGGTGGGGGCGCTCTGGGCGTACGCGGCCGGTGCCGCGCAGAGTGCGAGCAGCACGGCATGGGACAGCAACTTGCGGCGGAACGCGGGCGGCGTGGTGCGGTGATGCATGGATCCTCCGGGAGGCGATTCGATGGCGAGGCGCCCGCGGGCCGCCGTCGTCGAGTCGCGGCGGCTCCGGTGCGAGCGAAGGCTCCATTGCATCGGCCTCGTGTGATGAACAGGTGTCGCAAACCTGTCCGTTTCCTCACCGAAGCGCCGGTGGTTGTGCTCAGATGTTTCCCTCTGGCTCGGCGCCAGGCAGGGCATTCGCTGGAGGCAGCCAGCGATATCCGCTGCCATGCACGGTCTGCAGCGGTCCGTCCAGGCCGTGTTCGCGCAGCGCGCGCCGCAGCTTGCCCACCGCGGTGTGCAAGGCCTGCGCGTCGGCGCGCGCCGGAATGTCCAGCGCCACGCGCAGGCTGGCCGCGTCCAGTACCCGTCCCGGGCGCTCGCAAAGGACCCAAAGCAGCCGGAACATCTGTGGAGACAGCGCAAGTGTTGCCGCGGGCAGCTGCAGTTGCCGGGTCGCCGCATGCAGCGCGCAGCCAGGGGCCGGGTACAGGCGGCCGGCGGGTGGCGGCGCCACTCGCTCGCGCAGGCGTGCGAGCTGCGCCTGCAGCAGCGGCGGCTCGATCGTGGCCGCGAGCACGACGTCGGCGCCGGCGCGCAGCGCCTGCAGGGCCACCGGCCCCGTCGGGTCGTCGGCGAGGCCCAGCAGCACCGCCTGCGACGAGCCGGGATGGTGGCGCACGCGCATGATCCAGTCGAGGGCGGCGCGCGCCTGGGCGGTGCAGCGCAACATCGCCGCCCACGAGCTGCCGTCGCCGAGCTGACTCAGTGCCGTCTCGGGGGTGGCGACCTGGGAATTGTCCAGCGGGCTCGGCGCCGGATCATCGAAGCCCACGTAGAGCACCGAATGCCGGGCCGGCGGCGCGCCGCAGCCCAGCAGAGCCAGCGCATGCCCGAGCGGCGCGCGCCATGCATGCGCGAGCACGCAGGCGAGCACGCGCGCGGGTTCGGTGAATTGCGAGGCCTGGCAGGGCGGCTGGAGCATGTCGGCGCGGTGGGACGCCAAAAGCTCCAGCATCGGCGCGTCTCATGACAGCATCATGAAACGCCGGGGCGGCCCGTGGCCGCCCGGGGGAAAGGGGGGTCAGACCACCGCGCCGGCGTTCGGGTCGTTCGGGTTCTTCGGGCGCCCGGATCCGGACTTCAGCAGGTCCTCGCGCTTGACTCGCAGCCACATCGCGATCGCCGCCGCGACGAACACCGAACTGTAGATGCTCATCGAGATGCCGATGATCAGCGCCAGCGCGAAATAGTGCAGCGCCGGACCTCCGAACAGGAACATCGAGAAGGCCATCGCCAGTGTCGCGCCGTGGGTGATGATGGTGCGGCTGATGGTGTTGGTGATCGCGCTGTCGATCACCCGCACGGTCGGGTACTTGCGGTACTTGCGGAAGTTCTCGCGCACGCGGTCGAAGATCACCACCGACTCGTTGACCGAATAACCCAGCACCGCCAGCACGGCGGCCAGCACCGGCAGCGAGAACTCCCATTGGAAGAAGGCGAAGAAGCCGAGCACGATGACCACGTCGTGCAGGTTGGCGACGATGGCCGCGATGGAGAACTTCCATTCGAAGCGCAGCGCCAAGTACAGCATGATGCCGCCGATCACGAAGGCCAGCGCCTTCACGCCGTCGGTGGCCAGCTCGGAACCTACCTGCGGGCCGACGAACTCGGTGCGCACGAGCTGCACCTGCGGGTCGGCGGCACGCAGCCCGGCCATCACGCGGTCGCTCTGCGCGGAACTGCTCTCGCCGGCGCGCAGCGGCAGCCGGATCACCACGTCGCGCGGGTTGCCGAAGGTCTGCACCTGCACGTCACCGTAGCCCAGCTTCCTGGGAACGTCCCGCACCTGCTCGAGCTGTGCGGCGTGCGGGTATTGCACCTGCATCACGGTGCCGCCGGTGAACTCGATCGACAGGTGCAGTCCGCGCGTGATCAGGAAGAACACCGCGGCGACGAACAGCAGCGCCGAGATCACGTTCAGCACCGGTGCATAGCGCATGAACGGGATGTCGCGCTGGATTCGGAAGAATTCCATCAGGATCTCCTGGAGGATGGGCCCGGCGCGCGCCGGCTCAGTTCTTGCCGCCAGCGGCGGAATCCGGCTTGGCCGCGGCCGCGGGCTTCCAGACCTGGCCGATCGACACCGACTGCAGGCGCCGGCGCCGTCCGTACCACAGGTTGACCAGGCCGCGCGAGAAGAACACCGCGGAGAACATCGAGGTCAGGATGCCCAGCACGTGCACGACGGCGAATCCGCGCACGGCGCCGGAGCCGAACACGAGCAGCGCCAGGCCGGCGATCAGCGTGGTGACGTTGGAGTCGAGGATGGTCGCCCAGGCTCGCGCGTAACCGGTGGCGATCGCCGCCTGCGCGCCGGCGCCGTTGCGCAGTTCCTCGCGGATGCGCTCGTTGATCAGCACGTTGGAGTCGATGGCCATGCCCAGCGCCAGGGCCATGGCGGCGATGCCGGGCAGGGTCAGCGTCGCCTGCAGCATCGACAGCAGTGCGATCAGCAGCATCAGGTTGACCGCCAGCGCGATCGACGACACCGCGCCGAACAGCAGGTAGTACACGCACATGAACGCGACGATGGCGAAGAAGCCCCAGGTCACGGAATGGAAGCCCTGCAGGATGTTCTGGCGACCAAGGCTCGGGCCGATGGTGCGTTCCTCGATGATCTGCATCGGCGCGGCCAGCGCCCCCGCGCGCAGCAGCAGCGCGATGTCATTGGCCTCCGGCACCGTCATGCTGCCGGAGATCTGCACGCGGCCACCATCGATCTCGCTGCGCACCACGGGTGCCGTCACCACCTGGGCCTGGTGGCGGTCGATCAGCACCATCGCGATGCGCTTGCCCACGTTGGCGCGGGTGACGTCGGCGAAAATGCGCGAGCCGCGCGAGTCCAGCGTCAGGAACACCGCCGGCTCGTTGGTCTGGGAGTCGAATCCGGGTTCCGCGTCGGTCAGGTTCTGCCCGGTCAGCAGCACGTCGTGCCTGACCATCAACGGGTTGCCGGATCGGTCGTACAGCTTCTGGTCACCGTCGGGAATCGGACCCTTGCCGGCCAGCGCGCTCAGCGCCGCCGGGCTGTCGTCGACCAGGCGCACCTCGAGCGACGCGGTGCGCCCGAGGATGTCCTTGGCGCGCGCCGTGTCCTGGATCCCCGGCAGTTCGACGACCACGCGATCCTTGCCCTGTTGCTGGATCACCGGCTCGGCCACGCCGAGTTCGTTGATCCGGTTGTGCAGGGTCGTGATGTTCTGCTTGATCGCGTAGTCCTCGGTCTGCTCGATGGTCTGCGGACTCAGGCGCAGCGTGATCGTGCCCGCGGCGGCGTCGGTGGCGATCAGTGCGTTGCCGGCGTTGTCGCGCACCAGCGGCAGCGCGGCGCGCAGCATCTCGGGGTCGTGAAATCCCAGCAGCACGGTGTCGCCGACGCGCTTGAGCTCGCTGTAGCGCACGTCCTTGTCGCGCAGCGAGCTCTTGAGTTCACCTGCGATCGAGTCCAGCTTCTTGTGCAGGGCCGCCTGCATGTCCACCTGCAGCAGGAAATGCAC
>JAJYTY010000080.1 GCA_021792835.1 Pseudomonadota bacterium
GACACCGTAGCCCCAGACCAGGCGGCGTCCGTGGTCGCGCAGCAGCGATGGCAGAAAATGCAACTGCAGGTCCGGACGCTCCAGGCCGGCACGCGAACGCGCGAAACCCCCGGCCTCGGCGGCATTGCTGCTGAGCAGGCCTTCGTGGCGTCTGGCGTAGCTCCAGGCGGCGCCGAGCAGTCGCGGCAGCATGCGCGGGCCCACGCCGACCGCGACGTGCGTGTGCTCGCGCATGCTGGCCGTGATATCCAGATGGTCCTGCAGGTTGCGCCCGACCCCCGGCAATTCGAGCACCGGCTCGATGCCCAGCGCCTGCAGCGTGGGCGCTTCGCCTAGCCCGGACAGCATCAGCAGTTGCGGCGAATGCACGGCCCCCGCGCACAGCACGACCTCGGCCCGCGCGCGCAGGCGTTGCAGGCCCTGCGGCCCGAGCAGCTCGACGCCGACTGCGCGGCGTCCCTCGAACAGCACGCGCGTGACCTGGCTGGCGGTGCGCACGCGCAGGTTGGCGCGGCGCCGTGCCGGGTCGAGGAAGGCGCGTGCGCTGCTCCAGCGCCGGCCCTGCCACTGCGTGAGCTGGTACAGGCCGCAGCCCTCGGGGTCCTCGGTATCGTGGAAGTCGGCGCGTCGCCGCAGCCCGCAGGCCGCCGCCGCGTCGACGAAGGCCAGGCTCAGCGGATTCGGGCTGCCCGGGTCGATGACATGCAAGGGGCCGGCGTTCCCATGCAGTTCGCTGGCGCCGCGCTGCTGGTGCTCGTGGCGCAGCAATCGCGGCAGCACGTCGCGCCACGCCCAGCCCGGGTTGCCGGCGGCGGCCCAGTCGTCGTAGTCGCGCGGGTGACCGCGCATGTAGATCATCGCGTTGATCGAGCTGCTGCCGCCCAGCACCTTGCCGCGCGGCCAGTACAGCTGGCGCCCGCCCAGTTCCGGCTGTGCCTCGGTCTGCAAATACCAGTTGTAGCGTCGCCCGCGCAGCAGCCCGACGATTCCCATGGGGGTGTCGATCAGCGGCGAGGCATCCTCGCCGCCCGCTTCGACCAGGCATACGCTGGTGTCGGCACGCTCGCTGAGGCGGTTGGCCAGCACGCAGCCGGCCGAACCGGCCCCGACGATGATGTAGTCCGTCTGCTCGTCACCGCGCGCGGCCATGTGGACTCCAGTCCATGGCGTACCGCCTCGGCACGCCTCGCTGGCGATGGTAGCCGGCGCGCGGTGCCGCGGCCTCAGCCAAACAGCTTTTTCGTGATCTGCGCCACGTGCTGCCCCTGGTAGCGCGCGATCGCCAGTTCATTGGCGCTGGGCGTGCGGCTGCCGTCGCCCTTGCTCAGCGTGGTCGCGCCGTAGGGGGTGCCGCCGGTGATCTCGTCCATGTTGGTGAGTTGCGCGCAGGCGTAGGGCACGCCGACGACCACCATGCCCTGGTGGAACAGCGTGGTGTGGAACGAGGTGATGGTGGTTTCCTGTCCGCCGTGCTGGGTCGCGGTGCTGGCGAACACGCTGCCGACCTTTCCGACCAGCTTGCCCTGTTGCCACAGCGCGCCGGTCTGGTCGAGGAAATTGCGCATCTGGCCGCACATGTTGCCGAAGCGGGTCGGCGTGCCGAAGATCACCGCGTCGTAGTCGCCCAGTTCCTCGGGGCTCGCCACCGGGGCTTCCTGCTGGGTCTTGGCGTGGATCGCGGCCAGGGTCTGCTCGGGCATGGTCTCCGGCACGCGCTTGATCATGACCTCGACTCCGGCCACCGAGCGGGCGCCGGCGGCGACCTCCTGCGCCATGCGCTCGACGTGCCCCCATGTGCTGTAGTAGAGAACCAGGACCTTGGCCATCTTCTGCTCCTTTGCGGTTGTGGTTGTGAACGGCATTGCCAGCCACAATGATGCAGCCGTTGCCGGAAATTTGCGCAGTCTGCGCGCCGCGCGGGCTACGGTTGCCGGCTGGAGCCGAGGCGCGCCTCGCGCAGCGCGACCGGCAGCGCGGCAGCGGCCATCGCCGCGTAGCCGGCATCCGACGGGTGCAGATGGTCGCCACTGTCCAGGCGTGCCAGCATGCGTGACGGTTGCCGCGGGTCGCGCAACGCGGCGTCGAAGTCGATCACGCCGTCGAAGTCGCGGCAGGCCCGGATCCACGCGTTGAGCCGCAGGCGTTGCGACTCCCGCGATGGCGGCAGGTCGGCCGGGGTCAGCGTCGCGCCGTACACGCGCAGGCCGCGCGCGTGCGCGAGGCCAGCCAGGCGCGCCAGGGCCCGTTCCAGCTGCGCAACGTGCACGAGCCGGTGCGGGGCGTCGCAGTCCAGTCCCTGGCGCGGCGGCGTGGCGGCGAAGTCGATGTCGTTGATGCCGATCAGCAGCACCACCGCGCGCACGCCGTCGGGCTGCAGCGCGTCGCGCGCGAAGCGCGACTCCAGCGAGTCGCCCCAGCAGGCCGAATCCGAAAGCAGCCGGTTGCCGCTGATCCCGGCGTCGAGCACGGCGAGATGCTCGATGCCGTCGGCGCGCAGGCGCGCGCCCAGTTGCTGCGGCCAGCTGCGCCGCGCATTCAGGGTCGAGCGCATGCCGTCGGTGATCGAGTCGCCGATCGCCAGCAGCGCGCCTGCGCCGGCGGCGGAACCGACGTCGAGGCGATCCAGCCACAGCCATGAGGTCATGCGCTGCGCGTAGGCGCCGCCGCCGGGGTCCGCGGCATGGTCGCCGCGGACCGAGACGAACTGCACCTGTCCGGCCAGCACATGCCAGGTGCTGGCGACCACGGCTTGCGGCAGGTACAGGCTGATCGCCAGCGCGCGCCCGGCGCGCACCGGCGCGTCCAGCGGGTCGCTCCACACGGCGCGGTGCGGTGCGACCAGCACCTGCGCGTGGCCGTCGAAGCGCAGCACGTGGAGCGAATTCGCGCGCAGCGCGGCGTCGTGTGCGACCAGCCCCACCGTGGCGGCGTCGATGCGCAGCGGTCGGTCGCCATAGCGGTTGCTGATGCGCACGCGCAGGCGCTCGCCCGACAGCTGCGGAACCACGATCTCGCGCAGGGTCTGCTGCCGCAGCGGGGGCGGGCGGCGGTACGCGGGAACGCCAGGGCCTTGCGGAACCCGCTGCGGGGCCGCCATCCAGGCGCTCACCCAGGTGCTCGGGGCGGCAGCGGCGGCGGCCGCGGGGAGCCACGCCAGCATGCCGAGCAGCGCACCCGCAAGCGCCAGCCGGGCGCGGGGCGGGCTCGACGGGCGCTGCGGCGAGGCTTGCATGGTGGGGCGCATTGTCGCACCCGGACAAGCTACCAGCAGTCGGGCGCGGCGGCGCCGCGGCGACCGAGGTGGTCGACCCGCAGCACACCGCAGCGATCCTCGCCCTGGCCCCGCAGCGGCAGCGCCTGCAACTCGTAGTCGTCGCCATCGGCACTGCGCGCATGCAGGCGCAGTTCGTAGGCACAGGCGCCGGGCGGCGTGCAGGCCGCGCGGGCATCGGTCCACCCCAGATCGATCAGATCGGCCGCGTAGCGACCGTGCACGGCGCGATGGCGTTCCTGGTGCAGACTCAGTTGCAGCAGTGTCGCGGTGGCGGCGACGCGTCGCGCGTGCAGCAGCGCGTGGCGCAGCGGTGCCAGTGCCCAGCTGGCGATGATCGCCGCGACCAGGGTCGCCAGCAGCAGCTCCGCCAGCGTCCAGCCGTGCGAGGCTGCGGGGCGCGCGGTGCGCGGGCTCATCGCAGCACCCTCGAGGCACGGCGCAGCAGGCGCGGCGGGGCGTCGTCGCGCCGCTGCAGGCACAGGTCGACCTGCAGCACGGTGGTCGCCGGGCCGCGCGAGTAGACGCTGAGTCGCAGCGCCTGCCCACGCGGCGGCGGCGCGTCGGCGTCGCGCGGGTCGCCCAGGGCCTGCACGTGGAACCCGCATTCGTGCACGCAACCGTCGATTCCGCCGCGTACGCCCTGTTCCCACGGTGGCCGCGCCGTGTCGCCCGGCGCCTGCCGGCACAACCTCGGGGCGGCCGACCGCGGCGCTGCCTCGCAGTCCTGCACCGCTTGCCGCGCGCCTTGCGCGAGCAGCCAGTGCTGCGCGGCCGACAGCGCGGCGAGCGCGTCCTCGCGCGACTGCACCTGCGCCTGGCGCATCGCGGCGCCGCGCCACTGCAAGGCCGCCGCGCGCTGCGCCGCGGCAAGCAGCAGCCCGAGCATGCCCAGCAGCACCAGCGCGGCAGGCAACGCGAGCCCGCGCCGTTCGTGCATCGCGATCGTGCGGTGGGCCCGCCTGCGCATGCGCGGTGCCTCAGGATCCGTCCGGTGGGTCCGGCGCGGCCAGCTCCACCCAGTGGCAGGCAAGCTGGCTCGGCGCGGTGGCCGACGCGCCAAGGCATGCGCGCAGCAGCAGCACGCGGCGCCAGTCGTGCACCTGCGCGGAGCCGACACGGCGCAGGCGTGGTGCGGCGGGGGCGCCGCGGTCCTCGATGAAATCGAGGCGCCAGCGGCCGAGTCCGTCGACCACGGGTTGCGGCGACCGGCCATCGACCCCGCATCGCAGGGTACCCGAGGCGTCGACGCGCAGGCGGTAGGCATGGAGCCAGGCGTCCGCGGGCAGCGCTTCGCCGCAGGCGCCGGGAGCGCCGTCGGCGAGGAAGTCCGCGCGCAGTACCACGCCGGCGGGGTCGTGCGACACCGACACCTGCGGCTCCGGCCGAGGCGCCGAGGCCGCACCGGCGCCCGCCGTGGATCCGCGGGCGGGAGCTCGCGCGACGGCGCGCAGCAGGGCCTGCGCGATGTCCTGCGCCTGCAGCGCATCGAGCTGGGCGCGTTGTCCCAGCAGCGTCTGGTGCACGGCGGCCAGGGTGTCGAACAGGGCCTGCAACACCAGCAGGCCGAGGCCCAGCCCGACCAGGCAAGATGCCAGAGTGCCGCCGCGTTGTCGTTTCATCGGTCGTGCCTCGGAGGATCCGGGACCGTGCGGTTCACGGCCGGATGCGCCAGCGCAGCAGGCCGCCCTGCGCCAGACGCATGCGCAGCGTGCAGATGCTGTCGAGGCCGGAGCCGGCGGTCGCTTGTGGCGGCCCGAGCGCGGGGGCCGGGGCGAGGCCGTCGCGCGCGGGGCGGCAGCGCAGCTCGGCCTGCGCGCCGGGCAGCAGCTGCTGGGTCAGCGCCGACCATTCGCGCAGGTCCTGGGCCGCCATGCGCTGCGGGGTGCAGTCCCGCGCGCGGCAGTCGTCGCCGCTGGCAGCGGCCGCCGGCAGCAGCGTGCACGCGCTGATCATGCAGGGTGGCTCGGCGCCGTAGCCACGCTGGACATGCAGCGCCGCGGCGAGGTTGGCGGCGGCATGCGCGGCCTGCTGCCGTTGCGCGGCAGCGCCGAGTTCGCGCGAGGCGAGCAGCGGCAGACGCAGGGCTGCGAGCACGCCGAGGCCCAGCACCAGCGAAGCGAGCAGGGCGTCGGGCAGGCCGCCGCCGCGCGGCCTGCGGCGCAAGGCGGGCGTGTAGGAATGCGGCATGACGGGGGCAACGCGGCACGGGACGTGGATTGTGGCGCCACGCACGCGCATCGTGGGCCAAGTCCCCACGGCTGCGCCCGGCATGGAACTCCCGGGCCGGGCTGGATCCAGTCCGGCCCGGGAAGCTCTCAGTCTTCGAAAACGACGGCGCGTGCAGTCAGCACCAGCACCGGGCCGAGGATCAGCCCCACCATGCCGAACATCGCCAGGCCACCGAAAATTGCCAGCAGCACCAGCAGGAACGGGGCGTGGCCCGCCGTGCCGATCAACTTGGGCTTGACCAGCACGTCGCCCGACAGCGTGATCACATGGCCCAGCGCGAGCACCGCCAGCCCCGGCAGCAGCTGCCCCTGCGTGGCCAGCAGCGCCGCCGCCGACACCAGCGCGATCCCGGTGCCGCCGGGAATCACCGACAGCATGCCCACCGCCACGCTCCACGCGTACCAGCGCGGCATGCCGGCGAAGGCGAACAGCGGCAGGCTCAGCAGCGTGTCCCACAGCGCGAGTCCCAGGCTGCCGACGATGGTGGCCTGCGTGGCCACCAGCGCCTCCCGCTCGACGCGATCGGCCAGCGCAGGCGACACCACGCGGCACAGGCTGCTGCGCAGCGCGTGGGCCACCGGTGCGCGCTGCCACAGCACGGCCCACAGGATGGCCAGCGCCAGCGCGGCGTGCATCAGCAGCGCCAGCACATGTTCGCCGAGGGTGCGGATCTCGGCGATGTGGTGGCGCAGCAGCAGCGAGGGCTGGTTCTCGGCCAGCCAGTTGCGTACCGCGTCCTGGTGCGACTGCAGCAGCGGGCCGATCCACGGCGCGTTCACCGCCGCGCGGGTCAGCGCCTCGACGTCCAGGTTGGTCTGCGCCAGGCGCGGCAGCGCCGGCGCCAGCAACGCCGCCAGCGCCATCAGCGGCAGCGCGGCCAGCAGCAGCCAGCCCAGGGTCACGAGGCTGGCAGCCAGCCACGACGGCATGCGCATTTCCAGGCGTGTCTGCAGCGGCAGGCTGGCCGCAGCCAGCGCCAGCGCGGCGACGATGGGCACCGCGAACGGGACGAAGGGCAGCAGCCCCAGGCCGGCGAGCAGCGCGAGGAACCAGGGATCGAGGCGACGGGTCAAGGGGCGGCGGCGAAGGAATCGGAGCAGGCGCCATGGTAGGGCAGCCGCGCCTGCGACAGCTGTCGCAGGTCTTGTCGCCTTTGCGACAGGTGTCGCTGCGACATCCGGCGCGCTGCGCGCAGGCGGCGCCGCTGCCCGAAGTGTGGCACGCCCCTTGCTGGCGATGGTGATGAGGCGCTTGGAAAGGGCGGCGGTCTTGCCGCGCGGCGCCCGCAGGAGATCCGTGATGAGCCCGAGTTCCCAGCAGTTGCTCTGGATGTACGAGACCATGGTCCGGATCCGCCAGTACGAGGAGACCATGGCCAAGGTGTACCTGGAGGGCAAGCTGCCGCCGCAGATCCAGAAGGGCCTGGCCTTCGACATCGGTTCCGGGCCGGTACCCGGCGAAATGCACCTGGCGGCCGGGCAGGAGCCGGTGGCGGTGGGAGTCTGCGCGCACCTGCGCCAGCAGGACACGGTGGTGGGCACCCATCGCCCGCACCACTTCGCCATCGCCAAGGGCGTGCCGCTGCGCCCGATGACGGCCGAGATGTTCGGCAAGCAGTCCGGGTTGTGCCACGGCAAGGGCGGGCACATGCACCTGTTCGATCTCGATCACCACTTCAGTTGCAGCGGCATCGTCGGCGCCAGCATGCCGCCGGCCTGCGGCGCCGCGCTGGCGGCGAAGAAGCGCGGCCAGGACCTGGTGGCCGTGGCCTTCTTCGGCGAGGGGGCGGCCAACCAGGGCACCTTTCACGAGTCGCTGAACCTGGCCGCGCTGTGGCGCCTGCCGGTGGTGTTCGTGTGCGAGGACAACAAGTACGCCATCTCGGTGGAGAAGTGGCAGGCCACCTCGGTGGCCTGGAATACCGAGCGCGCCGCCGCCTACGGCATGGCGGCGGCGCGGGTCGAGCACAACGATGCGCAGGCCGTGTTCGAGGCCGCGGGCGCGGCCGTCGAGCGCGCGCGCGGCGGTCACGGGCCGACGCTGATCGAAGTGCGCACCGACCGCTATTTCGGGCACTTCCAGGGCGACCCTGAGGTCTACCGCCCGAAGGACGAGGTGGCGCAGTTGCGCCAGCATGACCCGATCGATCTGCTGGCGCGCCAGTTGCGCGACGCCGGGCTGCTCGACGACGCGGCCGACACCGCGCTGCGCGCGCGCGTGGCCGCCGGCGTCGACGATGCTTTCGCATGGGCGCGCCAGGCCGAGTATCCGCAGCCGGCCGAGGCGCTGCTCCATGTCTTCCATTGAACCGGCGCGGTCGCGCCGTCCGGCAGGAGAATCGCGATGAACCAGTCCAGCGAGCGCAGGCTCACGATGGCGCAGGCCGTGTCCGAGGCCATCGGGCAGCAGATGCAGGCCGACCCCGAGGTGTTCGTGATGGGAGAGGACATCGGGCGCTACGGCGGCATCTTCGGAGCCACCGGGGGCCTGCTCGAACGCTTCGGGCCCGAGCGCATCATGGACACGCCGATTTCCGAGAGCGCCTTCATCGGCGCCGCGATCGGCGCCGCGGCGGCCGGCATGCGACCGATCGCCGAACTGATGTTCGTCGACTTCTTCGGCGTGTGCATGGACATGATCTACAACCACATGGCCAAGAACACGTACATGTCCGGAGGCAACGTGCGCCTGCCGCTGGTGCTGATGACGGCCATCGGCGGCGGCTACAACGATGCCGCGCAGCATTCGCAGTGCCTGTACGCGACCTTCGCGCACATGCCCGGGATCAAGGTCGTGGTGCCCTCCAATGCCTACGACGCGAAGGGCCTGATGAACGAGGCCGTGCGCGACGACAATCCGGTGCTGTTCATGTACCACAAGGGCATCATGGGCCTGCCATGGATGTCGTATTTCGAAGGCAGCACGACGGTCGTCCCGCAGGACGCATACCGCATCGCCTTCGGCCAGGCGCGCAAGGCGCGCGAAGGCTCCGACCTGAGCATCGTCACGCTGGGCCAGATGGTGCACAAGGCGCTGGCGGCGGCGCAGCAGCTCGCCGCGCAGGGCATCGAGGCCGAGGTCATCGACCTGCGCACGCTGGTCCCGCTGGACCGCCAGGCGGTGCTCGATTCGGTGCGCAGGACCGGGCGCCTGCTGGTCGCCGACGAGGACTACCGCAGTTTCGGGCTGACCGGGGAGATCGCCGCGCTGGTGGCGGAGAACCTGGACACCGTGGAGCTGAAGGCGCCGGTGCGCAGGCTGGCCGTACCCGACGTGCCGATCCCCTACAGCAGGCCGCTCGAGCGCAGCGTGATACCCCAGGTCGACAGCCTGGTGGAGGCCGCGCAGCAACTGATGCGTCACGCGCGCGTGACGGCGCGAGCCTGAGGTGGCACACACCGCCGTGCTGCTGGACCCCGCCTTCTGGGAGGGCATCGACCCGGCGACCGAGGCCTTGCTGGACGCCTGGCTGGTGGCTCCCGGCGACGCGGTCGAGGCGGGCCAGGTGCTGGGCCGCGCGGTGCTCGTCAAGAGCACGCTGGACATCACGGCACCTGCGGCCGGGCGCGTGGACCGTCTGCTCGTCGCCGCCGGCGCCAGCTTCGCCCGCGGCGCGACGCTGGCGCTGCTGCAAGCGCCGCCCGCCTGAGCGCGGCAGGGGGCTCGCCGTGCCATGAACAGCGTCGCGGCGCGCGAGCAGGCCTGGTGCGCGGCGGCGCTGGCCGGGCAGGGTCCGTCGCCCGCCTGGCGTGCCTGGGCGTATCGCGAACCGGCGCTGGTGCTGGGGCCTTCGCAGGTCGGGCAGGGCCTCGACGAGCCGCGCTGCGAGCGGCTGACACGGCGCAGTGGCGGTGGCGCGGTGCTGGTCGGGCCGTGGATGCTGGGGCTCTCGGTGGGCCTGCCCGCGTCGCATGCGCTGGCCCGCGCCGGCTTGCTGCCGGCCTACACCTGGCTCGGCGAGCTGTTGCGGGAGGCCCTGCGGCCGTGGTGCCCGAGGGCCAGCGTGCTGGATGCACCGCGGGCACGCGACCTGCAGCGCGAAGGCGCTTCGCCGCGATTCGCCTGGGCCTGCTTCGGCGGGGTGTCGCCCGGCGAGCTGGTGCTTGGGCGGCGCAAGCTCGCCGGGCTGTCGCAGGCGCGCAGCGCGCACGCGGTGCTGCTCAGTGCCGGGGTCCTGCTGTACCCGCCTGGCATCGCTGCGTGGCGCATGTTGTGCGACGAGTGCGGGCGCCCGCGCGAACACGCCGGAGCGCTGGCCCGAGGCTGCGTGGCGCTGGCCAGCCGGCGCGATGCCGCGCGCGTGCGTCAGGAGCTGTGCCGCGACTTGCGGCTGCGCCTGGGCGCCGAACTGTCCCCCCTGCGCGCGCGACATCCCTGATCTGACGCAACTTGCGTGCCCGGCTTCGGCGTGCAGGGGGCTCCCGTCGGCCTAGCATGCGCCGCAGTGTGGCGTGGCGGACGCTACCCGGGAGACAAGGCGATGGACCCTTGCGAGGCCTCGCGCCCATTCGGCACGCGGTTGCAGACCCGACTGCGGGACGCGCCCGAATGGCAGCGCCTGATCGAGCGCTCGCGCCAGCGCTCGCTGTACGTGCACCGCCTGGACCCCCAGCGGGGCAGGGACGCGCAGGTCCTGCCCGGGGCCGAGCTGCGCCGGCGCGAGCAGGCCCAGCGGCCGATGCTCGAGCTGGCGCGGCAGGGTATGCAGCGCCTGTGGGAGCAGGTGCGCGACGCCGGCTACGTGGTCCTGCTGACCGATGCGGACGGAGTGGCGCTGCGCATGCTGCACGAGGATTCGCAGGGCTCCGCGCTGCGGCGCGCCGGGCTGCTGGCCGGGCGCTGCTGGCAGGAGAGCGTGGAAGGCACCTGCGCGGTGGCCCTGGGGCTGCTCGAGCGTCGCGCATTGACCGTGCACCATGCCGAGCATTTCCGCGATGCGCACCGCGGGCTGAGCTGCAGTGCGGCCCCGCTGCAGGCGGATGACGGCACGCTGCTGGGCGTGCTCGACGTCACGGCGCTGGAGTCGCCGCGCGAACGCGCCAGCCAGCAGCTCGCGCTGCAATTGGTGCGCGCGGCGGCGGCACTGATCGAGGACGCGCACTTCCTGCGCGAGCACGCCGGCGACTGGGTGCTGCGCGTGGGCCCGCGCCCCGACCTGCTCGAAGTGGACGCGGCGCTGCTTGCGATCGACGAAGCGGGGCAGGTGCTGGGCGCCAGCCCCCGCCTTGCCGCCATGCTCGGGGGCGACGCCGCCGCGCTGCGCGCGACCCACGTGGAGGCCCTGTTCGACGCGCGCGTCGACGACATCGTCGGTGCCGCGGGACGCCGCCTGGCGCTGACCCTGCGCGACGGCGGCCTGCGCTGCTTCGGCATGGCGCAGGCGCCGCGCGCGGCAACGCGTGTGCCGCCGCCTCGCGATGGCACACCGCCGCAGGGCACCGCGCGCGACCACGCGTCTTCATGCGGCCCGCGAGCGACGGACCCGGCCGCGGCGGAACCCGCGAGCGCCCTGCAGCAACTGGCTGGCACGGACTCGCGCATGCTGGAGAATGCGCGCCGCGCGCTGCGTGTGCTCGACCGGGGCATCGCGGTGCTGCTGCAAGGCGAGACCGGGACCGGCAAGGAACGCTTTGCGCAGGCGATGCACGCGAGCAGCGCGCGACGCCGCGGCCCCTTCGTGGCCATCAATTGCTCGGCGATCCCGGAGTCCCTGATCGAAAGCGAGCTGTTCGGCTACCGCGGCGGCGCTTTCACCGGAGCGAGCGCCAAGGGCGCGCGGGGCAAGCTGCTGGAGGCCGACGGCGGCACGCTGTTCCTCGACGAGATCGGCGACATGCCGCTGGCGCTGCAGACCCGGCTGCTGCGCGTGCTGGCCGAGCGGCAGGTGGTCGCGCTGGGCGCGCAACAACCCTGCGCGATCGACGTGCAACTGGTGTGCGCCACGCATCGCGACCTTTCGCGACTGGTCGGGCAGGGCAGCTTCCGGCTCGACCTGCTGTACCGCATCAACGGCCTCACGCTGACCCTGCCGGCGCTGCGCGAGCGCGGCGACAGGCTGCAGCTCATCGAGCGGATGCTTCGAGAGCGCGCCGTGCGCGCCGGCATGCCCGAGGCGCGGCTCGCACCCCAGGCGCTGCAGCTGCTGCTGGCACACCCATGGCCCGGCAACCTGCGGGAGCTGGGCAACGTGCTGGACACCGCGCTGGCGCTGGCCGAAACGCCGTGGCTCGGACTCGAACTGGTGCGCGCCGCCGTGCCCACGCAGCCACAGCCATGCACGGCGACACGAGGTGACCCAGCTGGCGCAGACGGCGAGGCCGGGCCGCCCGACGGTACCGATGCGGGCGACACGGCAGCCGCGCTGCGCGCGGCGCTGCAGCGCCGCCACTGGAACGTCAGCGCGGCTGCGCGCGACCTCGGGGTGTGCCGCGCCACGCTGTACCGCCGCATGTCCCGCGAGGGGCTGGTGCCGCCGCGCCGGGGCTGAGCTACCCGCTCAGCGCCTGGCCTGCTCGATCCCCTGTTCGATGTGCTTCAGCTGGCCTTCGTCCAGGGTTTTCGCGGCATTGGGGAAGAGATCCTTCTCTTCTTCGCGGATATGGTGAAGAAGATTTTCCTGCAGGACTCGCAGCTTGGCTTTCCAGGCCTCGTCCTGGAAATCCATCGATTCGAGTTCGTCGAGCAACACATCCACCACGTGATGCTCCTGGTAGGCTTCCAGCGCCATGTCGCGGGTGGGTTCTTGCTGTTTCAGTGCGGGGTATAGAAGCTTTTCCTCCAGTGCTTCATGGGCCTCCAGTTCCTTTTTCAGCTGCCCCAGTAGATCCTGCCGGGTTTCCTTCGCCGAAGCGCTGGTTCCGAGGAGTTTTTCGATAATCTCCTTGACCCGCTTGTGGTCTTCTACAAGCGGCGCAAACGGTTGTTTCTGCATGATCCACTCCAGGTTGTGATGGGACGCATGGTCTGCGGGACTCAGCCCTTGGCGCGACGCAGCAGGTACAGCGCCAGGCTGCCCACGAAGCCCGCCGATGCGAGGAAAAAGATGATTTTCGCGATGCCCACCGAAGCGGACGCCACCGCGCCGAACCCGAACAGGCCGGCGACTGCCGCCAACAGCAGGAAAATAACCACCCATGCCAGCATGGAAAACTCCTTTCCGGGTTGAATGCCCGCATCGATCGACAGGGCAGTTTATGTTGACGGAAATCGGCTTTCCACGGGGAGTCCAGACGGCCATTTTCACCGAATGGAATTACTCCCGAGCCCTGCGGGCTTGAGCCCATCCTTGCGCAGGGCGGTGAGAGAGTTCATAAACACCCAAACATCCAGACACCCAAACCCAACGTGGAGACACCATGAGCACCGTGCGTTGGAACATCGCCGTTTCGCCGGAGGTGGATCAGTCTGTGCGCCTGTTCCTTGCCGCGCAGGGAGGCGGCCGCAAGGGGGATCTGTCTCGCTTCATCGAGGAGGCCGTGCGTGCCCACGCCTGCCGTGTTCTGCGTCGAGGCCTTGCGCTGAGTCTGCAGGCCTTGGGTGCGTCAGCTTGGGCGCGCCTGCCATGGGCCATGAAAAAGCCGCTCCGGATCTGTCGATCGGGAGCGGCTTGGCTTGCGTCCTGGTGCCCAGAAGAGGACTCGAACCTCCACGCCTCGCGGCGCTAGTACCTGAAACTAGTGCGTCTACCAATTCCGCCATCTGGGCAAGAAGCGAAACTATACCAGCTTTTGCACGCGTGTCCAGTATGCTGCGCACAATGGACACGCGTGCGCTGCCCCTTCGCAGGCACCGCGGGTCGCGCAATCGCAAGGGGAAGGCATTGATCGTTGAAGGCATCGTGCAGGGACATCGCGACGGCTACGGGCTGGTCGTGTCGGAGCAGGAGCCGATGGAGGTGTATCTGCCGCCGCAGCAGATGCGCGCGGTGATGCACCTGGACCGGGTTCGCGTACGGGTGGTGCGGCAGGACCGTCGCGGACGCCCGGAAGGGCAGGTGCTGGACATCGTCGAGCGCAGCACGCGCCCGGTGATCGGGCGCGTGCTGCAGGAAAACGGCGTGTGGCTGCTGGCGCCCGAGGACAAGCGCCACGTGCAGGACATCCTGATCATGCCCGGCGGGCTCGGCGGCGCCACGCAGGGACAGGTGGTGAGCCTGGAGATCACCGGCCCGGCCACGCTGCACGCGCAGCCGATGGGGCGCGTGGTCGAGGTGCTGGGGGCCTTGCACGACCCCGGCATGGAAATCGAGATCGCGGTGCGCAAGTACGGCGTGCCGCATCGCTTCAGCGAGGCCGCCGAGAAGCAGGCGGCGGCGCTGCCGTCGCAGGTGCGTCCGTCGGACCGTGCGGGGCGCGTGGACCTGCGCGACATCCCGCTGGTCACCATCGACGGCGAGGACGCGCGCGACTTCGACGACGCCGTGTACAGCGAGCCCGCCAAGGTGGGCCGCGCCCAGGGGCATCGCCTGATCGTCGCCATCGCCGACGTCTCGCACTATGTGCGACCCGGCGAGGCGCTGGACCTGGACGCGCTGGAGCGCGCGACCTCGGTGTATTTCCCGCGGCGCGTGATCCCGATGCTGCCGGAGAAGCTGTCCAACGGCCTGTGTTCGCTGAACCCGCAGGTCGACCGGCTGTGCGTGGTCTGCGACATGCTGATCGACGCCG
>JAJYTY010000081.1 GCA_021792835.1 Pseudomonadota bacterium
CCGATCTGAGCTGCTGCGCGCGCAGGTCGACGCGCTGGCGGCGCGTGGACTGCGCGTGCTGGCGGTGGCGCGCGGCGTCTGGAATTGCGCGGGCGCCGACCCGCGCGACGCGGTCTGGCCGCCGACGCAGCACGATTTCGATTTCGAGTTCCTCGGCCTGCTGGGTTTCTTCGACCCGCCGCGCGAGGGCGTCACGCAGGCGGTCGCCGCCTGCCGGGACGCCGGCGTGCGCGTGATCATGCTCACCGGCGACCATCCGGCGACCGCGCGCGCGGTGGCGGCGCAGGTCGGGGTCTCGCGCCACGCCCAGCTGCTGCTCGGTGACGAGATCGACGCCCTGGACGATGCCGTCCTTGCCCAGCGCCTGCGCGACACCGACGTGTGCGCGCGGCTGCAGCCGAGCCACAAGCTGCGCCTGGTGCGCGCATTGCAGTCGGACGCGCAGGTGGTGGCCATGACCGGCGACGGGGTCAACGACGCGCCGGCGCTGAAGGCCGCCGACGTCGGCATCGCGATGGGCGAACGCGGCAGCGACGTGGCGCGCGAGGCGGCGTCGCTGGTGCTGCTCGACGACAGCTTCGGCAGCATCGTCGAGGCCATGCGCCAGGGCCGGCGCGTGTGGGACAACCTGGCCAAGGCGATGCGCTTCATCGTCGCCGTGCACGTGCCCGTGGTCGCGCTGGCGCTGCTGCCGCCGCTGCTGGGATGGCCGCCGCTGCTGCTGCCGCTGCACATCGTGCTGCTGCAGCTGGTCATCGACCCCGCCTGCTCGGTGATGTTCGAGGCCGAGCCGCCGGCTGCCGACCTCATGCGGCGCCCGCCGCGCCCGCCGCAGTCCACCCCCTTCGATGCGCGCCGTCTGCTGCCGGCACTGGCGCAGGGGGCTGGACTGGCGGCGGCGCTGCTGGGCGGCTGCGCGTGGCTGCTGGGTCACGGCTGGAGCGCGCCCGACGCGCGCGCGGCGGTGTTCGTCGCGCTGGTCGCCGGTGTGCTGCTGCTGATCCTGGCCAGCCGCGACCCGCGACGCGCGCCCTGGCGCAACCTGCGGCCCGCCAATGCGTGGCTGGGCTGGCTCGCGCTGGGCACCCTGCTGCTGCTCGGCGTGCTGCTGCTTCCTGCGCTGCGCGGCATCACCGCGTTCGGCGCCTGGCGCATGCCGCTGGCGCTGGCCGCGCTGGCCATGCTGCTGCCCTTCCTGGCCTGGCTGGAAGCGCTGCGCCGGCTGCTGCCGCCGACGCGTTTCGCATCTTCGGCAGACCGGCGGGCTGCCGTCTAGCTGCCGTCCAGCTGCCGGTCAGCGCACCACCTTCCAGCTGCCGTCGCTCTGCCGGCACGCGGTGCCGTAGACGGTGTCGGGCCGCCCGCCGATGCTGGCCTGCATGGTGAACTCGCGGCACGGGCCCTGCTCCGTTTCATAGGTGCGCGTGGGGGTCACGGAGTAGGTGTCGCCGGTGTCGGGGTTGCGCCAGCTGCCCGGGCTGCCCGTCGGGTAGCTCTCGAACACCTGCGCCGCGCGCACTCGGTCCTGCTCGTCCATGTGACGCCCGATGTTGGCGCCGGCCACGCTGCCCAGCAGGGCACCGAGCACGATGGCCGCGGTCTGCCCGGAACCACGCCCGATGGTCGAGCCGACGGCGGCTCCTGCCGCGCCGCCCAGCAAGGCACCGCTCTGCTCCTGGTTCATTGCGCACCCGGCGAACAGCACCAGGGCCAGGGCCGCCGCGCCCGCGCGCAATCCCTGCACTGCATGGATGTCCATGATCGACTCCTTGAGAATTCCCGAAAAAAAACAGGCACGGAGTGAGCCGTGCCTGCCAAATGTCCGGGCGCCGCACGACACCCGGACCGCTCGCCAACCTTTGCTGGGCGCCTCAGGAGCCGCCCAGCGCAAGCACTCCCATCACCGCCGGATCGGGCTGCTGCACATGCCAGGCCCCGGGAAAGTAGGTGACGTAGATGCCGGCCCAGCTTTCCAGCGCGGGGTTCAACGACGACACCGTGAGGGTCAGCCAGCCGCCGCGCAGCGCCTCGCGCTCCAGGCCCACGGAGGACACGGTCGAGCCGGCAGGCGCCGAGGGATCGATCGCCGACATCGGGTCGCCCAGCGCGACCACCTTGAACACCGGGCCCATGCCGGAACCCGACAGCACCGAGCCGTAGATTCCCGACGCCGGAGTCGGGGCGCTCGCGCCGGCCACAGGTGTCAGCGCTCCCTTGAACAGCACGCCTCGCCCACCGTCGACGGCGCTGAAGGCCGATGCGCGCCAGCGCGGCGGCTCGGCGTCGGCGGCAGCCTCGGACGAGCCCGCCGCGGGCGCCTTGCCGGAGTAGGTCCAGAACAGCAGGTCCTGGAACTGCTCGCTGGCGCCGGCACGCGCGGCCATCCACAGCTTGCCGCTGGAGGTGTCGTAGACGAAGATGCCCTGGTTGACCGGCTCGGGCATTTGCGCGATCCCGTCGGTGTCGCTGTACTTCGACAGGCAGTAGTTGATCAGGTCCTTGTTGCCGTCACTCGGGCACTTGAGAGCGACCTTGCGCATCTGCGTCGGATCCTGCGTGTCCCAGGCTCCCCAGAAGGAGATGTAGCGTCCGTCGTAGCCCAGGCCTTCGCCGATCTGGCTGAAGGTCGGCGGCGCGCTGGCGCCGGGCAGCGGAGCCAGCGGCGTGCCGCTGGAGTCGGGCACCTGGGTGATGCCGATCTGCACCAGCGGCTGCAGCACCGGATCGGGCTGCACGGGCGCCAGGTAGATGCCGCCCGCGGTCGGCGCGTCCTCGTTGTCCAGGCCGGTGAATACCACCTTGCCGCCGGCCGAGCTGGGTGGCGCGGTGGAGCCGAAGTTCAGGGTCGTGCCGGGAATCTGCACGCTGGTGTCGGCGATACGCTGCACCGCGGACGCATTGCCGTTCATGTCGCGGTAGTAGACCCCGGTGGCGCCTCCCGCGGGCAGCGTGTAGTTGCCCTTGAACACCACGTAGCGCCCCTGGGTCACCGTCGGCGAGCCCGGAAACTGGTCGAAGCGGATGGGCGACGACGCGGCTACCCCCGGCACCTGCATGCCGCTGAACTGCGGCACGGTGCCGAGCAGGTTCACTGCCGTACCCAGCTGCTTGCTCAGGGTCACGTACACGCCGCTGGTGCCCAGCTGGGTGCCATCGTCGAGGGTCCACACCGGGGTCGACTGGCCGCGCGTGGCGATCACCGCGGAATCGATGTCGATGCGCGGAATGGACGGGAACTCGATGAACTGGGCCCCGGTGTTGTTCGGGGCGGGTACGAGCATCGAGGTGTCGCCGACGGTGTACATGGTCGGACGACTGGCGCAGGCATCGACCGCGAACACGCCGCGACTGATTCCGCCACTGCCCCCGCCACCGCCGCCGCCCGAGTCCTCTCCGGTGGCGCCGCGCGCGCGGCCGCGGAACACGACCATGCCCGCATCGTTGATCGCCGGCTGGTTGTAGCTGAAGAAAGTCAGCAACTCCGAGCCTGGAATCGGCGTGTTGTTGTCGGATACCTTCTTCCAGACCCCGGTGACATCGGCGCCCGGCGTGCACGTGGCAAGCTGGTCGCCCGGCACGTAGGGAATCGCGCTGCTCGGGCTGGAACCGCCGCCGCCGCAGGCGGCGAGCAGGGCCGAAAGTACCGCCATGCTGGCCCAAGCCAGAGGCAGCCTGCTATGCGTTTGTGCGTTCATGGTCCCTCTCCCGGAGCCCTGCTGCATGGGGACCGCCGCGCGACCCGCGTGCGCGGCGGCCGATGGTTCAACGACTGATCTGGTCGCGGTCCTGGTCGCGATCCTGGTCGGGCACCTGGTCCTGCGTGCGGTCGCGATCGCGTGTCTGATCCGGGGTCTGGTCACGCAGGCGGTCGCGTGTCTGATCCGGGGTCTGGTCACGCAAGCGGTCGCGTGTCTGATCCTGCGTCTGGTCGTGCAGACGGTCGCGTGTCTGGTCGCGGTCGCGCGTCTGGTCGCGGTCGCGCGTCTGGTCGCGGTCCTGGTCCTGGTCGCGCGTGCGCTCGCGTTCCTGCGTGCGCTCCTGCGTCTGCTCCTGCTGCTGGTACTGGTTGGCCGCCGGCGCCGCGGGGCCCGGACCGGGTCCCGCCCCCATGCCGGCACCAGCGCCGGCGCCTGCTCCGGCGCCACCCGCGCCGCCGCCGCCGGCACCACCGCCGCCGCCACCGCCACCACCACCGCCACCACCGCCACCGGCAGCGAATGCCGCCGCCGGCAACGCAAGCGCTGCGCAGCATGCGAGCAGGAAGGAACGTCGTGCAAAGGCCTGTTGTTGTTTCATGACATGCTCCTTGGCGAAATTGACCCGAAGGCCGATAACGCTGTTTTAGGAGTTGTCACATTTCTTTACGTTGTGCAAGATCAAGAAACCCTGCACAGTACCCGGCCGCGGCTCCGATGCCTGCACCGGATCAACCGAAGGCCCCTGCAGGACCTCTACGCGGGCACCACGAGCACATGCGCGGCGTCGGGTTCGCCGCAGGCGTCGAGCACGAATTCGCGGCTCGCACGCATCAGCCGGGCCGCCTCGGCGAACTCGTCGCCCGCCTGTGCGGACGGCATCCGCGCATCGCCGATCACCAGTTGCAGTGCGCAGCGGCGCGGCCACCAGGTTTCGTCGGGCAACAGGTCGCGGGTCCCGCGCAGCGCCATCGGGACCACCGGGACCCGCGCCTGCACCGCCACGCGGAACGCCCCGAGGTGAAAGCCCAGCAGCCCCGGCGCGCGCCGGAAGGTGCCCTCGGCGAACACGCACAACCGGGATCCTTCGCCCGCGATGCGCGCCAGGCGCTGCGCGTCGAGCACCCCGCGCTGCGCCTGCACACGCTCGACGAACACCACCCCCAGGCGCCGCAGGCAACGCGCGAACAGCCGCCTGCGCAGCAGTTCGCGCTTGGCCACGAAGCGCAGCGGCTGCCCGAGCGCAGCCAGCAGCACCAGCGCATCGGCATAGCTGGCGTGGTTCAGCACGGCGACCGCGCCGCCCTGCAGGGGCGGCCACGCGCCGCGCACTTCCAGCGCGATCCCGGCGGCGCCGAACATGGCGCGCGCCACCCGGTGCGCCCAGCGCCAGGCGCGCGCGGCGTCCGGCTGCAGCAGCACGCCCGCGCAAAGCACAGGCGCCAGCAGCCCGAAGGCCAGCCAGGCGCGCGCACCCCAGGCCAGCCGGGCCCCCTGCCGCCACGCATGTAGCAGCCGCGCCGCCAGCGCCGCGACCCCCAGGCGCGCGAACTGCCATGCCGGCCCCCGCGTCGGCGCGCCCAGGCGCCCGCTCAGGTACAGCTCGCGCGTGGCCGAGCGCCTGAGCTTGCCGCTGGAAGTCTTCAGCACGCTGCCCGGCGGTACCAGGCACAGCATGTCGGCGCCTTCGCCGAGCACCGACTGCAGCGCCCCGGCGATGGCGGCGCGCAGCCGCTCGCGGCGCTGTGCGTCGCTCTCGTGGGTCTCCGCGACCACCACCAGGCTTTCGGTTCCGCTGCGCGGATCGTCGACCGCGAACGCGACCACGCGCCCCTTGCGCACCCCGGGAACCTCGCCTGCGATCTGCTCGATCTCGTCCGGGTACAGATGCCTGCCGCCGCGGATGATCAGGTCCTTCGCGCGCCCGGTCAGAAAATACTCTCCGTCGGCGCGGTAGGCCAGATCGCCGCTGTCGAGCCAGCCGTCGGCGCCGATCAGCGCGCGCGTCAGCTCCGGGTTGCGCCAGTAGCCCCGCGTGGCCGACGGACCGCGGAACTGCAGCCGCCCCTCGACGCGCTCGCCGAGTTCCGCTCCGGCTTCGTCGACCACGCGCACCTCGTGCCCCGGCAGCGGGCGCCCGCAGGCGGCGAAACTCAGCGCCCCCGCGTCCTGCGCCGCTGCCGCGACGGCGCGGCGCTCGCGCCCGAACACGGCGCGGTCGATGCGATCGATGCGCGGTCCGCGCCCGGGAGGCGGCACGAGCAGCCCCACCGTGCACTCGGCCAGCCCGTACACGGGGCTCAGCGCCTGCTGGCGCAGCCCGTGGCGCGCGAATCGCTCGGCGAAGCGTTGCAGGGTCTGCGGGCTCACCGCCTCGGCGCCGCTGGCCATCAGGCGCACGCTGCCCAGGTCCAGCCCCTGCAACGCGGCGTCGTCGGCATGCCGCAGGCACAGTTCGAAGGCGAAGTTCGGCGCGGCCGTCAGCGTGCCGCGCCAGCGATGCAGCGCCCACAGCCACGACTCGGGACGGGCGAGGAAATCCAGCGGCGACATCAGCACCAGCGGCCGCCCGTAGTACAGGCTCGACAGCCACGCTGCGATCAGGCCCATGTCGTGGTACAGCGGCAGCCAGCTGACGAACACGTCGTCGTCGCGAACGCCGATCGCCTCGCCCATCGCGCGGATGTTCGCCAGCAGGTTGGCGTGGCTGAGCACCACCCCCTTCGGACTGCCGGTGCTGCCCGATGTGTACTGGATGAACGCGATGTCGTGCTCGTCGCAGGCCGGCTCGCGCAGCCCCTGCGCGGGCTCCAGCAGGCATTGCGACAGCGTCGCCACCGTGCGCAGCCCGGGCACCAGGGCCCGCAACAGATGCGCCGCCGGCAAGGCCTGGCGCGTGCTCAGCAGCAGCGTGGCCTGGGCGTTGGCGAGAATCGCCGCGTGGCGGCGCAGGTGGTCCTCGATCTGCTGCAGGCGCGCCGGCGGATAGATCGGCACAGGAACGGCGCCGGCCAGCAGCACGCCGAAATAGGCGTGGAAATACTCGAGGCAGGTCGGCAGCATGATCGCCACCGTCTGCCCCGGCTCGATGCCATTGCGCTGCAACCAGGCGCCGACCCGCCGCGCGCCGTCGTCGAGCGCGGCGTAGCTCATCGGCGTGGCGGCGTCGGCGCCGCCCGCCGGATCCAGCAGCAACAGCTGCACGCGCTCGCCATGCCGCCCGGCATGCCAGCGCAGCACCTCGGGCAGGGTGCGCGCATGCGCGGGCAACTCGGGCAAGGCGCCTGGCAGCATGGGCTCGCTGCGCGCCGGCGTGGGGCGACCGCGCTCGAAGCGCAGGCGCTGCACGATGTCATGCGCCGAGTCCACCTCGGCCAGCGCGCCGGAATCCAGCCGCCCGCCCAGGTCGCGCTCGACGCGCAGCAACAGTTCGGCGCGCGCCAGGCTGTCGAGCCCGAGCTCGTGCTGCAGCGACGTATGCGGGCCGATCCCGGCGGCGCCGGCGCGCGGGTCGAGCTCGCTGCGCAACGCGCGCACCAGCTCGAGCACCCGTCGCTCGACGTCGGCCGGCGCCGCGCCCGACTCCTGCGGTCCGGACATCGACGCACCTCGCGCGCGGGCCCGTGCCCGCGCAGCTCGCCCCCGATGGTAGGCTCAGCCGGGCGCTGCCGCGGCGTTCTCGCGCTCCTGCAATGTGCGCCACATCACCTTGCCCGTCCCCGATTTCGGCAGGGCGTCGACGAACTCGACGATGCGCGGGGTCTTGTACGCGGCCATGCGCCCGCGCGACCATTCCACGATCTGCTGCTCGTCGACCTGCCCGCGCGCCTGCGGGCGCAGCACCACGTAGGCCTTCACCGTCTCGCCGCGGTAGGCATCGCGCGCGCCGACCACGCAGGCCTCGACGATGTCCGGGTGCTCGTACATCAGGGTTTCCACCTCGGCCGGCCAGACCTTGTAGCCCGAGGCGTTGATCATGCGCTTGAGCCGGTCGACCATGAAGAAGTAGCCGTCCTCGTCGACCCGCCCGAGATCCCCGGTGCGCAGGAAGCGCTTGCCGTCGATCTCCACGAAGGCCTGCTCGGTGGCCTGCGGCTGGCCCCAGTAGCCCCGCATGACCTGCGGGCCGCTGACCACGATCTCGCCCACCTCGCCCACCGCCAGCTCGGCCAGGGTCTGCGGGTCGACGACCCGCGCATCCGTGTTGAAGATCGGAATGCCCAGGCACTGGCGCTTGCAGCGTCCGGGGGGGTTGATGTGGGTCGGCGCCATGGTCTCGGTCATGCCATAGCCTTCCATGTAGGTGATGCCGCAAAGCTGCTGCAGGCGCGCCGCCACCGCATCGGGCATCGCCGCTCCGCCGCCGCCCATGTTCCACACGCTCGACAGGTCGTACTCGGCGATGCGCGGGTTCATCAGGAAGTCGACGACCATGGTCGAGATCGCATGCCACGACCCCACCCCCCAGTGCTGCACGCATTGCGCCGCGGCGTCGCGGTCCCAGCGCGACAGCAGCACGACCGTGCTGCCGCGGTACAGCGGCGCGTTCATGCTCATCTGCATGCCGGTGACGTGGAACAGCGGCAGCACCGCCAGCCCGACGCTGTCGGACGGCGCGCGCACCCATTCGGCGCCCGCCACCGCGGTGCTCATCACGCTGCGATGGGTGTGCATGCAGCCGCGCGGCAGCCCGGTGGTTCCCGAGGTGTACGGCATCACGCACAGGTCGTCGGGGCCGCCCTGCAAAGGCCCGGGCCGCAAGTCCTGCGCCAGCATGTCGCGCCACGCCACCAGGCCGTCGCCGTGCAGTTCGCGCGCCGGCTCGGCGAGCGCCGCGGGCAGCGCCACCGGCGAATCCGTCCCGGCGTACTCGGACATCACGGCGACGATCACCCACTGCAGCCCCTGGCCGAGCAAGGGCTGCACCTGGGCCAGCAGTTCCTGCCCGCACATGGCGATGCGCGCGCCGCTGTCCTGCACGTAATGCGCGAGTTCCTTCGCCTGGTTCATCGGGTTGACCGGAACCACCACCCCGCCGGCACGCAGGATGCCGTAGTAGGCGAGCGCGAACTGCGGGCTGTTCTGCATGTCCAGCAGCACGCGGTCTCCTGCGCGCAGCCCGCAGCGCTGCTGCAGGTAGCCGGCGATGGCCTCGCTCTGGCGCCGGAACTCGGCGAAGCTCAGGCTCGCCCCGTAATAGACCAGGAAGGCCTTGTCGGGAAAACGCCGCGCCGCGACCTCCACGTTGTCGTACAGGTGGGTGGCCGGAATGCTCAGGTGGCGCGGCAGGCCCTTGGGCCAGTGGCGCAGGTGCAGTTCGCTCATCGCTGTCTCCTCGGCTGCTCGCGCCGCGCGGGGGCCGGCGAGCAGGCTGTTTGTTGCAAGAGGGCCCCGCTGCCCCTGGTGCCGTGACCATGCCGCCGGCACGACGTGCCCATGACGCACGCTCGAAAGCGGCGCGACCGTTCAGATGCGCATGCGCGTCGCCCTGTTGCCCTGGACATCGACATCGGCCTGGTAGCTCTCATACTGGCTGACCCAGGCGTTCAGCAGCGCAGTCAGCCCCATCGTCCTGGCGATACGCGACAGGCGCCGCCGATTCAACGCGCCAAGGTCCAGGTCGAATGGAGGGCGCGTCAACCGGCTGCGGCGTGATGCACCCAGATAGATCCAGTCCATCAGCGCCTTCTCGAGGGTCGTGCGCGGGTAGTCGACTCGCAGATCCCGAATGTCCTCCAGCTTTCCCGCACGCTCGTCGACGAGGTGGGCGGGCATCGCGAAGAACCTGAAGGTGCCGGCCGAGGTGTGCCTGTCGCCCACCTGCGGATTCGGCCAACCTGTCTCGATCGGAATCACGCAGGTGATCGTGTCGCCGAAATTGTTCGTGATGTGGCCTTGTTCCAGAACCCAGGAGAGACTGACCACGCTGCGGTGACGCACCCAATGCGCTGCCGCGGCCGGGCTGACGTCGCGATGGCCCAGGTGGTTCAGGTAGACACCCCGGATCACTTCGCGGAGCTTGCCCGTGCCCGCCATCTCCGCCACCCACCGACCGACGGTCGCCGACGAGGGCGCGTCGGCTCTGCCCGTGGTGGCCAGGGCATGAAGCATGGCCGTCGTGAGCACGGAAGGGCTCTGCGCGGTGAGCAGCAGGCGCTCGGCGTCGGCCTTCCACGTCTTCGCCATGGATCAAGCTCCCGAGCGACGCGGCGTGGATGCCGGACCCGGGGAATCGCCATCCGGCTGCGCCCCTGCGGCAACGTGCTGTCGCTGCAATTCCAGCGCGTCCCCGCACCATCTCACGACATGGTCGGCGACCATCAAGGTGGCTTCGATCCAGGCATGCTCCGTCAGCAGGGACCGTTCATCAACGGGCAGATACGGCAAGAGCTCCTGCTGCGCCAGCGCATAGCTCAGCATTTCCAGCTTGGCTGGAGCGCGACGGGCGTAGTCCTCGAGCAGATCCGCGTCCTGCTGAGCGAGCAGATTCGTCGGGTTCGCGCCGGCGCGGATCAGATCTCGCAGGTCATACAGATCCCTCGGCGCGTTGCGCTGCTCGGACAGTGCCGCCGCAATCTTCATCGCGGCCAGGGCTTCGTTGGTGTACGTCTTGACCAGAAACGGCGCCATGCCATAGCGGGGAGGCGGATTGACGATCTGCGTGCGCACCCATGTCTGGTGTGGCGTACTGCGGCCCGATACCTCCACGTCGAAGCGCACCTCGGCCCCGCCGGCGATGGTTCCCGCCAGCCTGGCGCGTACCGTCGTCTGGGTGTCCTTGGTGAACTCGACCTTCGGCGTCTTGATGCCGGCGGTTGCTGCCGCCCGTATCAGTTGCGTACGCAGCCCTCGCTTCAACGCTTCCTGGCTCAGAGTCTGCTCCCGATCGAAATCGATATCCTTCGTCAGCCGCATGCTTCCGAACGCGCCGCGCATGGCCATTCCGCCCTTCAGGATCAGCCGCCCACCTTGTTGCGACGCGAGCTCGCGCAGCAGCCCGACCTGGCAACGGTCGATCGCCTCAAGGCGCGCATCGAAGCCCTTGTCGGTCGGCGCATAGAGGTTTGTCATAGCATGTATCCCTCAGAAAATGATGGATCTATGCTATAGACGACAGCACGCGAAGTCCAGTTCACGGCCTGGATCCGGTGGCTCGGCGAGCACGCATGCCGGCACAGGGACGAGTGGTCCGCCATGCGTGAAGACGGCCTAGGACGGCGTGGAAGCACCCGCGCCGCGCGCGGCCGCGGCGTAGGGCTCGAGTTCCATGCGGGCGAGCTGGTCGCGGTGCACTTCGTCGGGGCCGTCGGCCAGGCGCAGGGTGCGCGCGTTGGCGTAGGCCTGCGCCAACCCGAAGTCCTGCGACACGCCGGCGCCGCCATGCGCCTGGATCGCCCAGTCGATGACCTGGCAGGCCATGTTCGGCGCCACCACCTTGATCATCGCGATTTCCTTGCGCGCCACCTTGTTGCCCAGGCGATCCATCTTGTCGGCGGCGCTGAGCACCAGCCAGCGCGCCTGGTCGATGCGCATGCGCGCCTCGGCGATGCGCTCGCGGGTCACGCCGTGCTCGGCGAGCAGGCGCCCGAAGGCGCGGCGCGACACGACGCGCCGGCACATGTCCTGCAGCGCACGCTCGGCCAGCCCGATCAGGCGCATGCAATGGTGGATGCGCCCGGGCCCCAGCCGCCCCTGCGCGATCTCGAATCCGCGCCCCTCGCCCAGCAGCATGTGGTCGACCGGGACCCGCACCTCGGCGAAGTCGACCTCGGCGTGCCCGTGAGGCGCGTCGTCGTAGCCGAACACCTCCAGGTTGCGCACGATGGTCACGCCGGGGGTGTCGGTGGGCACCAGGATCATCGACTGCCGGCGATGCCGGTCGGGGTGGTCGGGGTCGGTCTTGCCCATCAGGATCAGCACCTTGCAGCGCGGGTCGTTGGCCCCCGAGGTCCACCACTTGCGCGCGTGGATCACGTAGTGCGCGCCGTCGCGCCGGATGCTGGCCTGGATGTTGGTCGCGTCGCTGGAAGCCACCGCCGGCTCGGTCATCGCGAAGCCCGAGCGGATCTCCCCGCGCAGCAGCGGCTGCAGCCAGCGCTGCTGCTGCCCGGGCGTGCCGTAGCGCTCCAGCACCTCCATGTTGCCGGTGTCCGGCGCCGAGCAGTTGCAGGCCTCGGGCGCCAGCGGCGAGCGCCCCATGATCTCGCACAGCGGCGCATATTCCAGGTTGCTCAGTCCGGCGCCGTGCGTGGAATCGGGCAGGAACAGGTTCCACAGCCCGTCGGCGCGCGCCTGCTGCTTCAGGGTCTCCATCACCCGCGTCGGCTGCCACGCGTTGCCGGCGGCGCGGTTGGCCGCGACCTCGGCCGCGAAATCGGCCTCCGCCGGCAGCACGTGGCGCTCCATGAAGGATTCCAGGCGCTGCTGCAGCTCGCGCACCTTGGGGGTGTATTCGAAGTTCATCGTGTACTCCGTGGGGTGCCCGCATCCGCGGGCGATGTCCGTGTCAAGAGGTCCCGATGCGCCGCACCTGCTCCCACGCCGCCTCGGCCAGAGGGCGTGCGCGCGAACCCGCCTCCAGCGCCTGCGCGCTCGCCGCGTTGCCCTGCAGCGCCCGCGCCAGCACTCCCTGCAGGATGGCGGCGAGCCGGAACATGTTGAAGGCGATGAAGAATTCCCATTGCTCGGCCGGCACCTCGGCGCGCCCGGTGCGCCGGCAGTAGGCGGCGACGTAGTCGGCCTCGGTCGGGATGCCCAGCTGCGCCAGGTCGGCGCCGGCGATGCCGCGGAACTGCCCCGGCCCGAGTCGCCAGGCCATGCAGTGGTAGGCGAAATCGGCCAGCGGGTGCCCCAGCGTGGAAAGCTCCCAGTCGAGCACCGCCAGCACCCGCGGCTCGCCGGGGTGGAAGATCAGGTTGTCGAGCCGGAAGTCGCCGTGCACGATCGACACCTCGTCGCCCGGCGGCACATGCTCGGGCAGCCAGCGCATCAGCTGCTCCATGGCCTCCAGCGGCTCGGTCTGGCTGGCGCGGTACTGCTGGCTCCAGCGCGCGATCTGGCGTTGCACATACTGTCCCGGGCGCCCGTAGTCGTCGAGCCCGGCGGCGTGCACGTCGACCCGGTGCAGCGCGGCGATCACCCGGTTCATCTCGTCGAACACCGCGCCGCGTTCGGCGGGCTGCATTCCCGGCAGGCGCGGGTCCCAGAGAATGCGCCCGTCGACCCAGTCCATCACATAGAACGCGGTGCCGATCACCGACTCGTCGGTGCACAGCACGCGCATGCGCGGCACCGGCACCTCGCTGCCGGCCAGCGCCGACATCACCCGGTACTCGCGGTCCACCGCGTGCGCCGAAGGCAGCAGCTTGCCCGGTGGCTTGCGCCGCAGCACCCAGCGCGCGAGCGCGGCGTCGCGCAGCAGGTAGGTCGGGTTGGACTGCCCGCCCTCGAACAACGAAACCTGCAGCGGCGGGCGCAGCTCGGGCAGCCGCGTCCGCAGGAATTCGCACAGCCGGTCGACGTCGAAGCTCAGCCCGGGCCCGGGCTCGCGCAGGCGCACGCCGGCGCCGGAAACTGGCGGTTGCATGGCCATGTCCGCCGCCGCACTCAGCCCAGGCGCACCAGCTGCTTGCCGAAGTTGCCCCCGCGCAGCATGCCGATGAAGGCCTCGGGCGCACGCTCCAGCCCCTCGGCCACCGATTCGCGCCAGCGCAGGCTGCCGGCAGCCACCATGCCGCCGAGTTCGCGCAATGCCTGCGGCCACAGGTCCATGTGCTCGGAGACGATGAAACCCTGCATCTTCAGCCGATGCACCAGCACCGCGCGCACGTTGCGCATCGCGTAGGGCTCGGTCGAGTTGTAGTCGGAGATCATGCCGCACAGCGCGATGCGCCCGAAGGGGCGCATGAGTCCGAGCAGGCGGTCGAAGATCTCGCCGCCGACGTTCTCGAACAGGCAGTCCGCGCCGTCGGGCAGCGCCGCCCGCAGGTCCTCGCCCAGGCGCTCCGCCTTGTAGTCCACGCAGGCGTCGAAGCCGAGTTCGCCGCGCACGTAGTCGCACTTGGCGGCGCCGCCGGCAACGCCGACGACGCGGCAACCCCGCGCCTTCGCGAGCTGGCCGACCACCGAGCCGACGGCGCCCGACGCCGCGGTCACCACCACCGTCTGCCCGGGCTGCGGCTCGCAGATGCGGTGCAGCCCGTACCACGCGGTCACGCCGGGCATGCCCACGGGGCCCAGATAGGCCTGCAGCGGCACGCTCGAGTCGTCGACCTTCATCAGCGCGCGCGCCGGCACGCAGCCGAAGCGCTGCCACCCCAGCATGCCCACCACCTTGTCGCCGGGGCGCAGCGCCGGATCGCGCGACTCCACCACCTCGCCCGCGGTG
>JAJYTY010000082.1 GCA_021792835.1 Pseudomonadota bacterium
GTAGCCCTGAGCCTTGAAGCGATCCCAGATGATGCGCGAGGCCTCCTGCGGATCGTGGCGGATCATGGCAGACGCCTCGAGCCAGCCGCGCATGAACTTGACCAGTTCAGGCTTGTCATCCGCATAGGGCTTCGGATCGACAGCCACGAACACCGGCTGCATGTCGAACTTCTCGTAGTCGACCACCTCGTGCCCGATGCCGTCGACGATCGCCACCGACGGATAGGGCTCCACCCCGGCGAAGGCATCGGCCGATTTGCTCAGCAACGCGGCGACCTGGTTCTGGAAGGTGACGTTGATGATGCGCACCTCCGACTTGTTCACGCCGTAGTGGGGCAGGATGACGTTCTGGAACACGTAATCGGTCGCCGACCCGACCTGCGACGCGACGACCTTGCCCTTGAGGTCGGCGATGGACTGGATGCCGGTTCCCTTGCGCGCCACCACCGCGTTCGTCGCACCGGCGTACATGGCAACCGCCAGCGAATGCATCTGCGCCTTGTCGACGCCGAGTATGAAGGGGGTCACGCCCAGCACGCCGACGTCGACGCCGCCCGAGATCATGGCGTTGCGCGTCGAGTTGCCGCTGTCGAACAGGCGCGGCTGCAGCGAGCAGCCCGCCTTCGCGAACAGCTTTTGCTGCAGGCCGATCATCATGACAGCGCCCCATGACGTGTCCTGGTAGCCGACGTTCAGCGGGCTGGCGGCAAGAGCCTGCGCGGCCCAGGCAGGCACGCTTGCGCCGGCCACGGCCAGCTTGCCCATCGTTCCGACGAAGCGTCGCCTGGCGTTGCTGTGGTTCATGTCTGTCTCCTGTTGGTATCGTGGTTTGCCCCAAAGCCTGCCTGCCGCGGGTCGGCTACTCGGCCAGCGCCGCGATGATCTCGCGGGCTCTGCGCACGAATGCATCCGACAACGGGTCACGCGGCCTGGGCAAATCGACCGCGAAATCCCTCTTGATACGCCCCGGGTGCGCGCTGAGCACGACGACCCGCTCTCCCAGAAATGCCGCCTCGGTCGCGTTGTGGGTGATGTACAGCACCGTCTTGCGGGTCTTCTGCCAGATCTCGGCCAGAAGGTTCTGCATGACGTCCCGGGTCATCGCATCCAGCGCCGCGAACGGCTCGTCCATCAGCAACACCGGTGGGTCGTAGGCCAGCGCACGTGCGATGGCTGCGCGCTGCTGCATGCCTCCGGACAACTGATGCGGATGCGATTGCGCGAACTTGTTCAGCCCCACGAGATCGAGGATCTCCTCGGCCCTCTCACGCCGACGCGCGGCCGCCATGCCGCGGATCTCGAGCCCGAATTCGACGTTGCCTCGAATGGTCCGCCACGGAAACAACTGGTTGAAATCCTGGAACACGACTCCGCGGTCGCCCGCGCCCTCGCGGATCGGCTTGCCGTCGATGTCGACGCTGCCTGCCGTCGGCTGCAGGAATCCCGCGACCAGGTTCATCAGGGTGGTCTTGCCGCACCCGCTGGGCCCGAGCACGCAGCAGAACTGCGAGGCCGGGATCAGCAGGTCCACGTCCTGCAGCGCGAACACCTCCCCCCGGTGCGTCTGATAGGCATAGGAGACGCCGCGCAGGGAAATTGGTTTGGTCATGAAGTCAACCCGGAAGAAGGTTCTGCAGGCACGCCCGCGCCGGGGCCCGCTGCCTGAATCACTGCATCGATCCCGACCGCCGCGCCGCCGCGGCGGGCCGACTCGATGGACGCTTCGACCGCGGCCAGCGCCCGGCAGGCAGCATCGGCGGTGATGGCATTGGCATGCCTGCCGAGCACGACTCCCGCGAAATGGTCGAGCTCTTCGGTGAACATGTTGCCCGGCTCCACCGCCAGCTCGGTGCTCGCCGCGGATCCGCCGCCGGCCCGCTCGATGCGCAGCCTCGCGTTCTCGTGCAGGCGCGACGCATCCGACCACAGTGTCTGGTCGATCTCGTAGACCGCGCTGCCGTGCATCCCGGTGGCGCGCACCGCGTAGCGCCCGGGGCTGGTCCAGTTCACCGCAAGCGAGCCGAGCTTGCCGTCGGCGAACTCGACGACGACCATCCACTGATCCTCCACCTCCGACGGCAGGGGCGAGTGGTGGGCGCTGCGCGCGCTGACCGAGCGGATCGGCCCGCCCAGGGCCTCGAGAACGTCGAACTGGTGGATCCCGATCTGGCTCAGCGGACCGCCCGGCGCGCCCGACTGGTACCAGCGCCAGTCGGTGCGCTGCAGCCGCAGTCCCCGCCCGTTGCCGAAGACGGCCTCGATCTGGGTCAACTGGCCGAGTTCGCCGGATTCGATCAGGCGCCGGATGACGCGGTTGCCGGCAAGAAAGCGCGCGCAGTGCCCGACCGCGACATGCACGCCGTGGCTGCGCTCCAGCTGCCTGATCGAGAGACCTTCGGCCAGCGTCCCCGCGACCGGCTTCTCGATGAACACATGCTTGCCTTGTCGCGCCGCGGCTTCGGCAAACCGCGCATGCTCGCTGTTGGGCAGCGCGATGAACACGGCGTCGAGCTCGGGGTCGGCGAGCAGCGCATCGAGGTCACCGCGGGGCTGCAGCCGATGGCGCCCGGCGAAGGCCAGCAGCTTGTCCGGGTCCCGCGCCCAGCACCAGCGCAAGTCCAATGCCTGGCACTGTGCAGACGCCGCGGCGAGCACGCCGGCCCACTGCCCGGCGCCGAGCATGGCTCCTCGCACACGATCGGCCATCGGCTACTCCCCCCCCGTGCCGGTCAGGCTTGTCCCGCCGCAGACGAACAGCGCCTGCCCGGTGATGTAGCCACTGCCGGGCGAAAGGAGAAAGTCGACGGCATTCGCGACGTCATCCGGCTCGCCGATACGTCCGACCAGGATGTCCTCGATGACCCGCCGACGCTGCTCGCTGCCGTGCGGGTGCCCCCGATTGAAATGGTCGGTCGCCACGGGACCCGGAACGACGGCGTTGACCGTGATGCCATCGCGGCCGACCTCGATCGCCAGCGTGCGGGTCATTCCGATCAACCCGGCCTTGACGCTCGAGTACACGGTGCGGGCCTTCTTGCCGAGCACTGCCCGCGACGACATGTTGACGATGCGCCCGAATCGTGCGCGTCGCATCGCAGGCACGAAGGCTTGTCCGAGCACCAGAGCCGCGCCCAGCGTGATGTCGGTCACGTAGCGCAGCTCCTCGACGGTGGCATCTTCGAACAGCGCCGGACAATTCGCCCCGGCGTTGTTGACCAGGTAGCCGACCGGGAATTCGGCGGCGATCGCCTGCGCCACCTCGCGCGTGGCCTGCGGATCCGACAGGTCGACGCTGCGGTGGCTCAGCCGCGGATGCCGCAGCCTGGGCTCGCCGCGCTGCAACGCGATCACGTGCAGTCCGCGCTCGAGCAGCCGTCGAGTGACGGCCTCGCCGATTCCGGCACTGGCGCCGGTGACCACTGCATGGTCCATCGCCCGTTCTCCGCTCAGAGGTAATCGACGATCTTCCAGCTTCCCGGCTCGGCGTTGACCACGCTCCTGGAATGCCCGGGGCGGCGGTCGGCAAACACCTTGCCTTCCTTCATCACCAGCATGATGTCCTTCTTCTGCTGCAGGCAGCGAATGTCCTGCAGGGGATTGCCGTTGACCGCGACGATGTCGGCGAGCTTGCCGACCTCCAGGGTGCCGAGCCTGTCGCCGAGCTTGACCGCGCGCGCGGCGTTGATCGTCGCGGTTCGCAGCGCGTCGATGGGTTTCATGCCCAGATCGACGTAGATCTCGAGTTCACGTGCATTCGTGCCCATTTCCGGATCGAAGCCCATGTCGGTGCCCATGGCGATGTTGACCCCGGCCTTGTACATCTTCTGGAAGGTGTCGAAGCAGATCGGCTGCAAGCTCTTCATCTTGCGCAGGACGAACTGCGACGTTCCCTGCTCGCGGCGCAGGTCGATCGCGTGATCGGTGCGATGCGAAAGGGTCGGCGTGACATAGGTTCCCGCCTCCTTGATCATGCCGATGACCTCGTCGTCGGAGAACACCATGTGCTCGATGGTGTCGGCACCGGCCGCCAGCGCCATGCGATGCGACTGCGGCGTGAAGCAGTGGACCGCGCACTGCTTGTGGAAGGCGTGGGCCTCGTCGACCAGCGCGTCGAGCTCCTCCTGGGTCATGTTGCGGATGTCCGGCTCCTCCTTGTCGGTGCCGCCACCGCCGGATGCGCAGGTCTTGATGATGTCACAGCCCTGGCGCAGGTTGGTGCGCGCGAGCTTTCGCAGCTCCCAGGGCCCGTCGGCGTTCTGGAATCCCGTGCGCAAGGCGGCTCGAGGATGGATCAGGTCGAGGTGCGAGCCGGTGATGGTCGTGAACGCGGCCACCAGCATGCGCGGCCCCTCGACGATCCCCATGTCGATCGCATCCCGCAGCGCGCAGGCCTCCGCGACCATCAGCCCGCGGCTCGACGCCAGCCCCATGTCACGCAGCGTGGTGAAGCCCATGTCGAAGCACAGCTGCGCATGGAACAGACCGTACATCTGCTGCAGCTCGGGAGTGATCTCCCATTGCGCGACCCGGAAGTTGTGAAAGGTCAGGCAATTGAACATCAGCGTGTGGATGTGGATGTCCAGCATCCCCGGCATCAGGGTCGCGTCGCCGCAATCGATCACCGATGCTCCCTGCGGGATCGGCAACTCGGACTTCGATCCGATCCGGGTGATGATGCCGTCGCTGACCTCGATCACGCGGTCCTCGACCGCCGTATCGCCGACGCAGTCGATCATTCGCTTGCCGACGACGTAGTGCACGTTGCCTTTGGGGTCCGGGTTGGCCTGCAGGGATTCCATCGCTAGTCCTGTCTGTGAGGAAAATGGGGGGGTGCGAAGCGGCCCGCCAGGCGAGCCCAGGGCCGCCGCGTCGCCGCCGCGAGGCGCCGGGCCTCAGGCGCTCGCCGGCAGTTGCAGCGAGCGAAAGCGGCTCAGCACGTCCTTGAACAACGCGTAGCGCGCGGGGTCGATCCGGGCTCCGGCGGACGCGGCCGGAGCGCCGCGAAAGCGCAGCACGTCCAGTGTCGCCCGCAGCTGCTGCTCGTCCAGACCGCGCACGATGAACGTGAACACCGATTCGCCGGGGGTGTAGCGCCCGGCCTCGAGTTCGACCGGTTCGCTGATCACCGACTGCACCGCGTGCACGGCATAGCCGCGCCCGTCGATGCACGCCACGCCCTTCATGCGCAGCAGTCCTCCACCGAACTGACCGGCGATCAGGTTGAGCCACAACACGAAGCCCGGCATGTCGATGTCGCCGCGGTGAACCACGCTGAACGAGCGCACCGGCACCACCGCATCCGCGCGGCGGACCCCTTGCGCCCGGTTCACCGCGTGCAGCCGCACACGTGAGGCATCGTCGCGCTCGCCGGCGTAGGCACTCGCGCGCAGCAGTCGTGCGGGCTCCACATCGCCATGCACGGCCACATGTCGCACGGCATCCGGATTGCTGGCCGCGAGCCTGTCGTGCAGTTCCCTCAGGTCCTGCGGACCGGCGATGCGGTCCGCCTTGCTGATGACGATCGTGTCGGCGACCGCCAGCTGCTTGGTCGCAACCGTCTGCGTATGCAGCGATTCGAGTCCCTGCACTCCGTCGACCACGGTGATCACGGTCCGCAGCTCGAAGAACTGCGACACCTTGCGATCCGTCAGCAGGGTCTGGATGATCGGAACCGGGTCGGACAGGCCCGAGGGCTCGATGAACAGGGCGTCGATCGGCTCCCCGCGGGTGCCCTGGCCGCGCAGCAGTTCGAGCATCGAGCTGGCAATCTCGTCGTGCACCTCTCCGCACAGGCAGCCGTGGTCGATCACGCGCAGCATGTCGGGACGTGCCGCGATCAGCGCGCGGTCGACCCGCACGTCGCCGGCCTCGGCGACGATCACCGCGGCGCGGCGCAAACCCGGATGCGCCAGCAGGCGATTGATCAGCGTCGACTTGCCGCTTCCCAGGAAGCCGCTGAACAGGTGCACGGGAATGCGCGGTGCGGCGCTTCCCGGGTGCGCGACTTGAGCCATCGCGTCGTCTCCTCTTGGTCTTGTTCGTTGCCTCGCTTCAGCGGCCTTGGCGGCCCGTCTCAGCGGGTTTTGCGGCCAATGTATCCGATGCCCGCCATGTCAATCAAATAGACGGAAGAGGTGATTTCCATCGATAGTGTCTATACATCCGAGCGCCGGGCGAGCCGCGCGCGGACTTGATCGAACGAGACTAGAATCCGTCTCATATGAGATGAGCGAAGCCAGGAGGGCGTGATGGCCGCAGAAACCTCGAACGAACATGCTGCGCGGGTTGTGCGACGTCGACCTTCCAGGAAGACCGCGAGCGGCACGGCGAAAGGTGGCGCGGCGACCCACGCGAATGTCACGGCGCGCGATGGGGTGCTCGACGTCTGGGCTCCGGGCGCCTCCGAGGCCACGCTCAGGAAGGCCGACTTCGTGGCGGCGCTGAGCAAGGCCACGACGATGGACCTTGTGGAGATCGAGCGCCAGGGCGTTCCAGCGCAACTCTTCACCTTCCTGGCGAATCGGCTGAACCGGCCTCTGTCCGAGGTGCTGCGCATCACCGGGGCGCCGCGCTCGACCACGCTGCGCAAGCTCAGCGCAGGCGGACGGCTCGACGGTACGGCGGGTCAGGCCGCGCTCGGCGTGACACGGTTGCTGGCGAAAGCACGCGAGATGGCCGCGCAATCCACGCACCCGGACGCCGCCGACTTCGACGCGGCGCGCTGGCTTGGCGAGTGGATCAGCAAGCCGCAGCCCGCACTGGGTGGCCGCAGGCCCGAAGAACTGCTGGACACGCCGACCGGCCTCGATGCCGTGATGCGTGTCCTCGGCGCGATCCAGAGCGGAGTGTCGGTTTGATCTGCTGGCGCGTTGGAACCGAAACCGTCTCCTACCGCGCCAACGACCTCGGCGGCAAAGGGGCGGCCATCAACCCTGGCAGGTGGAACGACCAGGGAGAGGCCGTGGTCTATGCCGCCCAAACCCGCTCCCTGTCCGTCCTGGAAACCGCCGCGCACGTGGACTCGTCCGGCTTTCCCGTCAACAGGTTCCTGGTCGAGATCCGGATCCCGGATGAGCTCTGGGCAGCGCGGGAGGTCACCGACGCAGCCGGACTCGACCGGGCCTGGTCGGCGATTCCCGCCGGGATGGCGAGCGTTCGATACGGCTCGGCGTGGCTGTTCTCCGGGCGCTCCCTGCTCCTGCTCGTGCCCTCGGTGATCGTCCCCGAAGAGCCCGTGGTGCTGATCAATCCCATGCACCCCAATGCCATCCGCCTGTCGGCCACGGTGGCCCGCAGGTTCGACTACGACGTTGTGTTCCGGCGCTGAGGGTCACGATCAGGACCGGGGACCGCCCGAGCCTTTCGCACGTCACCCGTCGCCGCGGCGTCCTGCGCCGCGACGGCGAACTCCCCTGCCTGCCGATGCAGGCGCGCGCCCAGAGCGCGCATGCCCGGTGGCATGTAGCGCGCCTCCTGCCGCGCCTGGTCGCCGTGCATCGAAGACATGATGTGGTGGGCGGGTCGCCTGGCGCAGCAGCTTCGCTGTGCGCGCCTGCGTCTCGAGCGGCTCAGCCGACTGTGCGTGACGCGCAGCATTTTTCCTTCGCACGAACCGCCCGGGCTCGACGTCGACGTGCTGGTCGCCGGCAGCGGCCCTTGCGGGCTTATGCTGGCAAACGCCGGAGGGCGCCCGCCGCACGCATGGCTGGACGACGGGCGCTCGCTGTGGAGCGCGTGACCGCGCGCGCGGCGCCGCATCCGCGGGCACCGCTGCACTGATCCCCGAGCGATGGAGCGAGCATGCGCAATCTCAACCAGCACAACATCACCCAGGCCGTCATCGACAGCTTCGCCGGCACGCCGGATCCGCGCCTGCTGCAGATCATGACCAGCCTGGTCCGGCACCTGCACGCGTTCGCGCGCGACGTGCAACTGACCGAGCAGGAATGGACCCAGGGTATCGATTTCCTCACGCGCTGCGGACACATCACCGACGACAAGCGCCAGGAGTTCATCCTGCTGTCCGACGTGCTGGGCCTGTCGATGCTGACCGTGGCCATGAACAACGACAAGCCCCAGGGGTGCACCGAGGCCACCGTGTTCGGCCCCTTCCACGTGGACGGCGCGCCGCGCCACGAACTCGGCGACGACATCGCCAACGGAGCCAAGGGCACGCCCTGCGTGGTTCGCGGCTCGGTGCGGGGCCTCGATGGCAGCCCGGTTCCCGGCGCCTTGCTCGACGTGTGGCAGTCCGACGACGACGGCCTGTACGACGTGCAGCACCAGGGACTGGACCACGCGCAGTCGCGCGGCATCCTTCAGGCCGACGACGACGGCCGCTTCCACTTCCGCAGCATCGTCGCGGTGCCCTACCCGATTCCGCACGACGGCCCTGTCGGCCGGATGCTCGACGCCACCGGCCGCCACCCTTGGCGCCCGGCGCACCTGCATTTCATGATCCAGGCGCCGGGCTACGAGACGCTGATCACGCACGTGTTCCGCGACGACAGCGACTACCTCGACTCCGACGCGGTGTTCGGCGTGCGGCAATCGCTGGTGTGCGCGTGGACGCCCCAGCCCGATGGCACCTACCTGCTGGAATACGACTTCGTGCTCAATCCGGCGCACAGCGAATGAGCGCGACAAGGCCCCCCGCACCGCACAGACCATGATCGACAAGATATCCCCCTCGATCGCGCACGCGCTGTCGCACGTGCGCGACGGCTCGACGGTGCTCATCGGCGGTTTCGGTACCGCGGGCGTTCCGAACGAACTCGTCGACGGCCTCATCGAGCAGGGCGCGCGCGATCTCACGGTGGTCAACAACAACGCCGGCAACGGCGAGCACGGCGTGGCGGCCCTGCTCAAGGCCGGCCGCGTGCGCAAGATCATCTGCAGCTTCCCGCGCCAGGCCGACTCCCACGTGTTCGACGCGCTGTATCGCCGCGGCGACATCGAACTGGAGCTGGTACCCCAGGGCAACCTGGCCGAACGCCTGCGTGCCGCCGGCGCCGGGGTGGGCGCCTTCTACACGCCCACGGGCTTCGGAACCGAGCTGGCGCGCAACGCGGACGGCTCGGCCAAGGAGACCCGCATCATCGACGGCAAGCCCTACGTGCTGGAATATCCGATCCACGGCGACGTGGCCCTGATCAAGGCCGAGACCGGCGACCGCTGGGGCAACCTGCGATTCCGCAAGGCGGCGCGCAACTTCGGGCCGGTGATGGCCACCGCGGCCCGGCGCACCATCGCCACCGTGCACGAGATCGTCGAACTCGGCGAGCTCGATCCGGAGACCATCGTCACGCCAGGCATCTTCGTGTCCAGCATCGTGCGCATCGATCGCGTGGCGACCCAGGCCGGTGGCTTCCGGCAGCAGGCCTGACCGGGGCGGCCCCATGAGCAACTACACCAGGCGCAGCAAGCACGAACTCGCCCGACGCGTGGCGCAGGACATCTTCGACGGCGCCTGCGTCAACCTCGGCATCGGCCAACCCACGCTCGTGGCCAACTATCTTCCCGCCGACATCGAGGTCGTGCTGCACAGCGAGAACGGCATCCTGGGCATGGGCCCGGCACCCGAGCCCGGGCACGAGGACTACGACCTGATCAACGCCGGCAAGCAACCGGTCACGCTGCTGCCCGGAGGCTGCTACTTCCACCATGCCGACAGCTTCGCGATGATGCGCGGCGGGCACCTGGACATCTGCGTGCTGGGCGCCTACCAGGTCTCGGCCACCGGGGACCTGGCGAACTGGAGCACCGGGGAGCCGGGCGCCATCCCCGCGGTGGGCGGCGCGATGGACCTGGCGGTGGGCGCCCGGCAGACCTGGGTGATGATGGACCTGCTGACCCGACAGGGCCACAGCAAGGTGGTTCCCACCTGCACCTACCCGCTGACCGGCATCGGCTGCGTGCAGCGCATCTATTCCGACCTGGCGACATTGCAGTGCACCCCGCGGGGACTGCGGCTGATCGACACCGTCGACGGCCTCGACCGCGCCGGACTCGAACGACTCATCGGGCTGCCGGTGGCGCCGCCGGACGAACCCGCCGGGCGATGAACGGCGCCCAGGCACTCGTCGCGACCCTGGTGGGTGAAGGGGTCGAAATCTGTTTCGCCAACCCCGGCACCTCGGAGATGCATTTCCTCGCGGCGCTGGACAACGCGCGCATGCGCAGCGTGCTGTGCCTGTTCGAGGGCGTCGCCACGGGCGCGGCGGATGGCTGGTACCGGATGAAGGACGCGCCGGCCGCCACGCTGCTGCACCTCGGGCCGGGCTTGGCCAACGGGCTGGCCAACATCCACAACGCCCGGCGCGCGTCGTCGGGCATGGTGAACATCGTCGGCGAGCACGCCACGCTCCATCTGCAATACGACCCTCCGCTGCGCTCCGACATCGAGGGCCTGGCGCGCCCGCTGAGCCACTGGGTGCGCCGCGCCGATTCGGCGGGCACCATCGCGTGGGACGCCGCGGCCGCGGTCGCCAAGGCGTCGGAACATCCCGGCAGGATCGCGACCCTGATCCTTCCCGGGGATACGGCATGGCAGGAGGCCGGCCACCCGGTGGTGCCCGCGCGCGCGCCCCGCGGGGTGCGCATCGCGCCGGACGCGGCCCGCATCGAGCACGTCGCGCGCGTGCTTCGCTCGGGGGAGCCGACGCTGATCATCCTGGCCAACAAGGCGACCCGTGGGGTCGCGCTGGAACGCGCCGGCAGGATCGCCGCGGCCACCGGGGCGCGCCTCGGATCGCAATTCTTCACCGCGCGCATCGAGCGCGGCGCGGGGCGCGTGCCGATCGAGCGCATCCCCTACGCCGTCGACCCGGCGCGCGAATTCCTCAGGGGCTTCAAGCACCTGGTCACCGTGGAGACCGGCGAGCCAGTGGCCTTTTTCAGCCACCCCGGCAAGCCCAGCCTGCTGAAGGCCGGGGCCACGCTGGTGCATCCGCTCGTCGAGCCGCACGAGGACAGCGCACTTGCGTTCGAGATGCTCCTGGATGCCTTGGGAGCCGATCGCGTCGCGCCGAAACTCCAGCCCCGGACCGCAAACCCCGCGCCGACCGGAGCGCTGAGCCCGCTCAGCATCGCCCAGGCCCTGGCGGCGGCCATTCCCGAGCACTGCATCGTGGTCGACGAGTCGCTGACGACGGGACGGGAAACCATGGGCCACACGCTGGGCGCATTGCCTCACGACCTGATCAACAACATGGGCGGTTCGATCGGATACGCCACGCCGGTGGCCACCGGAGCAGCGCTTGCCTGCCCCGAGCGCCGCGTGCTGTGCCTCGTGGGCGACGGCAGTGCCATGTACACGATCCAGTCCCTGTGGACGCAGGCACGCGAGAACCTGAACGTCACGACGATCATCTTCGCCAACAACAGCTACGCGATCCTGAAGGCCGAGTCCGCCAACATGGGCGCCGGAGAGCCCGGGCCGCGTGCGTTGTCGCTGATCGACCTGGACCGGCCGAAGATCGACTGGCTGTCCATGGCCAAGGCCATGGGCGTTCCCGCGGTGCCCGTGAGCGACGCGGGGGCCCTCCACGCCGCGCTGCTGAACTCGACGCGCGAGCCCGGCCCGTCGCTGATCGAGGTTCGCCTGTGAGCCGGGCCGACCGAAGGCTCGGTATCGCCCTCGGCATGAGGTTCCATGGCACAACCGACGCTGTATGCCGGCGGGCAACCGACTGCACTCGCTACAGCCGTATTCCTGCTCGATCGCGCGGGCCTGTGCACGCCTAGCCTGTTAAGCCAACGCATCGGGCGCGTAGGGCGCGAGCTGTTCGACGAGCCAATCGACGAAGACGCGCACGCGCAAGGGCATATGGCGCTGACGCGGATACATGACCCAGACCGGCCCCGGCGGCGGCGCCCACTGCGCAAACACCTCCACCAGCCTGCCATCGCCCAACGCCTCCTCGAGGCGCAGACGCGCCGTCTGGATGAAGCCCAGCCCGTGCAGCGCGCAAGCCTTGTAGGCGTCCGCGCTCGTGACGCTCACCGCCCCCTTGAGCGTCACGCTGCGCGGCTTGCCGCCGACGACGAATTGGAACGGCATGGGCCGGCCCGTGACCGATGAGACGTAATTGACCGCTTGGTGGCGCGCGAAGTGTTCCAGCGTGCGCGGCACGCCGTTGCGGGCAAGGTATTCACGGCTGGCGACGGTGACCACCGGCAGCGCAGCCACGCGGCGCGCCACCAAACCCGGCTCGCGCGGTTCGCCGCCGCGCAGCACGCAGTCGACGCCTTCGCGCAGCAGGTCGGCCAGGCGGTCGTCGGTGCGCACCACCAGTTCGATTCCCGGATGGAGCGCGCAGAACTCCCGCAGGCGCGGGAACACGAATTCCGATGCCAGGCTCGGCTGCAGGTCGACGCGCAGCCTCCCCTGCGGCCGCATGGAGGCCACGCCGAGCTGCGACTCGGCCTCGTCGATTTCCGCCAGCACGTGGCGGCAGCGCAGGTCCCACGCCTGACCTTCAGGCGTGGTCGCGACGTGGCGCGTCGAGCGCACAAGCAGCCGTACCCCCAGGCGCTTCTCCAGTTGCTGAACGGCGTAGGTGGCCGTCGCACGTGGAATGCCGGCTTCCTCCGCGGCGGCGGTGAAGCTGCCGAGATCCACGATGCGGGTGAACAGGCGCATGGTGTCAAGGCGGTCCATGGCGGGGAGATTGTTGGAACGGATGGAACAATGTTACCGACTGGCGAGGATTTATCCGCGCCGCGGGCGGTGCGACGATTCCGACATCGATCCTCTTTCCCGAAAGAAATCCCATGAACACCGCATCGAACGTGCGCATCGCCCTTGTGACCGGCGGCAGCCGCGGGCTGGGTCGCAGTGCGGCGCTGCACCTGGCACGCAGCGGCCACGACGTGATCGTCACCTACCGCGAGCGCGCCGACGAAGCCCGGGCGGCGCAGCGCGAGATCGAATCCCTCGGACGCCGCGCCGCGGCACTGCAACTCGACGCCGCCGACGTCGCGTCGTTCGGCGACTTCGCGCGACGCCTGGATGCGCTGCTCCAGCGGCAATGGCAGCGCGCGTCGTTCGACTTCCTGGTCAAAAACGCCGGCACCAGCGGCCACATGAAACTGGGCGAGACCACGCTCGAGCGCTTCGATGCGCTGGTAGCGATCCACCTGCGCGGCATGTACTTCCTGACCCAGGAGCTGCTGCCGCGCATCGCCGACGGCGGCGCCATCGTCTGCCTGTCAACCGCGATGACGCGCACCGCGATGCCCGCCGGCGGCCCCTATTCGGCCGTCAAGGCCGCTGTCGAGATGCTCGTGCCCGTGTGGGCGAAGGAACTCGGAGACAGACGCATCCGTGTCAACGCCGTGGCCCCCGGCGCTGTCCCCACGGATTTCAGCACGGCCGTGTGGGAAGCCCACCCGCGCATCCGGGAGCACCTGATCTCGGTCACGGCGCTGGGCCGCATCGCGGAGCCGGATGACATCGGGCCGGTGGTCGCGTTCCTCTGTTCGGATGCCGCCCGCTGGGTCAATGCCCAGCGCCTCGAAGCCAGCGGCGGCCAGGGACTGTGAGGGACCGGAAGCGCTCGCGGTAGCGAGCCTTCAGGCACCCCGAAGGCTGCAATCCGCAAAGTGGGAGCAGCTCGTTGTGGGCGGCAACGCTCGTGGCCGATATACGCCGACGTTGGCCCAATGACTGGAGGTCGGCCATGGACTAAACCGCTCTCGCGGTAGGCGCTCCGGGAGGGGCTGCGCGGGTTCGGAGGAGTGGTGATTCCTATGTTGGAGACAGAGGCAATCGGCCTCGGTCTTCGACAGGAGAAGCACCAT
>JAJYTY010000083.1 GCA_021792835.1 Pseudomonadota bacterium
CATTCCAGTAGTGCCGTATCGGCCACCCCTTCCCGAATCGCCCCGGCGGCGGCCTCCTGCAAGCTGTTGAACACCTCGATGCGCCACAAGGTGTCGGCGCCGACCAGCGCGTGCTGCATGCCGATGCTCGTGGCCGCGGCCTCGTGTTGCGCGGGGGTCAGATCCGGGCTCGGCAAAATGAGGACGTGGCGGAGGTCCCGCTCGCCGAAGCTGCTTCGCTCCTCGTCGGCAAGCTGTCGCAGCACCGCGTCGTGGGCCGTGGCCGCGCGGTATTGCTCGCCGAGTTGCGCGCTATGGCGCTTGAATAGCTCCGAGAGGATCGGTGCCGCCGCGCGCAGCGCTGCGGCGGCTTGCGGACCGTAAGCGCGCGCAAGGTGATCTTCGCGCAGCGTCATGTGCCGCAGCGCCGATCGGATACCCGATCTGCGCAAGCTCGTGATGCGGGGGCAGCATGCGATCCGTGGCGTGGCCTCCGCGCGGCGTCCGCGATGACCTGGCGGCCAGGGTCGAAATCGCAGGGGGCGCTGCAAAAGGTCATCGTCGCCAACGGTCGCATCGGGAAAGCGCCTTTCGCAGGCGCGGTGGTAGACCGCGGGGGATCGTCGCCATCTGGAGAACCCGAGCAGTCTACATTCCCGGCATGGGGCGTGGCGAATGCGCGTTCCAGCTTGATCCAGCGGCGCCCGTCATTCGCTGCGCATTCGATTACCTGCACGCACAACGGGGATAAGCACAAGGCGGTGTCGCCGCGCGCAGGACTTCGCGAGCCTGTAAAACTAGGGTATCGTTCTGCCTGGCCCCAGACATACGGTGCAACGAATGCCCACGCATCAAGAACTTTCCGCGCAGATTGCAGCGCTCATGCAGCAAGCGGAGGCGCAGCGCACGGGTGAGCGCAATGCGGTGATCCGGGACATCCGTGCCACGATGGCCGAGTTCGGCATCACGGCCGCGGATCTGGACCCCGGGCGGGCATCCCGAGGCGACGCGCAGGGCCAGGCGGTGGCGGTCAGGTATCGCAATGCGGCCACCGGCGAGACCTGGAGCGGACGCGGCAGGATGCCGCGCTGGTTGGTGGCCGAGGTCGCCAAGGGCAGGAAGAAGGAGGAGTTCGCGCTGTAGCCGAGTATCCGGCCGCGGCCCACGGATCCGGCGGTGTGTCGCCGGCACGCGCCTCGATCAGCACACGCCGTCGGCGGTCTGCCGAATCCGCTGCTCCTTCCTCGTCCGCAGTCGCAGTCCTCGGCGCAGGTGCGGCAGGCGGTGCGCGCGGCGCTCGCCCCGCACGTGGATCTGGACTACCTCGGCGTCCGCCAGCACGGCCTCGTCGTCGTCCAGATTGAACGATCCCTGGGCCCAGACCCCGGGAACCTGAGGATCCAGTTCGCTGGAGTCCTCGACGTATTCGAGCTCGATGCGGTTCATGGCTGCCTCCGCGATGGGTGGTGAAACCATGCTAGGCAAGCTCGAGGCGCGGCGTGTGGAACTATTTCACGGAAACCGGGGATATCGTCCTGGTGTTGCCGGGGCGTGCCGATCACCAGCGGCGCTTGCGCACGTGGCGCAGGAATTCCTCGAGGATGGGGGCGCAGTCGAGCAACTGCGGGTTCGACGGGTGATGGAATTCGGGGTGCCATTGCAGCCCCAGCAGGAAATTGCGGCCCGTGCCGCGAATCGCCTCCGGCAGTCCGTCGTCAGGGCTGATGGCTTCCACCACCAGGTCCCGCCCCAGGCTGCGCACCGCCTGGTGATGCACCGAGACAACGTTGAGGGTCGCGGGATTGACCTCCGGATACAGGCGCGCGAGCAGTCCGTCCTTGACGAAGCGCACCGGGTGCAGGTTCAGGTCGTAGGCGTCGCTGAGGTGCTGGGTGCCGTGCTCGGGAAGCTGCGTGGGCACGTCCTGGTACAGCGTTCCGCCCATCGCCACGTTGATGAGTTGCGCGCCGCGGCAGATGCCCAGCACGGGTTTGCGTACTTCGATGAACTCGTGCAGCAGTTCCATCTCGTAGCCGTCGCGCATCGGATCGCCGGCCCATTCCGGCTTGAGCGCCTCTTCGCCGTAGCTGTTCGGGCTCATGTCGGCGCCACCCTGCAGGATGAGTCCGTCCAGCGCGTCGGCGTAGTCGGAGAGCCGGATGTTGCTGCGCACGATGCCGCCGCCGCTGGCCACCGTGGGCACCATGAACACCAGCACGTCGCGCGACATGGCCCAGTGCGCCACCGACTGTTCCAGGTACTGCAAGGTCTTGGCGCGCAGCCCTGCCTGCCCCGGATGGGGATGTTCGATGCGGGCCGAGATTCCGATCTTCAGGGGTTTCGTGGCCATGGTGTGCTCGTCGGGCAGGGGCGGAGGGAAAGGGTGGCCCGGTCAGGCGACGCAACGCGACCTGCAGCAGGGGATGGAACCGCTGCAGCAGCTCGCGGGTCGGGGGAACCGGGCCGGGTCACGATGCCGATTCCCCTGCCGCAAGATTAGCTGCGTATGAAGAAGGGTCAAACCCCGATGACTCCGAATATTGTTCGACGTAGAACGTCTTGTTAAGCTAGGACGACCAATCCTTGCGCCTTGCGCCGAAAGTCTGCAATGGCTAGACGACTCTTTGGGAAACATATGATGCATTTCCGGGGTTCTCCAGCCGAGCCATCGGCGCGGCGCGTGTGGCGGCGATGATGGCCTTCGGGGTGGCGTACGAGCGGGCCTACGGCGCGCAGGCAGCGGCTTGCCTGCAAGCCGTCCAGGGCGTCGTCGGCGGGCTGGCCGGGCAGTTCTCGAACGAGTTCTTCGACTCGCTGGCCGCGACCGCCGAGGGGGCGCGAATCCTGGATGCCCTGCGCGAGCATGAGTTCGCCCGACTGAAGGAGCGCCACGCCCGCTACCTGCTGCTGCTGTTCTCGCCGCGGCTGGGCATGGCCAGGCACCAGTCCGAGGCACGGCGCGTGGGGCGCGCCCACGCGCTGGTGGGGGTCGAGTTGCAGGCCCTGATCGAATCCCTCGCGTTGTTCCAGCAGAAGATCCGCGACGAGATCGTGCCGCTGGTCGCGCAGCGGCAGCGCGACGCGGTGCTCGAGATCGTCGAGCGACGCATCTACGTGGACCTGCAGGCGCAGGCCTGGAGCTACCAGCGCGTCGACACCGAGCTTGCGCTGGCCGCCGCCGGGATCGACGAGATGATCCAGCAGACAGCCAATTTCTCCGACCTGGTGCGTGGAGTGATGCGCCTGGTGGGCGGCCTCGATGGCGAGCTCTCGGCGCTGTTCGGGCGTTGCGACACCAGCGGCGAATTGCAGATCGAGGCCTCGCAGGGCGCGGCCGGCCACCGCTACCACGAGGCCATGATGACGGGCCTGGTGCCCAAGATCAGCATCGACCCCTCGAAGCCCTCGGGCCAGGGTCCCGGGGGCCACGCGTGGCGAAGCGGGCAGATCATCGTGTCCGACGCCTGGGCCATCGAGTCGCGCAACAAGCCCTGGCAGGCGCTCGGCACCGAACTGGGCTTTCGCTCCAGCGCCACGATGCCGCTGCAGGACGATACCGGCAAGACCATCGCCTTGCTGACGCTGTACAGCGCGTGGCCGCGATTTTTCTCGACCCTGCGCACCAGCACCTTCCTCAACCACCTGCAGCGATCGTTGAGCCACGCCGTGCAGCGGCTGAGTTCGGCTCCCGTCGTGCCCCTGCCGTTGCGGCAGAAGTACCGCTCGTGGGTCACGCACAAGCGGGTGGCCTTCATGTATCAGCCGATCATCGATCTGCGCAGCGGCGAACTGCGCAAGGTGGAAGCCCTGGCGCGGCTGCTCGACGACGACGGCCGCATCGTGCCGCCCGACCGCTTCCTGCCGGCGTGCGGCAACGAGGAGCTGTTCGCGCTGCTGGAACTGGGCCTGGAGCAGGCCTGCATCGACTCGGAGGTGTTCGCCGGGGAAGGCCTGTGCAGGGCGATCGCCCTGAATTTCCCGGCGGAGGCCATCGCGGATGCGCGTTGCGAGCGGGCGATCCTGCGCGCCGTGGAGCGATGCCGGCCGCGCGGCGTGGGCATCGAGCTGGAACTGCTGGAAAGCCGCGAGGGGCACGACTCCGACGAACATCGCAACGCCTTCCTGCAAAAGCTTCGGGAAGCCGGGGTGCGCCTCGCCGAGGATGACCTCGGCTCCGGCCACAGCTCGCTGCTCAGGCTCGACAAGTACGCCTTCGATGAAGTGAAGATGGACCAGGGTCTGGTGCGACGCGCCACGCAGCGCCCGCAGCGGGCGCTGGAGTTCATGCTCTATCTCACTCGTCTGGTGCATGCCTTCGATATGCGCGTGACGGTGGAAGGCCTGGAACATCGCGGGCTCATCGAGGGGGCCGTGGTGCTGGGCGCCGACCTGGGGCAGGGCTACGGCATCGCGCGGCCCATGCCGGTCGAGGACCTCGCGGCCTGGCATCGCGGGTTCCGCCACGACGTCGACCCGTTGCGTCCGCGCACGGCGCTGGGGGCACTCGCCACCTACCTGTTGTGGGACATGCAGGTGGCGGCCTCCCCCCACCAGGAGGGCGGCGCGGTTCCGGTGGATGCGCGCCGCACCATCGAGGTGTTCATCGCCGAACGCGGGCTGCAGCGCACGCCGCTGGCCGACTTGCTCGCACAGCATTTCGATGAGGGTCACGCGGCGCGGCCGCGCGTGCGAGCGCAGGTGATCGGGCACCTGACCCAGGTCTGGCACGCGGAGATGGGATCGGGGTCACCGGGCCTGGAGTGAGCGCCGGGCAACGCGCTGGCCGGTGGTCGCGGCGCGAGGCATCAGCGCGTGCTGCCGCGCCCCAGGCTGGCGAGCTGGCGGTGCAGCTGCTGCAGGCTGTTGCTGCCGCAGCGCTCGAGAATGGCGCGGATCTGCGTGCGCACGGTATGGATCGAGAGCCCGCAGTGGGACGCGACCTGTTCGGGCGTCAGTCCGCGCGACAGGCAGGCGGCGACCCGAGCCTGTGCCGGCGTCAGGCCGAACCATTGGGCCAGCGCGTGTTCGCCGAGCGCGGTGTCGCCTCCCAGGGGCTCCAGGATCAGCACCTGGCAGACGGTGGGCACCGTGTCGCCCGGGCACAGCGCCGTCACCGCGTAGGCTTGCCCGGCCAGGGTATCGTCGGCGGCCGCGGCGCGCTGGCGCAGCAGCAGGAATTGGGGCTCGCCGGTGCGCTCCAGGCGTTGCAGCGCCTGCCGCAGGCGCTGCCCGTCGAGTCCGGGTGCGCCCAGCCTGCCGTCCCGCAGGCGCAAGGGGCCCGCCGGCTCCAGGCAGGAGCGCGCGATGGCGTCGGCGTACAGCAAGGCGTTGCCGCGGCCAAGCGCGAGCACGCCCTTGCCCGCATGGCGCAGGGCGGCGGCGAGGGCCGCGAGCGCCAGCGACATGCTTTCCGGGGGCGCCATGGCGCGAGCCTGAAGGGTGGGATGGGGATTATCGAAAGGAGGTTCGCGGCGGCGTCGGAGCGGACGCTCCAGAGTAATGTAGCGGGGAGCGTTGCCCCGCGCGGATGCGGCGACGTGGTCGTGTCGTAAGGAACCTGAAAGAAAATCCCGCATCGTCCCGCCAAGTACCGCTTTCCCTGGGGCGATGGCGTCGCGACTCGCGACATCCTGTCCGATATTCCCCCGGCAGTTGAAAATATCCCCCGCGAATCAGGGGTGATTACACAGAATTGATGAAAGAAAACCGGAGACACTTCGCTCTAATCCTCCGGCATGGCTTCCCCGTTGCCTCGCGGGGACGCGATTTCGTCAAGGAAGGTCATGTACGGATTCTCGATTCGCAAACGACTTCCGGTCTGGGTCTGCTGCCTGTTCGCGGCGCAGGCCCTGGCCCATCCGGTGCCGACCGCGCTGCAGCGCGCCCAGCTGGACGCCCATGAGCGCCATTTGCTGGGAGTCGGAGTGCTCGTGCTGGGACGCGACGCCGATTCGGATCGGGTCGATGCGTTGATGCATTCCGGAGCGACGCGATTCGCCCTGCGCGATTTCGACCTCGTCGTGCTGCGTCCCGGGCCCGGGGGACGCTACCGGATGCAGCACCTGCGCGCCGAATGCGCGGCGGGCGCTGCCTGCGCGCAAGACGAGTTCCTGCGTGGAGTCGCAGCAGCACAGGCCCGCGCGCTGGCGCAGGGGCGGGTCGCGGGACCGACCTTCGTGGTCTATCCGGCCAACGGGGATCCGCGGCCCACCGGCGTGGCCCATGGTTTCGATGGACTGGGGTCGGTGGTGCGCTTCGCCCGCGCGGTGCGCCACGCCTCGCCCAGCCAGCCGGTGCGCTACGAGGACCGCCTGGTGCTGTCGTCGGCTCCCTGATTCGACGCGACACCGGTCCCGGCGCCCCGCTACAGGCCCGGGCCTGGTGCCTGGATCAGGCGCTCGATTCGTGGAAGCGCCAGCGGTCGCGGCCGCCGGCCTTGGCGCCGTACATCGCCTCGTCGGCGCAGCGCAGCAGGGCCTGGGCGGTCACCGCGTCGTCGGGGCAGATCGCCACGCCGATGCTGGCCGAGACCTCGGCGCTGCCGCCGCCGTGCAGCGCGACGGGCTCGCGCAGTCGCTCCAGCACGCGCGACAAGGTGGATTGCACCTGCTGCCGATTCTCCAGATGGGTCAGCACGATGACGAACTCGTCGCCGCCGATGCGCCCGACGATGTCGTTGCCGCGCACGCTGTCCTGGATGCGTGCGGCCACGGCCTGCAGCACGCAGTCACCGGCCTCGTGTCCCTTGAGGTCGTTGACCGGCTTGAATTGGTCCAGGTCGACGAAGCACACCGCCAGCATGTTGTGCAGGCGTCTGCAATTCGCCAGTTCGCGCTCCAGCAGCTGGCGCAGCATGGCGCGGTTGGGCAGCCTGGTGAGCGGGTCGTGGAATGCCAGGGTCTCGATGCGGGTCGCCTGTTCCTTCCAGCCGGTGACGTCCACCAGCATCCACAACGACTGCCGCGTCGACAGCAGGGTCCCGCGTACGTCGGCCCAGACGCCCTCGCCGCCCTTTTTCTGCAGGCGCAGCTGGCTGCGGTAGGTGCCGTCCCGTGCGAGCAGGGCGCGCGGTTCGCGCTCGAACGCGCCCGTCACGGTGTTGTCGGGGTAGAGCGCGGTTGCACGCCGGCCGCGGAGTTCCCCGGGCTCGTAGCCGAACATCAGGTCGAAGGTGGCGTTGGTCCACGCGAAGCGGCTGCGCTGCAGCCTGGCGATTCCCATCAGGTCTGTGTTCAGCAGGGCTTCGTGTTCGCGGACCAGCAGGTCGCTGCGAAGCCGGTTCGGGTTGGGCATCGGTTGCGCGGTCGGGGGCTCGCGGCCCGGGCGGCTGGATCGGCGCGCCGACGGGGGCGGGGGACAGGCTTGGCGGGAAGGCGGCGGGTATACGGGGGGGCGTACCCGGCGCAATCCGGCGGGAGTATGCACGCGACGGCCGGGCTTGCATAGGCGGAATTCCAGGAGGCGGCAACGCGGGTCTCGACTGTAGCCTCGTATATGTGGGAAATCCCATGTAATGAAATGAATTGCCTAGTCCCGTTTCGTGGAGTCGAATGGAATGCGCTTGCGCCGTGATACGGCTTGCCGGCACCGGGTGCTCCCCCCACGGACACCCGGGCGCCACAGCGGGGCCTGGATGATTCCGATACTCGTCCGCACACGATGATCATGACTTCACGCGAACCTGCCATGCTGCGGAACCCGGACGAGGAAGTCCGCCTGAGCGCCGACGAGCAGCAGGCCATCCTCGAGTACCAGCAATCGATCCTGCGGGCGGTGCTGGGAAGCCGGGACTCGATCGCCATGGTCGCCGACATCTGCCACCTGGCCGAGATGTTGCTGCCGAACGCGGTCGGCACCGTGATGCTGCTCGACCCCGACGACCGCAAGCTCTACGTCTACTCCTCGCCCAGCGTGCCGCGCGCCGCGGTCAGGCGCCTGAACGGCCTGCAGCCGGGGCCGGGCGGCGGCTCCTGCGGGAACGTGATCTACCAGGGCACGCCCCAGTTCGTCAGCAACACCTTCAGCGACCCGCGCTGGACCGACCTGCGCCAGGTCGCCTACGACTTCAACCTGTGCGCCTGCTGGTCGGTCCCGGTGTATGACGACGGCGGCGAGATCATCGGGACCTTCGCACTGTCGAGCTTCGAACACCGTGCACCGGGATGGTTTCATCGCAAGCTGCTGGAAACCGGCGCGGCATTGGTGGGCATCGTGCTGTCGCATGCCAAGTGGCAGGACAGCCTGCGCCTGTACGGCCGCGCCTTCGAGTCGGCGGAGGAGGGCATGCTGGTCACCGACAGCCAGTTGCGCATCGTCGAGGTCAATCCGGGCATGAGCACGATGGTCGGCTACGCGCGCGAGGAACTGCTCGGGCGCACGCCGTCGCTGCTGGCTTCGGGACTGCATGGCGGTGACTTCTACGCGGCGATGTGGGGCTGCCTGCGCGACACCGGTTCGTGGAGCGGCGAGATCTGGAACCGGCGCAAGAGCGGCGAGGTCCATCCCGAGTGGCTGTCGATCAAGGCCATCCATGGCGCGGACGGCAGCGTCACCCACTACCTCGGCGTGTTCAGCGACCTCAGCCAGGCCAAGGCGGCGGAGAACGCCATCCAGCAGCTGTCGACCCACGACGCCCTGAGCGGGCTGCCGAATCGCATGCTGTTCCGCACGCGTTGTGAAAGCCTGCTCAAGGGGGGTTCCAGGCTGGCGCTGGGCTGCCTGAACATGGATGACTTCCGCTGCGTCAACGAAACCTTCGGAGTCGCCGCGGGCGACCAGTTGCTGCGCGAGATCGCCGAGCGCCTGCGCACGGTGCTGGGCGACGCCGACAGCGTGTGCCGCTGGAGCGCCGACGAATTCCTGGTGATGATCTCCTCGGCCGCCGACCTGGACTCCGTGTCGGAACTGTGCGCGCGCATCGCCGTCGCGGTGAGCCGTCCTTTCGAGGTCGGAGGCACCTCGCTGGAACTGACCCTGTCGCAGGGGGTCGCCCAGTTCCCGGAGGACGCCAGCGGCTTCGACGGGCTGCTCGGGCAGGCGGCGGCCGCCCTGCAGGCTGCCAAGGGCGCCGGCAAGAACATCGTGCGCTACGCGACCGCCGGCGCCAACGACCGCGCGCGCGAGCACTTCTGGATCGCCCAGGGCCTGCGGCGCGCGCTGCAGCAACAGGAATTCGAGATCCATTACCAGCCGCAGATCGAGCTCGAGACCGGACGGCTCGTCGGTGCCGAGGCCCTGCTGCGCTGGCGCGATCCCGAGCGGGGCCTGGTGGCGCCGGGGCGCTTCATCGGCGTGGCCGAGCAGACCGGCCTGATCGTCGACATCGGCGCCTGGGTGATCGAGCAGGTCTGCACCGACGCCGCGCGCTGGAAGTCCGAGGACTTCGGCGACATCGGGCTGAGCGTGAACGTCTCGCTGGTGCAGATGCGACGCGGCGATTTCGCATCGCTGCTGACCGCGGCCATGTCGCGCCACGGCCTGGACGCCGGCCAGCTCGAGGTCGAGCTGACCGAGTCGGTGTTCATGGACGATGCCGATCGGATGCGTGCCGTGCTGGCGGACCTGAAACGCTCGGGGCTGCGTATTTCCATCGACGACTTCGGCACCGGCTATTCCAGCCTGGCCTACCTGCGCCGCCTCGAGGTCGACCGGCTGAAGGTCGACCAGACCTTCGTGCGCGGCATCACCGACGATGCCGATGCCGCGGCCATCGTCAGCGCCGTGATCCAGATGGCGCACGCGCTGAGCCTGAGCGTGGTCGCCGAGGGCGTGGAGGACCAGGCCACGATGCTGCGCCTGCGCGAGATGGGCTGCGACCAGGCGCAGGGTTTCCTGTTCGACGCGGCGCTGCCGCGCGAGGTCTTCGAGACCAGGCTGCGCGCGAGCCGCTAGGACACCGGCTACCAGCTGCGAAGCACCGCCAGCACCGCGAAGAAGTGGCACACGCTGCCGGCCAGCACGAACACATGCCATACGCTGTGCGCATAGCGCAGGCGCTGGTCCAGCACGAAGAACACCACCCCCGCGGTGTAGGCCACGCCTCCGGCGAGCAGCCACCACAGGCCCTCGACCGGCATGGCCAGCACGAGCGGCCGGATGGCCACCAGCGCGACCCAGCCCATGGCCAGGTACAGCAGCGTGGACAGCCGCGGGAAGCGCCCGGCTCCCAGCGTCTTGAACAGGATCCCCAGCAGCGCCAGCCCCCACACCAGGCCGAACAGCGACCAGCCCCATGCCCCGCGCAGCACGGTCAGCGTGAAGGGCGTGTAGCTGCCCGCGATGAACACATAGATCGCCGCATGGTCGAGCCACTGCAGCACCGCCTTCGCACGCATGTGCGTGGCGGCGTGGTAGAGGGTCGACACCAGGTACGACAACACCGCGCTGGCGCCGAAGACGGCCGCTCCGACGACCGCGGCGTCGCCGTCGGCGTGTACCACCAGCACCGGGATCGAGGCGATGGCCAACGCCAGGCCCAGCCCGTGGGTGAGGCTGTTGGCGATTTCTTCGCCCGGCGTCTGCAGGGCGCCTGCAAGGGATGGCACCGCGAAAGCTCCAGGGTGGCGGGTACGCGCCGGCGCGTGGGCGGGCAGAGGGGTCATGCGCTACGGCACAATCCAGCTTAGCGGACTTTGCCTGCAACATTGTCTGGAGATGAGCTGAACCATGCGAAAGATCATCGACCGCTCTCTGTGGACCACCGTGGCCGTGGTGGCCTGCCCCTGCCACCTGCCGATTCTCATCGGGGTGCTGGCGGGCACCGCGGCCGGCGCCGCGCTGGGCCGGCATTGGGCCTGGGCACTGTCCGGCCTGGTCGCGCTGTTCCTGGTATCGGCCCTGCAGGCGTGGCGGGCCTGGTCGCAGGAGCCCTGCGAATGCGCCTGCGAATGAGCGCAGCCGGAAGATGACCCCGCGACTGCAGTCGACCATCCGCTGTCCGCATTGCGGCCACGCAAAGCTCGAGACCATGCCCGAGGACGCCTGCCAGTGGTTCTACGAATGCGGCGCCTGCCACGCGGTGCTGAGCCCCAAGCCGGGCGACTGCTGCGTGTTCTGCTCCTACGGCGACGTGCCTTGCCCGCCGGTGCAACTGCAGCGCGGCGCGACCGGGCCTGATTGAGCCACGCGGGCAGGGCGCCGCGGGATCAGCGCAGCGGCACGTAACGGCGTTCGCCGCTGCGGCGGTGCTGGTACACCGTCATCGGCCGCTTGCTGACCGGGTCGACGAAGCTTTCGTCGGTGCGTTCCCAGTCGGACTCGGGCGGCGGCACGTCGGACTCGCCGTAGCGCAGGCGCTCGAACAGCGTGCCCACCAGCAGCAGCACGCCCAGCACCAGCGCCTCGATCGCCGCGCCACGCGCACCGCGCCCCAGCACCAGCGCCAGCACTCCACCGACGCTCAGCGCGGCGCCCAGCAACAGCACGAACAGTCGCAGCATCTCAGGCCTGCGCCCCCTCGGGGGGCAGCGAACGAAGTGAGCGTGGGGGTAGTACCACTCTCATGACGCCGGGTCGATGACCACGGCGGTTCCGTAGGCGACGATCTCGCTCATCGACTGCCCGAGCTCGGAGGAGTCGAAGCGCATCATCACGATCGCGTTGACCTTGCGCATCAGCGCGTTCTCGACCATGCGGTCGACCGCGTGGCGCCGGGCCTCCTCGAGCATCTGCGTGTACTCGGGGATCTCGCCCCCGACGATGGTGCGCAGCCCCGCCATCATGTTGCCGCCGATGCCCCGGCTGCGCACGGTGACTCCGAACACATGGCCCTTCACCTCGACGATGGTGTGGCCGGGGATGTTCTCGGTGGTGACGATGAGCATGGCGGACCTCGCTCGCGGTGGGAACGCCGCAAGCGTAACAGGCTGTTGAAACAGACTGTTGAGGCGCGCGGGGCCCGGGCCGGTGGCCCGCGGCCTCAGCGCAGGCGGCTGGCGACGATCACGTTGCGCCAGCCGTTGAACTGCTGCCACGCCGCACTCACGCTGCCCGCGGCATTCACGGCCAGCGCCGGAAAGCTTGCCTGCACGGTGCGCCGCGGATCGGACAACAGCAACGCCGGCTGCCAGCGAGCGCGCGCCGCGTCGAAGCGCGCGGCCAGCACCTGCAGGCCCTGCGTGGTGTCCTGGTACCACGCGCACACCAGGTTGCCGGCCGGGTCGGCCACCAGCACCGGGTTGCCGGCACTGCGCTGTCCCGCCGGATCGATGCGCGTGCCCGGCTGCGGCGCCATGGCGCCGCGCATCCAGCGCGCGGCCTCGATCAGGTCGGGGCTGCCCGCGCGCGCCTGCTGTTCCCAGGCCAGCGCCAGGTTCCCGGCCGGGTCGAAAGCGATGGCCGCGGCGACCGCGGCACCGTGCAGCCCCGGCGCGCGCGCGGTGCGCGTGGCGCCACCGTCCCAGGACCGCAGCCGCATACGGCGCAGCGCGACGCGGCGCGCATCGCCATCACCCTGGATCCACGCCGCGCCGACGCGGCCGGCGGCGTCGAGCGCCAGCAGGGGCCTGCGCGCAGGCACGCCAGGCGCGCTGAGCAGACGCGGCGCCGACCACGCGCGGCCCAGCCAGCGGCTGGCGGCCATGCGCTCGTGCCCGCCAGGCCCGTGTTCCCATGCGGCGACGAACAGGTCATCGCCGGCGCCGGCGACCACCGGTGCGTAGTCGGGTGGTGCCGCCGTGTCCAGTTCGCGTGCATGGCTCCAGCGCCGGCCGTTCCAGTGCGCCGCCCATACGGCGGTGTGGTGCGCATCGGGCTGCTGCCACACGGCGACCGCGTTGCCTGCCGCATCCGCCGCCAGCTGCACGGCGCCGGGCCCGGCGCGCAACCCGGGCGCATCCAGGCGCAGCGGCGCGCTGTCGCCAGTGCCGCCGAGCACGCGCGCCAGCAGCGCGGCGTGGCCGTGCAACTCCTGCACCCACGCAGCCAGCACCCGCCCGTCGGCGAGCGTGACCAGCGCCGGCAGTGCGGAGCCGCCGCCATCCGGCAGGTCGATGGCGCGTGGCGCCTGCCACGAATCGGTGTCGGCGACATAGCGGCTGGACTCGATCGCGCTGCGCCGGCCGTCCGACTGGAACCACGCGGCGAGCACGTCGCCGCCGTTGGCGGCTGCCAGCTGCACCTCGTTCGCGCCGCGGTCGGGGAGGCGCGCGTTGCGTACGTCGTCGATCTGCAGCGGCTCGCTCCAGCGGCTGCAGGCCGTGCGGAAGCGGCTGTGCCAGGCGCCAGGATCGCGCCCCTGCGGGCGTAGCGTGTAAAGCGTGCAGTCGGCCAGCGGCAGCGCGGGCTCGAGCTGCAGCGTGTTGCCGCCGACGCGCAGCACGGCAGCGACCGGGATTCCCAGCGGTCCCAGCAGTTCCACGCCGTTGCGCAGCGCCTCCTGCGCGCCGCGCGCGGAGTCGAAGCGAAGCCGCGGCCGCACCAGGCGCTGCACCGAGCGCGCGCCGTCGCGCGGAAGCACGATCGCCGGCGCGCCACCCGGCGTGCCGCCTGGGGCGGAGCCCGCGACGGCCACGCCGGCGGTGGCCACGCCCACCAGCGTGGCAAGCAGCGCGAAGGTGCGGGACAGGGGAATGCGGCGGGCGAGCGCGGGCATGGCGGTCCGGGGCGGGCTGGTCTGGCGCAAGTATGGCACCAATGGCACGGCGGGCACCCAGGGTCCGCATGACCGGATGGCCCGGATCTGCCGGGCGACACCGCGGACCGGGGCGCCGGATGCTTCGCGGGGCTTCAGCCGACCACCTGCAGCGCCACGCAACAGCGATTGCGTCCGCTGGCCTTGGCGCCGTACAGCGCGGTGTCGGCT
>JAJYTY010000084.1 GCA_021792835.1 Pseudomonadota bacterium
CTGCTGCATGGTCTGCAGGTACATGGACTCGCGCGTGACCTGCGGCGCCTTGCGGTATTCGCGATACATCAGGTCGAAGCGCGCGGCGTCGCCCTGCGCCTGCGCGACCACGCTGTCCTTGTAGGCACTCGCCTGCTGCAGCAGCGCATCGGCGGTGCCCTGGGCGCGCGGCAGCACGTCCTGGGCGTAGGCGCGCGCCTGCGCGCGCAGGCGCTGCGCCTCCTGCGTGGCCTTCGTGGCGTCCTCGTAGGCCGGGCGCACCGGCTCGGGCACCAGCAGGCGCTGAATGCTCAGGTCGGTCACGCGCACGCCGCTGTGCCAGCGATCGAGCAATTGCTGCACGCGCTGCTGCGCGCTGCGCGCGATGGCCGCGCGGTCGCCCTGCAGCACCTGTTCCAGGCTCATGCCGGCGATCACGCCGCGGATCGCCTCCTTCGCGGCCTCGGCCACCGCGGTCTCGGGGTCGCGGTCACCATAGACATAGTCCAGCGCGTTGCCGACCCGCCATTGCACGCTCAGGCGCACATCGACGATGTCGCCGTCGGCAGTCAGCATCGACGACAGCGGCGCGCCGCTGAGACTGCCCACCGTGGAGTCACCCACCGGCTGCGTGCGCAACGAGTCGACGTTGACCAGCACGGCGTCGCCGAACGGCGCCGGATAGTGCCAGTTCAGCCCGGGTTGCACCACGGCGTCTACCGCGCCGAGTCGCGTGACCACGGCCACCTGCCCCTGCTGCACGACGAAGAAGCCCGAGCCCAACCAGCCCAGCAGCACCAGACCGGCCAGCAGCAGCAGGCCGCGCCCCAGCATGCGCGGCGTCGGCTGGAAGCCCCCGCCACGACGCGGCGGACGGAATCCGCCGCCACCGCCGCCATTGCCGCGGCGCCGGCCGAACAGTCCATTGAGGCGGCGATTGAAGTCGCGCCAGAGTTCGTCGAGATCCGGCGGGCCGCCGGCACCGCGCGGGTTGCGCCGGTCGCCTTCCGGAGGCTGACCGCCGCGGCCGTCGGAGCCGCCCTGCCCGTTGCGCCCGCCGCGCCCCCAGTCCGGATCGCCTTCGCCGGCGAACACCGGGCGTGCCGCGGCCAGTTGCGCACTACGGATCGGAAGGAATCGCATCGGGGGCGGCAAGAGGGTCTTCGGGTCGGATCAAGGCTCGAGGTCGGCGTCGTCGTGCGGCGGCTGCCCGGCGTGCAGGCCCGGGGCCGCCACCCATGAAGCAGCCTGGCGTTGCCGCGCCAGCCCGGCCAAGCGTAGGCGCAGCCCGTCCAGTCCGACACCGCTCAATGCGCTGACATCGAAACTGTCGATGCTAGCACGCGCATGCGCGCCGTCGTGCACCATCTGCCTGCGTGCGGGCGGTACCGGGCCATCGAGCATGTCGATCTTGTTGTAGATCAGAATCTGCGGGACGTCCTGCGCGCCGATCTCGCGCAATACCTGCTGCACCTGCTCGATCTGCTGCTCGGCCTGCGGGTTGGACACGTCGACCACGTGCAGCAGCACGTCGGCCTCCACGGCCTCGTCCAGCGTGGCCTTGAAGGCCTCGACCAGGCTGTGCGGGAGGTCGCGGATGAAGCCCACGGTGTCCGACAGCACCGCGTACAGGCCCTCGTCCAGCCAGATCCGACGCGTCGTCGTGTCCAGCGTGGCGAACAGCTGGTTCGCGGCGTAGGCCTGCGCATGGGTCAGCGCATTGAACAGGGTGCTCTTGCCGGCGTTGGTGTAGCCGACGATCGAGACCTGCAACTGCGCTGCGCGGCGCCGGCCGCGGCGTTGCGTGGAGCGCTGGCGCTGCAGCTTGCGCAGGCGCAGCTGCAACTGCTTGATCTTGTCCTCGAGCATGCGGCGGTCGAGCTCGATCTGCTTCTCGCCCGGGCCGCCGCGCAAGCCGATGCCGCCCTGCTGGCGCTCCAGGTGGGTCCAGCCGCGCACCAGGCGCGTCGCGGCATGGCGCAGCCGTGCCAGCTCCACCTGCAGCTTGCCTTCGCCGCTGCGCGCGCGGCGCGCGAAGATCTCCAGGATCAGCGCGGTGCGGTCCCACACCGGAACGCCGATTTCCTTTTCCAGGTTTCGCTGTTGCACCGGCGACAGCGCGGCGTCGAACAGCACGCAGCCGGCCTCGGCGTCGAGCACCTGCTGCTTGATCTCGGCCACCTTGCCCGAGCCCAGGTAGTAGGCCGGATCGATGTGGCGCCTGCGGCTGAAACTGCTGCCGGCCGGACGCAGCCCGGCGGAAGTGGCCAGTTCGTGCAGCTCGTGCAGCTGCGGGTCGGGGTGGGCTTGTCCGACGTCGGCGCCGACCAGCACGGCGCCCGGGATGCCCGGGGGCGGAGGCGCGCCTTCGTGCCGCCGCCCCGGGTCGGGCTCAGGAAGCCTCGGGTTCGCTTGCACCAACGTGGAAGCTCACGGGACGGGACGGAACAACGGTGGAAATGGCGTGCTTGTACACCATCTGGGTCACGGTGTTGCGCAGCAGCACGACATATTGGTCAAAGGATTCAATATGTCCCTGGAGCTTGATGCCATTCACCAGGTAAATCGAAACCTGAACATGCTCCTTGCGCAGCAGGTTCAGGAACGGGTCTTGTAACAACTGCCCTTTATTGCTCATGGAAAACTCCGGTTGTCTATTGTTGTGGAAAATGCTTCCACCGCGGCGAACATAGCACAAAGCCGGGTATGCGTTCCCCCCTTCCCCTGCCCTGCGCGGGCCCATTGCCGACCCTTCGCGGACCCATCGCGCGGGGCGGCGGGCGGAGCCGCCCGGGCTCAGTCCGCGGCCGTGCGGTAGGGGTTGCGCGAGGTCCGGTATTCGACGCGCAGCGGGGTCCCGCCGAGCTTGAACACCCGCGCGAAGCGCGACTCGAGGTATCGCGTATAACTGTCCGGCACCTTGTCCAGCGAGTTGCCGTGAATGACGATCACCGGCGGGTTCTGCCCGCCCTGGTGGGCATAGCGCAGCTTCGGCCGCACGGTCCCGGCGCGCGGCGGCTGCTGGAACGCCACCGCCTCCTGCAGCGCGCGCGTCAGGCGCGGCGTGGACAGCTTGGCGAAGGCGGCGCGGTGTGCCTCGATCACCGAGCCGAGCAACGCGCGCAGCCCCTTGCGCGAGATCGCCGAGATCTCGTGGCGGCGCGCGAAACCCAGAAAGGGCAGGCGCTCGGCGACGCTGGAGGCGAAGCGCTGGCGCTGGTAGTCGTCGACCTTGTCCCACTTGTTGGCCGCCACCACCAGTGCGCGCCCGGACTCGACGGCGAAGCCGGCGATGTGCGCGTCCTGCTCGGACACGCCCTCGCTGGCGTCGAGCAGCAGCACAACGACATTGGCCGACTCGATCGCCTGCAGGGTCTTCAGCACGGAGAACTTCTCGACGGTCTCGAACACCTTGCCGCGACGCCGCAGCCCCGCGGTGTCGATCAACGTGTAGGTCACGCCGTCGCGCTCGAAGGGGATCTCGATGGCGTCGCGCGTGGTTCCCGGCTGGTCGAAGGCGATCACCCGCTCCTCGCCCACCAGCGCGTTGATCAGCGTGGACTTGCCGACATTCGGGCGGCCGATGATGGCCAGCTTGATGCTGCGCGGCAACGCGGGCGCCGCCGGTGCCTGCGCGGCGCCCGGCTCGCCGGGGCCGGCTTGCAGCACGGTCTCGGTCGTGGCCTCCGCCTCCGCCTCCGCCTCCGGTTCCGGCGCGCAATGCGCGCAGGCCGCGTCGAGCAGCGAGTTCACGCCCTGGCCGTGCGCGGCGCTGACCGGCAGCGGCTCGCCCAGCCCGAGCTCGTGGAACTCGGCCATCGCCGCCGGCCCCAGCCCCTCCGCCTTGTTCACCGCCAGCAGCACCTGCTTGCCGGTCTTGCGCAGGTAGGCCGCGATGTGCTGGTCCTGCGGTGCGAGCCCGGCGCGCGCATCGACCAGGAACACCACCACGTCGGCCTCCGCGATGGCCTGCCGGGTCTGCCGCGCCATCTCGGCGACGATTCCGGTGTCGACCACCGGCTCGAAACCCCCGGTATCGACGACCAGCAGCGCACGCCCCTGCCATTTCGCACGGCCGTAATGGCGGTCGCGCGTCAGGCCGGGGATGTCGGCGACGATCGCATCGCGGGTCCGCGTGATGCGATTGAAAAGCGTCGACTTGCCGACATTGGGCCGGCCGACCAGCGCGAGAACGGGAAGCATGGGATCTCGGAAAGGGGGAACGGCGCGCCGGGCCACCGGCCCGCGCGCCTGGGTTCAGCGCGGCAGGAAGCCGTACACCCCGCCCTTGCTGGTCACCACGACCAGCGTGTTGCCGGCGAGCACCGGCGGGGAATCGATCGCGGAGCCATCGGTGGACACGCGGCCGATGATCTGGCCGTCCTTCGCGTCGAGGAAGGAGACGTAGCCCTGGAGATCGCCGACCGCCACCGTGTGCCCGACCAGCAGCGGCGCACTGAGCTTGCGGTATTTCAGCTGGTCGTTGTGCCACAGCTCCTTGCCGTCGGCCACTGCGTACGCCTGCACCACGCCGTCGGCCTGCGTGCCCACGAGTTCGTTGCCGTTCTGGCTCACCGCGGTGTAGCCGTCGGCCTTCGCGGTCCACAGCACATGCCCGTCGGACGCCGCGGCGCAGCCCAGGCCGGATTGGTAGCCGCGTGCGCACACCACGGCCTGCGCGAGCGAGGGCATGCCGGTGATCGCCACCACGCGCTCGACCTCGGTGACCCCGCGCGGGCGCGCCATCGTGGATTCCCAGACCTGCACGCCGTCGCTCAGACGCAAGGCGCGCAAGTGCCCGGTGGCGTCGCCCAGCACGACGCGCGCGTTGTCCAGCACCATGCCGGAGCCCCTCTGCAGCAGCAGCGCCGGAGCATGGAAGTCATCTTCCCAGCGCTTGCGACCGGTTGCCGCGTCGAAGGCCCACAGACGCTGGTCGGCACCCTGCACGACGATGATCCCGCCGAACACCGCCGGCGGCGTGATTACGCTGCTGGGCAGCTGGTAGCGCCACAGCACCTGGCCCTGCGGGCCCAGCGAGACGACACGGTTCTCGGAGTCCACCACAGCGGTGAAGGTGCCGTCGCTACCGGCCGCGGCACTGATGCCCCCGGCTACCTGCGCGCGCCATAGCGCGTGGCCGCTGGCGGCGTCCAGGCACAGCACCTGGCCGTCCTTCGAGGCCACGACGATGCGCCCGCCGGCCACCGCCGGCGCGAAGTCCGGCGGCACGCTGCCGACCTGGCTGCTCCACACGGTGTCGACGTGCAGGATCGGCGGCACCGGGCCGAGCGGGGTCGGGTCCGGCTGCCTGGGCGCCGACGAGCAGGCTCCGAGCAGCCCCGCCAAGGCGGCGGCCGCGAACATGCGCGCCATGCGCGAGCCGGCGATCCTGGTCGGCACGAACGGGCGCCGCATCATGCCGCCCCCCCGACGCTGTCGAGCTTGATGTCGAGCAGCTGGCGCAGCACCGCGCCGGGCGGCAGCTCGGACAGCGCCTGCTGGTAGGCCTTGCGCGCCTGCGCGCGCTGCCCCTGCACGGCGTAGACATCGCCGCGGCGCTCCGCGAACAGCGGCGCGAAGGCCGCAGTCGGCGGACTTTGCAGCGTGCTCAGCGCCGCCGCGTACTGGTGCGCATCGATCTGCAGCGCCGCCAGGTTGAGCATCGCGGCCGCGCGCTGCGCCGGCACCGGGCCGTGGCCCACCGCCCATTGCAGCACCGCCTGTGCCTGCTTCGTGTCGCCGGCGTTCACATAGGCGCGCGCCAGCGCCAGCGAACCCATCTGCGAATAGCTGGTCGAGGCGTAGTCGTCGTGCAGCCGGTTCCAGATCACCGCCGCGTCGCGCGTGTCGGCGGCATCGACGCGCTGCGTCAGCTGCGCGTACAGCGCCGAGGCCTGGGCGGCCTGGCGGTTGAGCCACCAGTGCCAGCCGCTCCAGCCGGCCCAGGCCAGCGCGGCGACCAGCAGCAGCGCGGAGATCGCGGTGCCCCATTGCTGCCAGAACTCGCGCAGCTGTTCGATCTGATCCTGTTCTTCGAGGTTGTAGCTCATGGGCTCGGGAGGGATGGGCGAAGCGTGACCATTCTAGAGGGGCGCGCAGCGGCCGCCGCGCGCCAGGGGCGACCTTGTCAGCGCAGGCAGTCCAGCAGCAGGGATGCCGGCTGCAGCGGCACGCTGCGCTGCTGCTGCGCCGAGGTCTCGCGCAGGGCCTTGAGCCCGACTTCGCCGGCCAGCCATTCCTGCTCGCCGAAGATCAGTGCGAAGCGCGCGCCGCTGGCATCGGCCTTCTTCATCTGCGACTTCAGGCTGCCGCCCCCGGCATGCATCAGCACGCCGAACCCCGCCGCGCGCAGTTCCTCGGCGCTCTGCAACGCGCGTGCCAGCGCTGGCGGGTGCGCCAGCACCACGTACACGTCGGGCACGGCGGCAGCTCCGGCGACCCCGGCCTGCGCCAGCAGATCCAGCACGCGCTCGATGCCCAGCGCCCAGCCGCAGGCCGGCGCCGGCTTGCCGCCGATCTGCTCGACCAGTCCGTCGTAGCGCCCGCCGGCGCACACCGTGCCCTGCGCGCCGAGCTGCTCGCTGACCCACTCGAACACGCTGAGGTTGTAGTAGTCGAGTCCGCGCACCAGCCGCGGGTTGATGACGAAGTCCTGCCCCGCCTCGCGCAGCAGCTGCTGCAGACCGTCGAAATGCGCGCGCGACTCCTCGCCCAGCTCGTCGAGCAGGCGCGGCGCGCCCTGCACCAGTTGCTGCATCGCCGGGTTCTTCGTGTCCAGTATGCGCAGCGGGTTGGTGTACAGGCGCCGACGCGCATCCTCGTCGAGTTCGCCCGAGTGCGCCTCGAAATAGGCGATCAGCTTGGCACGGTGGCGCGCGCGTTCGTCGGCCTGGCCCAGGCAGTTGATCTCCAGGCGCAGCCCGTGGAGCCCGAGCATGCTCCACAGGCGCCGCGCCATCAGGATGAGCTCGGCGTCGACATCGGGGCCCGCATAGCCCAGCGCCTCGGCGCCCACCTGGTGGAACTGGCGGTAGCGCCCGCGCTGCGGGCGCTCGTGGCGAAACATCGGCCCCGTGTACCACAGGCGCTTGCCACCGTCGTACAGCAGATTGTGCTCGACCGCCGCGCGCACGATCGCAGCGGTGTTCTCGGGGCGCAGGGTCAGCTGCTCGTCGTTCAGCGCGTCGGTGAAGCTGTACATCTCCTTCTCGACGATGTCGGTGACCTCGCCGATTCCCCGCACGAACAGCGCCGTGGGTTCGACGATCGGCGTGCGGATGTTGCGGTAGCCGTAGGCGCGCATGAGTTCGCGCACCTGCGACTCGAACCACTCCCAGCGCGCCGAATCCGGCGGCAGGATGTCGTTCATGCCCTTGACGGCGCTGAGCTTGGCGTTCATGGTCGGATGTACGTGCAGGAAAGAAGCGGCGTGCCGGCGGCACGCCGGAGGCGCCTTCGCGCGCGCGGCGCGAAGGCGCGGGGCGGCAGCTCAGCCGTGCGCCTCGGCACGCACGCCCCAGCGCTGGCGGATGTAGTCGTCGACCAGTGCGATGAACTGCACGGCGATGTCCTCGCCACGCAAGGTATGGCGCTTCTCGCCGTCGATGAACACCGGCGCGGCCGGCTGCTCGCCGGTGCCCGGCAGGCTGATGCCGATGTCGGCATGACGGCTCTCGCCGGGGCCGTTGACGATGCAACCCATGACAGCCACGCGCAGCGACTCCACCCCCGGATATTCGCGGCGCCAGTTCGGCATGCGCTCGCGCAGGTGCTCGTCGATGTCGCGCGCGAGCTCCTGGAACACGCTGCTGGTGGTGCGCCCGCAGCCCGGGCAGGCGGTGACACTGGGGGTGAAGCTGCGCAACCCCAGCGCCTGCAGGATCTCCAGCGCGACCACGACTTCCTGCGTGCGGGCCTCGCCCGGCTGCGGGGTCAGCGACACGCGGATCGTGTCGCCGATTCCCTCCTGCAGCAGGATCGACAGCGCGGCCGTCGACGCCACGGTACCGCGCGTGCCCATGCCCGCCTCGGTGAGCCCCAGATGCAGCGCGTAATCGCAGCGACGCGACAGCTCGCGATACACGGCCACCAGATCGCGCACCGACGACACCTTGCACGACAGCAGGATCTGCTCGCCCGGCAGCCCGAGTTCCTCGGCGCGCCGGGCCGATTCAAGCGCGGAGCGGATCAGCGCCTCGTACATCATCTGCTGCGCGTCGCGCGGCTGCGCGCGTGCGGCGTTGGCGTCCATCAGCGAGGCCAGCAGTTCCTGGTCGAGGCTGCCCCAGTTGACACCGATGCGCACCGGGCGCTGCCAGCGCGCAGCCACCTCGATCATCTGCGCGAACTGGCGGTCCTTCTTGTCGCCCTTGCCGACGTTGCCGGGATTGATGCGGTACTTCGACAAGGCCTGCGCACATTGCGGATGCCGGGTCAGCAGCAGGTGGCCGTTGTAATGGAAGTCGCCGACCAGGGGAACGTCGACCCCCATGCGATCGAGCTGGTCGCGGATGCGCGGCACGGCGGCCGCGGCCTCGTCGGTGTTGACGGTCAGGCGCACCAGCTCGGAGCCTGCCTGCGCGAGTTCCTTGACCTGGATGGCGGTACCGACGATGTCGGCGGTATCGGTGTTGGTCATCGACTGCACGCGCACCGGCGCGTCGCCGCCCACGGTGACCCGCCGCTCCCCCCAGGCCACCACGGCCTGGCGGGTCTTGCGACGCCGCGGAACGGCGTTGTCGATGTCGCCAGCCTGCTCGGTGGCGTACTGCTTGTCGTTCATGCCTGCAATCTTCAGTTCGTCGGCGCCGGCACGACCACTCGCACCACGTTGGCGCCGCCGGCGTTCAGCGGCACCGGCTTGCCTCCCAGGCTCACGCTGGTCTGCGCGGCATTGCCCACGGTCAGGCGCAGCGGGAAATCGCTGCTGGACGTCGACAGATCCTTCGAGGCCCCGGCCGGCAGCAGGCCCGTGAACAGCACCGCGCCCGATTTCGAGCGTAGTCGAATCCAGGTCTGCCCGCTGGCCTGCAGGCTCAGCAAGGGGCCGGGCGGCGCGGCCGCCACCGCAGCCGAGGCGGCGCGCGGCGCGCCGGCCTCGGGCAGGCCGGCGGTCACGGCCGCGCTCGCCGCCGGCGCGCTCGCCGCCGGTGCGCTGGCCCGCGCACTCGCGCGAGGCACGCTCGCTGCCGTCGCCGGCGCCACCGCACTGGCCGCCGTCGAAGCCGCGGCCGACGCGGCGGCCGGAGCGCTGGCGTGCTGCACCGGCGCCCCGACGACCCTGGCGTGCAGGCCGAACCATCCGCGTGCGTGGTCGATCCAGTGTCCCAGCCCGCCCTCGCGGGGGAGGTACAGCAGAGCCAGCGCGAGCACCACCAGCAGCAGCGCCAGCCACACCAGGCGGTGGTTGCCGCCGTGGGTTCCCACCGGCTCGGCAGCGCGTTGCGGCCCCAGCGTGGCGCCCTTCGGAGGCAGGATCGGAGCTCCTGGAACGAAGGGCGGAGGCAAGGGGTCCAGCACCTTGTCGGCATCGGCGCACACCGCCTTCGCCGCTGCGCGCAGCAGGCCGCGCGCATGCGCATCATCGTGCAGGCTGCTCCAGTCGCCGCCTTCCAGCGCGGAGATCTTCGAGCTCGAGACCTTCAGCTGCGCCGCCAGCTCGGGCACGCTGCGCCCGGCGTCTTCGCGTGCGGCGCGCAGGCGCCGGCCGGCCTCCGCGCGGGCCGCGCGCTCGGTCTCGTCGGGCTCCTGGGATTCGGATTCGCCGGGGCCCGTGTGCGGGCGGATGGGGGTCGGTTTCGACACGGCCGGATCAGTGCGGCAGCAATGCGGAATCGTCGTAGCGCCCCTGCTGCGCGGCGATCGCCTCGACGGAATCGGGGAACTTGCTGATCAACTCCTGAGACCACGCGGCGGAGTCGGTGGCGTCATTGGCCTTGCGCGCGATCAGCACGCCCAGCCACAGGGTCTGCGCGTTGGCTCCGGGCGCCGCATTGACGCGCCGGATGTAGAACAGCGCCTTCGGGTACTCGTGCCGCAGGTACTGCACCATCGCCAGGTTGGTCGACAGCGCGGGGTTCGCCGGGTCGAGGGCAAAGCCCGCCGTCAGGGTCTTTTCCGCGCCGGCCAGGTCGCCGTCGCGATACTGGCACACGCCGTAGGCCAGGTCGGTGCGCTGCGCGTTGCGGTAGCCCTGCACGGCCAGCGCACGGCGGAACATCTCGAAGGATTCCTTGTAGCGCTTGTTCGAGCAAAGGAACCAGCCGTAGTTGTGCAACGTGTCCGGATTGTCCGGGGCCAACGAAAGCGCCTTGCGGAAACTCGTCTCGGCCTGGTCGCTCTCGCCCAGGCTCATGTGGATCAGCGCCTGCATCGTGTAGGCCGGCACGTAGCCCGGGTCCTCGGCCAGCGCCTGCTGCACCTCGCCGAGCGCCACCTGGGGTTGCCCGCGCTGGTAGTAGCCCTCGGCCAGTTCCAGGCGGATGCGCGCGCTCTTCTCGGACTTCGCCGGTGCCGTTCCGGCTGGCGCGCTGGCGTAGTTGGCGCTGCTGCCGGGCGCCGCGCAGCCGCCGAGCAGGCCCAGCGCAAGGCCCAGCGACAGCAGCGCGACGCGCAGGCCGCGGCGGGGCGCGGCAAATCCCTCGGATGCGTAATCGTTCATGCCGAATGTCCCGGTAGGGCTGAGGGCGCGGCGCCGGCCGCCGCGATCGGTACCACGCGCGCCCCACGCCGGGAGGTGCGGTCCAGCACCTCGCCGGCGAGTTGCCCGCAGGCGGCGTCGATGTCGTCGCCGCGGGTCTTGCGAACCGTGGCGACGATCCCGGCATCGGCCAGCACCGCGGCGAACTGCGCCACGCGCTGCGGCGGCGAGCGGCGCAGCCCCGAGCCGGGGAAGGGGTTGAACGGGATCAGGTTGCACTTCCACGGGAAGCGCCCGCGCATCAGCTCGATCAGGCTGCGCGCGTGCCCGGGGGTGTCGTTGACCCCGTCGAGCATGCAGTACTCGAAGGTGATGAAGTCGCGCGGCGCGTGCGCGAGATAGCGCTCGCAGGCGCCCAGCAACTCGGCCAGCGGGTATTTGCGGTTCAGCGGGACCAGCTGGTCGCGCAGCGCGTCGTCGGGCGCGTGCAGCGACACCGCGAGCGCCACCGGGCAGTCCTGGGCCAGGCGGTCGATCATCGGCACCACGCCCGAGGTCGACACGGTCACGCGGCGGCGCGACAGCCCATAGGCGTCGTCGTCGAGCATCAGGCGCAGCGCCGGCACCAGCGCGCCGTAGTTCTGCAAGGGCTCGCCCATGCCCATCATCACGACATTGGAGATCGCGCGCTCGCCCTCCGGCAGGTCGAGTGCGGCGCGCATCGTGAATTCGGCCCACCACAGCTGGGCGATGATCTCCGCGCTGCTCAGGTTGCGGTTGAAGCCTTGCGCCCCGGTGGAGCAGAAGCTGCAGGCCATCGCGCAACCGGCTTGCGACGACACGCACAGCGTGTTGCGCGAGGCCTCCGGAATGAATACCGATTCCACCGCATTGCCGGCGCCGACGTCGAACAGCCATTTCACCGTGCCGTCGCGCGAACGCTGCTCGGTCAGCACGGGCAGCGCCCGCACGCAGGCCTTGTGCTGCAGCCAGGCGCGCAGCGGCCTGGCCAGATCGGTCATCGCCTCGAAGTCCGCGACCCCACGCTGGTGCACCCAGTGCATCGCCTGGCGCGCGCGAAAGGCCTTGTGCCCGGCAAGGCCGAGCCATTCCACCAGCGCGGCCTTGTCGAACTGCAGCAGGTTGGAGGCTTCTTCCATGGGTGCTCGGCCGTTGCCGGGGAATCGCGCCTTCAGCGGGAGAAGATCCAGTTGGACGGGAAGAAGTACGCAATCTCCGTCGCGGCATTTTCCGCACTGTCGGAACCGTGCACCGCGTTGGCGTCGATGCTGTCGGCGAAGTCGGCGCGGATGGTGCCGGGTGCGGCCTTCTTCGGATCGGTGGCGCCCATCAGCTCGCGGTTGCGCGCGATCGCGTCCGGGCCCTCGAGCACCTGCACCAGCACGGGACCCGAGACCATGAAGTCGACCAGGTCCTTGAAGAAGGGACGCTCCTTGTGCACCGCATAGAAACCTTCGGCATCGGCCCGCGAAAGCTGCATCATGCGGACCGCGACCACCTTCAGCCCGGCGGTCTCGAAACGATCGATGATTTTCCCTATGCAGTTCTTCGCAACCGCGTCGGGCTTGATGATCGAGAGCGTGCGCTCCATGTCTTTTTTCTCCAGATATCAAAAAATTAAACGGAAATTGTAAAGCCCCACGCGAGCCTTGAGTCGGCTCAACGCGAATGGTTACGCCGCTTCGGGGCGGCTCCCGGGTAGCGCGGCTGCGACGGCCCCGACCCCAGCGCCGAGCGCGTCGGGTCGGGTTGCCCGCCGCCCTTGCGGGCGCCCTTGCGCGAGCGCTCGCCGCCGCGCGGACCGCGGGCACGCCCGCCCCCGCCGGGCGACTTGCCGAACAGCGCGTCCACCGCGCTCATCGCATAGCTGTTCGGACCCGGCTCGCGCTCGGGAATCTCGGTATCGTCGTCCAGCGCGGCCTTGCGCAGCGTGGCCATCCGGGCCTCGCGACTGGCGCGGCCGAACAGGGCGTCCACCGCGCTCATCGCATAGCTGTTCGGCCCCGGTTCGCGCTCGCCGCGTTCAGCGCGTCCAGCGCGTTCAACGCGTTCAACGCGTTCAACGCGTTCCCCGCGCTCGCCGCGGTCGGCCCGCTGGCCGCCCTTGCGTCGCGCCGCCTGGCCCGTACCCTGGCCAGCGCCCTGGCCTGCCGCCGGCGCCGCGCCCTGCGCGGGCGCACCGCGGCCGCCCTTGCGCCTGGCGGTCTGCGACGCGCCGAGACCGGCGCGCGCCATCAGCGCCTTCACGTCCTCGCGGTCGAGCTCGGCGAAGTCGCCCCGGCGCAGCCCCGCCGGCAGCGAGATGGAGCCGTAGCGCACGCGGATCAGGCGGCTGACCGTCAGCCCCACGGCCTCGAACAGGCGTCGCACCTCGCGATTGCGCCCCTCGGCGATCACCGCGCGCCACCAGCGGTTCGCGCCCTCGCCACCGGCCTCCTCCAGGCTCAGGAAGCGCGCCGGCCCGTCGCTGAGTTCGACGCCCTCGAGCAGGCGCCTGCGCATCTCGTCGTCGAGTTGGCCGAGCACGCGCACCGCATATTCACGTTCCACCCCCTGGCTGGGGTGCATCAGCTTGTTCGCCAGTTCCCCCGAGGTGGTCAGCAGCAGCAGCCCCTCGGTATTGATGTCCAGGCGTCCCACCGCGGTCCATTTCGCGTTGTGGACCCGCGGCAGGTTGCGGAACACCGTGGGACGACCGTCCGGGTCCTTGAAGGTGACGACTTCGCCGACCGGCTTGTGGTAGACCAGCATGCGCGCCGGCGGAGGGGCGATGCGGATCTTCAGCGGCTTGCCGTTGACCCGGATCTGGTCGCCGGGCTGGATGCGCTGACCCAGGTGCGCGGGCTCGCCGTTGACCGACACCCGCCCTTCCTGGATCAGCTCCTCCATCTCGCGCCGCGAGCCGATGCCGCCCTGCGCCAGCACCTTGTGCAGCTTGGGGGCCTCCGGCGACGGCGCCAGCACGCGGCGCACGCCCGGCTCGGCACCCTCGGCCAGTTCCACGGCGCGGTCGAAGTCGCCCGAGATCACTTCCTCGATACGCACCGCAGGGGTGTTGGCGCGCTGCGCCGCGGCGCCCTCGCGCGGGACGCCGCGCTGGCGCGCGCCCCGGCG
>JAJYTY010000085.1 GCA_021792835.1 Pseudomonadota bacterium
AGGTCGCCGTCGAAGTCGCGCACGCCGCCGTCGGCGACCAGCCAATACTCGTCGCACACCGCGCGCAGCAGCGCGCGGTCGTGCGACACCAGCAACATCGCGCCGTCGAATTCCTGCAGCGCCAGCCCGAGGGCCTCGCGGGTGTCGAGGTCGAGGTGGTTGGTCGGCTCGTCCAGCAGCAGCACGTTCGGGCGTTGCCACACCAGCATCGCCAGCAGCAGGCGCGCGCGCTCGCCCCCCGACATCGATCCCACCGGCTGCGCCGCGAGTTCGCCGCCGAACAGGAATCTGCCGAGCCAGTCCCGCAGCTCCTGCGGGGTCGCGTTGCTGGCGCTGGCCAGTGCCAGGCGCTGCAGATGCTGCATCGCGGTCTCGTCGGGGCGCAGGACTTCCATCTCCTGCTGCGCGAAGTAGCCCAGCACCACTCCCTCGCCCGGGTGCAGGCTGCCGCCCAGCGGGCGCAGCACCCCGGCCAGGGTCTTCACCAGCGTCGACTTGCCCTGGCCGTTGGCGCCGAGCACGCCGATGCGCGCGCCGGCGAGCACGTCGCGCTCGACCCCCTGCAGCACCGCGCGCCCCGGCTCGAAGCCGCATTGCAGGGTGCGCGCTCGCAGCAACTGCTGCGGCTGCCGCGCCGGACGCAGAAATTCGAAACGCAGCGGGTGCCCGAGCACCACCGGCGCCAGCAACTGCATGCGTTCCAGCGCCTTCAGCCGGCTTTGCGCCTGGCGTGCCTTGGTCGCCTTGGCACGGAAGCGCTCGACGAAGGAGTTCAGGCGCGCGATGTCCGCCTGCTGGCGTGCATGGGCCTGCGCCTGCTGCGCCAGCGCCTGCGCGCGCCGCTGCTCGAAGGCCGTGTAGCCGCCCGCGTAACGGCTCAGGCGGCCGTTCTCCAGGTGCACGGTGACTCGCGTGGCGGCGTCGAGGAACTCGCGGTCGTGAGAGATCACCAGCAGAGTGCCGGGGTAGCGCCCGAGCCAGTTCTCCAGCCACACCAGCGCATCCAGGTCGAGGTGGTTGGTCGGCTCGTCGAGCAGCAGGCAGTCGCTGGGCTGGAACAGGGCCTGGGCCAACGCCAGGCGCATGCGCCAGCCGCCGGAGAAGTGGCCCACCGGCTGCTGCAGCACCGCCGGCGCGAAACCCAATCCGAGCAGCAGCGCCTCGGCGCGCGAGCGCGCATCGTAGGCCTGCGCCAGTTCCAGCGCCTCGGCGGCGGCGGCCACGCGCGTGCCGTCGGCGTCGCGCTCGGCCTCGCGCATCGCGCGCAGCGCCTGCTGCAGCGCGGTGTCGGCCAGGGTCACGAACTCGGCGGCCGGGCAGTCGCCGTCCGGCACATCCTGCGCCACCGCGGCGATACGCCAGTGCTGCGGGATCTCGACCGTGCCCGAGTCTTCCAGCAGGTGCCCGAGCAGCAGCGCGAACAGCGAGGACTTGCCGGCCCCATTGGCGCCGACCAGTCCCAGCTTCTCGCCCGGCTGCACGCTCAGCTCGGCCTCGTCGAGCACCAGGCGGGAGCCGCGGCGCAGGCTCAACCCCTGCAACCGGATCATCGAAGCGATTCCAGCGCGGCGGCCTCGACCAGGAACACCGCGTCTGCGCCCGAGCTCACCGGCAGCCAGTACACCGGCAGATCGCCGAAAGCGGCCTCGAAATGCCTGCGCTCATGCCCGATCTCGACCACCAGCACGCCCTGCGGCTGCAAGTGCTCGCGGGCCTGCCGCAGCAGCCTGCGCACCAGGTCCATGCCGTCGTCGCCGCCGGCCAGCGCCAGCCGCGGCTCGTGGCGGAACTCCGCCGGCAGCGCGGCCATCGACGCTTCGTTGACATAGGGCGGGTTGCACAGCACGAGGTCGAAGCGCTCCCCGGCATCGAAGGCCTCGAACAGGTCCGAGCGCAGCAGGCGCACGCGCTGCGCCAGGCCGTGCAGTTCGACGTTGGCGCGCGCCAGCTGCAGCGCCGGCCCGGACAGATCGGCGGCCGTGATGCTCGCCTGCGCCCAGCGCAGCGCGGCCAGGATGGCCAGGCTGCCGCCGCCGGTGCAGATGTCGGCGATGTGCCCCGGATCGCCCGCCAGCCACGGGTCGAGGGCCCGCGGCAGCAACTCGGCGATCAGCGATCGCGGCACGATGGCGCGCTCGTCGGCCAGGAAGCGCTGTCCGCCCAGCCACGCCTCGCCGAGCAGATAGGCCAGCGGGCGGCGGCTGCGCAGACGGCGCTCGAGCAGCCGCCGCAGGCGCAGGGCGGCAGCCTCCGGGACCGGCCTGGGTTGCAGCGCCGGCAGACGCGCGAAGCTGTCCAGCAGGGGCCAGCCCAGGCTGTGGATCAGCATCCAGGCTGCTTCCTGCGCGGCGTCCTCGGTGCCCTGCCCGAAGCTCACGCCGGCTTCCAGCAACGCGCGTTCGGTATCGCGCCAGACCTGCGAGAACCGCGGCCGGGGCATCAGGCCACCAGCGCCTCGAGGGTGCGCCGGTACACGGCCGCGAGGGGCTCGAGGAACCGCAGTTCGATGTTCTCGTCGACCTGGTGGATGCTCGGGTTTGGCGGACCGAACTCCACCACCTGTTCGCAGATGCGGGCGATGAACCTCGCATCCGAGGTGCCGCCGGTGGTGGACAGCTGCGGCTGCACGCCGGTCTCGGCGCTGATGGCCGCCGCCAGCGCGCGCGACAGCTCGCCCGGGCGAGTCAGGAAGGGCTCGGCGCCGACGGTCCACTGCAGCGTGTAGCGCAGCCCGTGCCGCTGCAGCAGGTCCTCCACCCGACGCTGCAGCACCGCGGCCGGCGAGGCCGGACTGAAACGGAAGTTGAACAGCAGTTCGAGCTCGCCCGGGATCACGTTGCCGGCGCCAGTTCCCGCATGGATGTTCGACACCTGCCAGGTGGTCGGCGGGAAATGCGCGTCGCCGTCGTCCCAGACGGTGGCGGCCAGCTCGGCCAGCGCCGGCGCCGCCAGGTGCACCGGGTTGCGCGCCAGCTGCGGATAGGCGACGTGCCCCTGCACGCCGTGCACCAGCAGGCGCCCCGACAGCGATCCGCGGCGCCCGTTCTTGATGGTGTCGCCCAGGCTCGCGGTGCAGGTGGGCTCGCCGACGATGCACCAGTCCAGGCGCTGGCCGCGCCGGCGCAGTTCGTCGCACACATGCACGGTGCCGTCGCGCGCCGGGCCCTCCTCGTCGCTGGTGAGCAGGAAGGCGATCGAGGCGCGCGGATGCGGGTGCGCGGCGAGGAAGGCGCGCGTGGCCACCACCATCGCGGCCAGCGAGCTCTTCATGTCGGACGCGCCGCGGCCGTACAACCTGCCGTCGCGTTCGACCGCCTCGAAGGGGTCGCTGCTCCAGGCCTCGCGCGGGCCGGTGGGAACGACGTCGGTATGACCGGCGAACACCAGCACCGGCGCGTCGTCGCCGGCGCTGCCGCGGCGCAGCGCCCACAGGTTGTGCACGCGCCAGTCCTCGGGGCCGGCCGGCAGCGACTCGCACTCGAAGCCCAGCTCGCGCAGGCTTGCCGCCAGCAGTTCCTGGCAGCCGGCGTCCCGCGGACTCACCGAGGGGCGGCGGATCAGTTCGCGCGTGAGATCCAGCGTCGGGGTGAGGGACTGCGAAGGCGTGTGCGTAGGGGTATGCGAAGACATCGGGGAATTCATGAACCGCCCAGGTCGAGGGAGATCTCGCGGAACGAGGGCTCGTCGGGCTCGGCGGCCTGCGCCTGCGCCTGCACCCGCGCGGAAAAATCATTCTGCAGGCGCCACAGCAGGTTGGTCGGCGAGTCGGCGGCCGCCAGCGCCTCCTCGCGCGAGACCCTGCCGTCGCGCACCATCGCCGCCAGGCATTGTTCGAAGGTCTGCGAGCCCTCGGCCATCGACTTGTCCATGGCCTCGTGCACGGCCGCCAGGTCGCCCTTGGCGATCAGCTCGCGCACCAACTGGGTGTTCAGCAACACCTCCACCGCCGGCAGGCGTCCGCCGGCGCTGGCGCTCAGCAGGCGCTGCGAGATCACCGCGCGCAGGCCCGCCGCCAGGTCCGACAGCAGCGCCGGGCGCATGTCCAGCGGGAACAATCCGAGGATGCGGTTGAGCGCCTGGTGGCTGTTCGACGCGTGCAGCGTGGCCAGGCACAGGTGCCCGGACAGCGCGTAGTTCAGCGCCGCGGCCATGGTCTCGCGGTCGCGGATCTCGCCGATCATGATGCAGTCGGGTGCCTGGCGCAGCGCGTTCTTCAGGCCGATCGACAGGTCGCGCGCGTCGATCCCGACCTCGCGCTGGTTGACGATGGACTTGCGGTTGTGGAACAGGTACTCGACCGGCTCCTCCAGGGTCAGGATGTGCCCGCTCATCTGGGTGTTGCGATGGTCGAGCATCGACGCCAGCGTGGTGCTCTTGCCCGATCCGGTGGAGCCCACAACCAGGATCAGGCCGTGGCGCTGCTTGACCAGATCCGCCAGCACCGGCGGCAGGTTCAGGGTCTCCAGCGCGGGAATGTCGCCGGGGATGTAGCGCACCACCACCGCCACGCTGCCGCGTTGCAGGAAGGCGCTGACCCGGAAGCTGCCCAGTCCCGGGCGCGCCACCGCCAGGTTCAGCTCGCCGCTGTCGTGCAGCTCGCGCATGCGCGCCTCGCCCACCACCTCGCCGAGCAGCGTCGCAGGATCCTGCGGGCCCAGCACCTGGCGGTTGATCGGCACCGAACGGCCGTGGATGCGGATCTGGATCGGCGCGTTGGCGCTGACGTACAGGTCCGAGGCCTTTTTCTCGGCCATCAGCTGCAGCAGGCGTTCCATGGTCGACATGAGCTTCCTCCGGTGGCCGGGTGCACGGCCGGCGCCGTCAGGCGCGCAGCAGGTCGTTGATCGCGGTCTTCGCGCGGGTCTGCGCGTCGACCCGCTTGACGATCACCGCGCAGTACAGGCTGTAGCGGCCGTCGGCGCTGGGCAGGCTGCCCGACACCACCACCGAGCCCTCGGGCACGCGGCCGTAGCTGACCTCGCCGGTGCTGCGATCGTAGATCTTGGTCGACTGGCCGATGTACACGCCCATCGAGATCACGCAATTGTCCTCGACGATCACACCCTCGACGATTTCCGAGCGCGCGCCGATGAAGCAATTGTCCCCGATGATCGTCGGGTTGGCCTGGATCGGCTCGAGCACGCCGCCGATTCCCACGCCGCCCGACAGATGCACGTTGCGCCCGATCTGCGCGCACGAACCCACGGTCGCCCAGGTGTCGACCATCGTGCCCTCGCCCACCCACGCGCCGATGTTCACGTAGGAGGGCATCAGCACCACGCCCGGCGCCAGGTAGGCGCCGTGGCGCGCAACCGCCGGCGGCACCACGCGCACGCCGGTCGCCCGCATCTGTTCCTCGCCGAGCCGGCTGAACTTGGTCTCCACCTTGTCGAAGAAATGCAGGTCGCCGGCGCGCATCATCTCGTTGTCGGTCATGCGAAAGCTCAGCAGCACCGCTTTCTTGATCCACTGGTGCGTGACCCACTGGCCGTCGATCTTCTCGGCCACGCGCAGGCGCCCGGCGTTGAGTTCGGCCAGCACCCGCGACACCGCGTCGCGCAGTTCGCCCGGTGCCGTCTGCGCGTTGAATGCGGAGCGCTGTTCCCAGCCCTGGTCGATGATGCCCTGGAGTTGCGTGGTGCTCATGGTCGTGAAGGGTTGCGTGGATCAAAGGCCGCGTCAATCGCCGCGCGCGCAGGCGGCGGCGTGGGCGGCGATGCGTTCGGCGGCCTCGACGCATTCGTCGACACCCGCCACCAGCGCCAGGCGCACGCGGCCGGCGCCGGGATTGTGCCCGTGCTGCTCTCGCGCCAGCAGGCTGCCGGGCAAAACCGTGCAATTGTAGTTTTGCAGCAGTCCGCGCGCGAACTCGACGTCGTCGGTCGGTGTTCCGGCCCACAGGTAGAAGGCGGCGTCCGGAAGCCGCACGTCCAGCACCGGCTGCAGCAAGGGCAGCACCCGCGCGAACTTCTCGCGGTACAGACGCCGGTTCTCGACCACGTGCTGTTCGTCGTTCCACGCCGCGATGCTGGCCGCCTGCACCGCCGGCCCCATCGCGCCGCCATGGTAGGTGCGGTAGAGCAGGAAGGATTTCAGCACCCGCGCGTCACCGGCGACGAAACCCGAGCGCAGCCCCGGCACGTTGGAACGCTTGGACAGCGAGGTCAGCATCACCAGGTTGCGCAGGTCGTCGCGGCCCAGCTCGCGCGCCGCCTGCAAGCCGCCCAGCGGAGCCTGCTCGCCGAACCAGATCTCGCCGTAGCACTCGTCGCTGGCGATGACGAAGCCGTGGCGGTCCGACAGCTCGAACAGGCGGCGCCACTCCTGCAGGCCCATCACGGCGCCGGTGGGGTTGCCCGGCGAACACACGTACACCAGCTGCGTGCGCCTCCAGTCCTGCTCCGGCACGGCGTCCCAGTCGAGCCCGAAGTTGCGCGCCGGATCGGCCGCGACGAAGCCGCATTCGGCGCCTGCCAGCAGCGCCGCGCCCTCGTAGATCTGGTAGAAGGGATTGGGGCTCAGCACCAGCGCGCCCGGCCGGCTGGCGTCGACCACCGTCTGCGCCAGCGCGAACAAGGCCTCGCGCGATCCGTTGACCGGCAGCACTTGCGTGGCCGGGTCCAGCGCCACGCCGTGGCGCCGCCGCACCCAGTCGGCGCAGGCCTGGCGCAGTGGCGCGCTGCCCAGCGTCGCCGGGTAGCTCGACAGCCCGTCCAGGTTGTCGGCGAGCGCCTGCCGGATGAACTGCGGAGTCGCATGCCTCGGCTCGCCGATGCCCAGGCTGATCGGGCGCAGCGCGGGGTTCGGCCGCAGGTCGGCGGTCAGCGCGCGCAGCTTTTCGAAGGGATAGGGCTGGAGACGGTCGAGCAGCGGGTTCACGGCGGGCGTCGGCGATAAGGGGAGCATTGTGGCAAGACCCGCCGGGCGCGCAGGGCACGGCGCGCACTCGCCTGCGCATTCTTGCATGCGCAGGCGCACGCGCAAAGCCCGGGCCGCCGTTGGCGCGCAGGGAGATCTTCGACACTTGCGAACCCGTTCGGAGCCGCTGCCGTGGGGTCCGGTCGAAGCACCGACATGCGAGCCCCCATCCTGCACTGCCTGAACCTGGCGGCCTGCGGCGCAGAGGCCGGGGGCTTCGCGACCGCAGGCACCGGCGGCAGCACCGCGAGCGGCATCTCCGCGGCGATGCGCTGGTTCGGTCTATGGCGCGACCGAGACCGGCGGGACCGGCGACCGAGCGGCTCGACCTGCGAACTCAGCCGAGCGTGCGGCGTCGTGCCGGCGCCGTCCCCGGGCCACCCGCACGGGGCCCTCCGGAGAGTCGCGAAGAATATCGTCGCAGCGCTTCCGAATTCATGAGGGCGGTGTTTGCGATTTGATATTCGAAGTGTGAATCGTGTAGTTCGCGTGATCGTAACGATATAAGTGCCGGATGCCGTTGCATGGCTTTGCGTTCCGCGATCTGATAGGAACCGGGGAGCGATTCCACAAGCATTTGCAGCCAGCTCGCATTTCCCACACGCTTGGTACGCCTGCCCAGGCGCCTCGAAAATCGCCGGAGGCCATTGTCATGAAGCGAATCCAACTGATCGTCCGATGTGCAGTTCCGATCCTGCTTTGTCTGAGCCTGGCCGCTTGCGGCGGAGGCGGTAGCAGCAGCGGAGCCACCGGCAGCGGCAGCAGCACCGGTACCGGCAGCGGCGCCGGCGCCGGCACCGGCACCGGCACCGGCACCGGCAGCGGTAACGGCAGCGGTAACGGCAGCGGTAACGGCACGGGCACCGGCACCGGCACGGGCACCGGCACGCGTTCCGGCTCCGGCAGCACGACGTCCTCCTATACCATCGGCGGAGTTGCAAGTGGATTCACCGGCGTGCTGGGACTTCTCGACAACGGCACTGCCGGCCTCAGTCTTTCGAACACGGGTCCGTTCGCATTCACGAGTTCGGTGAGCTCGGGGTCTCCTTATAACGTGACCGTCGGGGTGCAACCCCCAGCTCAACTGTGCAGCGTGGCCAACGGCAGCGGCACCGCATTTGCGAATGTCTCCAACATCTCGGTCAGCTGTGCGGCAGGCCAGATGACCACGGCCTACAGTTTCAGTTCCACTGGCAGCAATGGCCTCAATGGTGATGGCTCAGCGCCCGAGCCCTCGCTGACGTATGCCAGCAACGGCACGCTGTACGGCACGACCAATGCCGCGGGCCAATACGGCGATGGCACGCTCTTCGCGTTCGTTCCCTCGAACAACCTGTTGCTGACTCTCGCGAACTTCAACGGCGTCGGCGGCGAGGGCGCGAATCCCAACGCAAGTGTGACCCTGATTGACCCGAGTCACCTCTTCGGTGTCACGGAGGGCGGCGGGTCGAATTCCTCCGGCACCTACTGCGGTACCGTGTTCGAAGATATCCTGCAAAATGGCGGCCTCAGCTCGAGCCTGGAAACCCTGGTGGAGTTCAATAGCAGCACAGAGGGTTGCAAGCCCAGTTCCCGCCTGCTGCTGGCGAGCGACTCCACCTTCTACGGCACGACCATCCAAGGCGGAAGCGGTGGCGGAGGAACCCTGTACAACGTGACACAGACCGGCACATTGCAGGTTCTCGGAGAGTTTCCGCTTACCACGTCGTACGACAGCCTCGGGGCCCCCGAATTCGGACTGCTGGAGAATCAGTCGAACATCTATGGCGTCGACACGAACGGGGGTCCCAACGGTTCAGGCGGCATCTACATGTATTCGACCACGGCCACGGCAGGAACACCTCCGGTCGGGTTCGCCTATTTTCCGTCCGGAAGCACTGCCGCCGGTGGCCTGCTGCTGGGCCCGGACAATATGGTCTACGGGGTCTCCAGCAGCGGCGGGGCCAACAACGACGGATTTCTCTACCGCTTCAGCACGACCCCGACGTCGTCGGTTCCCACGCTGCAGCCGTATTACAGCTTCACCGGCGCAAGCGACGGCTCCAACCCGGTGGGCACACCATTGCTGCTGAGCAACGGCGACCTGCTCGTGGCGACTGTTGCCGGAGGCGCCAACAACGCCGGGACCCTGGACGAAATCAATCCGGCCACCGGCGCCGTGGTCGATGTGGTCGCCAACTTCGCTCCAGGCAATTTCCCGACAGGAACCCTCACCATGCTGCCGAATGGGATCTTGTACGGGGACACTTCGACCGGCGGAGTCAACTCGAGCGGTTCGATCTACGAGCTGAACTGAGCGAGCGTGCCAGGGCGAAGCTTGCGCCCTGGCCTTCGACTTCGTCGCCCGACGGCGAGGCTGTCGGCAGCCGGTGAGCCGCACGCCGGGAGGCCATGCGCCGGGCCATCCAGTTTCCTTTGTTTACATATTCCTGCATGGCCGCCTGTCGTCGCCGCGTCGGGGTCGCGCGTTTTCCGGGACATCACGCACAGCGCCCTTCCGCCCGGCCATTGCGATGTCCCTGACCGCCTATGCTTGCCCGCATGACCGCGCCGCCGGCCCCGACACCGTGAGCACCCGCCCAGCGCTCGACGGCTTCTGCGCCGAGGTGCGGCCGCGCGCGCTGCGCCTGGCGCTGCTCGAGACCTCGGGAAACAGCCATGCCGCGGCCGACCTCGTGCATGACAGCCTGGAGCGCCTGGTGGCGCACTATGCGGACAAGCCGCAGGCCCAGTGGGCACCGCTCTTCTACGGCATCCTTCGCAACCGGCTCGTCGACTGGCATCGCCGGCGCAAGGTGGAGAAGGTCATCGACTTTTTCTTCACCTCCGACCCCGATGCCGACGACACGCAGCCGCCGTGGCAGCAACTGGCCGACGAGGCCGCCGGGCCCGAACAGCAACTGGACAGCCTGCAACTGGCGGGGCGCATCGCCGACGCGGTGGCCCAGCTGAGTTCGCGCCAGCGCCAGGTGTTCCTGCTGCGCGAGATGGAGGACCTGACCATCGCCGACACCGCACTCGCGATGGGAATCAGCGAAGGCAGCGTCAAGACCCACCACCTGCGCGCCCTCACCCGGTTGCGCGAGTGGTTGCGGGACGATAATCCCCGCGCAGGAACCGTCGATCATGCAAGCTGACCCGATGTCGCAACCGCCTGCGGCCGCCGACTGCGCAGCCCAGCGCGAACTCGCCGACCGTTGGCGCGCCGGGGTGCTGGACCCGCGCGGACGGCAGGACTTCGAACGCGCGATGGCCGCCGACCCCCGGCTGGCCGAGCACGCGCGCTACGGGCGGCGCCTGGCGCGCTCGCTGCAGTACCTGCCGCGACTGGCGGCGCATGCCGGCTCGCGCCCCGCACCGCGCCGGGCCCTGCACTGGCCGCGCGTGCTGGCCGCCGGCATGGTCAGCGCCGGGCTGGCCGGCCTGAGCTTCGGGCTGCTGCCGACGCTGATGCAGGCGCACCGGCCGATGGTGCCCACGCTGCAGCAGATCCAGACCGACCCGCAGCTGGCCGACGCGCTGCAGAATCTGGACTTCTACGAGTGGCTGGCAGCGCACCCGCGGGAGCTGGATGCCGGGAGTTCGCATGGCGGCACGGCCTGAGGCGGTCGCCACGCGCCTGTGCGCGGGAGTGGCGCTGCTACTGTCGTTGCTGCAACCGATGTCGGCGCAGGCAGCACGCCCGCGCTTCGAAGGTCCACGGTGGCAGCAGCACGTGCAGCGCTGGGAGCGCCTTCCGCCGCAGCGCCGGCAGGACATCCTGCGCGAGCAGCGGCGCTTCCGTCGGCTTTCACCGCAGCAGCAGCGACGCCTGTTCGAGCAGTATCGGCGCGAACGGCGCTGAGCCCGGCGTGGCTGAGGCCCCGGTCAGGGAACCATTGCGATTCCCGCCGGCCCGGTACCGGTTCCCACCGACGCGATCGATAACGGCGTCAACTGACCGTTGCTTCCAATCAGGTACGGATACAACTTGTTGGAACTCGCGCTGCTCACGTAGACGTAGCGGCCGCCCGGGTCGATCGCCACGCCGTACACGTCCGGCCCGGTAGCGACGCTTGCCGGGCTCAGCGGCGTGAGCGCCCCGGAGGAGCCGATCGCAAACTCGAGGATCTGTGAGTTGGTACCGTCGTGGTCCAGCACATAGACGAAGGAGGCTGCCGGATCCACGGCCAGGCTGAAGGGGTCCGTTCCGGCCGGCACCGTGGGCGGTGTCATCGGGGACAACGCGCCATCGGCACCGACCGTGAATTGCGACAACACGTCGCTGATCGTGTCGGCGACATAAAGAGCCTGACCCGACGAGTCCACCGCAAGAGCGTTGGGCGCCGTTCCCGCGAGCACGCTGGTGGGAGTCATCGGTTGCAGCATGCCGCCACTGCCGATGGTGTACTGGGAGACGCTGTTTCCCGTCTTGTTCGAGACATAGACATAGCGGCCGGTAGGATCCACGACAATGTGGTGGGGGTCCCCGCCGGTAGCCGTGACAGGCGCCGAAACCAGGCGCAACGCCCCGCCGCCGGTGATCGTGAACACGGAAACGGTATCGGAGGCCTTGTTCGTCACGAACACGTAGGGCGCGCTCGGGTCCGCGGTGATACCCCAGGGGCCGGTGCCGGTTGTGGCGACGCTGGCCGGGCTCAGCGGCACCAGCGTACCGTCAGCGGCCACCGAGTACTGAAGCACGACGTCAGCCGCCGCGTCCGGCACGTACAAATGCGCTCCGGTCGAATCGGTCGCGAGTTGCGAATTGCCCGCGACGGCTGTCACGCTGGGCGGGACCATGGGGGTGAGTCCGCCGTCGATGCCGACGTCGAATTGCGACACGGTGCCTTGGGTCTCGTTGATGTCGTAGACCTGCAACGACGAGCAATCGACCGCGACGTCGGAGACATCGGCCTGCAGCGACGATTCCGACCCATTGCTGACGCGGCAGAACTGTCCACCCGGCTGCGACGCGATGGTCACGTTGTAGCCATTCGTGGCGGGCACCTGCCGTGCGAACTGGAAACTGCCGTCGCTCGACAGCGTCAGCGCATCGCTGCCGTTGTCCAGCAACTTGAGCGTGCGCCCGCTGGCCAGGCCCGCGAGGGCCCCACCCACTGCGTAGGCGACACTGTTCGATCCGCCCGTCCCCGCTGTTGCGCCTGTTGTGCCTGTTGCGCCCGTCGAGCTGGAACTTGCCGAAGAAGTGGTGGCCGAACTGCCGCCCCCACCGCATGCCGCCAGCGACGACGACATGAACACACCAAGCACCAGGCGGCGAGCGCGCGCGGAGACACCAAAGCGCTTACGGGTCATAGCATCCTCCTCGAGGCCAGGCTCGCGGCAACCCGGCCGTTCCGGGCACCCCAGTCAACCCGTGCCGCGGGGCCGGTACCGCGCAACGTCGCCGGACCGGCAGCCGGCGCGCGCGCAAGGCGCCGGCGCCGATCGCGGCGACTCAGGGCCCGATCACTATCCCCTGCGGCTCGGTGCCGGCGGGGACCGACGCAGTCGACATCGGCGTGAGCTGGCCGTTGCTGCCGATCAGGTACTGGTACAGCGCGTTGGCGCTCCCGGCGCTGCTGGCGTAGAGGTAGCGCCCGGCCGGGTCGATCGCGAGATCGAACGGGTACGGGCCGGTCGCGACGCTGGCCGGGCTCAGCGCCAGCAAGGAGCCGTTGCTGCCGACCGAGTACTCCTCGATGCTCGCCGCCGTGCTGCCGCAGTCGACGTAGGCGTAGCTGGCTGCCGGATCCAGCGCGATGAGCACCGGGCTCACGCACGACGACACCGTCGACGTGCTCATCGGGGTCAGCGCACCGTTGTTGCCGATGCTGAACTGCGAGACCGACGCGGAGTTCAATTCCGTGACGTACAGGTGGGTGCCCGTGGCATCGATGGCGAGCCCATTGGGCTTCGCACCCGCCGGCACGCTGGCCGGACTCATCGGTGTCAGCACACCGCCGCTGCCGATGGTGTACTGGCCGATGGCATTGCTGCCTTGCTCCGAAACGTAGACATGATGCCCGGTCGGGTCGACGGCGATGGCCACGGGGTCCGAGCCGGCCGCTATCGCCGGAGTGTTCACCGCGCTGACCCCGCCGCTGCTGGCGACCGTGAATTCGGTGACCGTGCCGGCAAGGCTGTCCACTGCATAGGCGTACGGGGCCGCCGGATCGAAGGCCATCGCGTACGGCGAGAAACCGTCGTACTTTCCGACCGGAGCGCTGGCCGGGCTCATCGGCGCCAGCACACCACCGCTGCCGATGGTGTACTGATACACCGAGTTCTGGCCGCTGTCAGGGATATACACATCGGTCCCCGACGGGCCAATCGCCAAGGTGGCGTCCGGCGTATTGGAGAGCACCCCCGGAACACTGGCGGGGCTCAGGGGGGTCAGGGCACCGCTGCTGCCGACCGCGAACTCCGAGACCGTGCCTCCGGTGTGGTTGAGGTCGTACACGTGCATCGACGTGCAGTCGACCGCGACATCGGAGACGTCGGCGTGCACCGAAGCCCCCGACCCGTTTGTCACGCTGCAATACTGCCCGCCGGGCTGCGAGTCCACGGTCACCGCATAGCTGCCGCCGGCGCTGACCTTTTGCGCGAACGCGAACCCGCCATTGGCCGACACGGTCAGCGCGCCGGCGCCGTTGTTCAGCAACTGCAGGCTCTGCCCGCTGGCCAGGCCGGCG
>JAJYTY010000086.1 GCA_021792835.1 Pseudomonadota bacterium
TGGAGATCGTCTCATGGCAACCCGCGAACAGCAAATCCGTGAACTCGAACAGCAATGGAAGCAGGACCCGCGCTGGGCGGGCATCCAGCGCGGCTATGGCGCCGCCGAGGTGGTGCGCCTGCGCGGATCCGTCGCGGTCGAGCATACGCTGGCGCGTCGCGGCGCCGAGCGCTTGTGGCGGGACCTGCACGGCGAGCCCTTCGTCAACGCGCTGGGGGCGCTGACCGGCAACCAGGCGATGCAGCAGGTCAAGGCCGGGCTGAAGGCCATCTACCTGTCGGGCTGGCAGGTGGCTGGCGACGCCAACCTGGCAGGCGAGATGTACCCGGACCAGTCGCTGTACCCGGCGAACTCGGTGCCGGCGGTGGTCAAGCGCATCAACAACACCCTGACGCGTGCCGACCAGATCCAGTGGATGGAAGGCAAGAACCCGGGCGACGAGGGCTACGTCGACTACTTCGCGCCCATCGTCGCCGACGCCGAGGCGGGCTTCGGCGGCGTGCTCAACGCCTTCGAGCTGATGAAGTCGATGATCGAGGCGGGTGCCGCCGGCGTGCACTTCGAGGACCAGCTGGCCTCGGTGAAGAAGTGCGGCCACATGGGTGGCAAGGTGCTGGTGCCGACGCGCGAAGCGGTGGCCAAGCTGGTGGCTGCGCGCCTGGCCGCCGACGTGATGGGGGTGCCGGCGCTGCTGGTGGCGCGCACCGACGCCGAGGCCGCCGACCTGCTGACCTCCGACGTGGACGAGAACGATCGCGAGTTCTGCACCGGCGAGCGCACCGTGGAAGGCTTCTACCGCACGCGCCCGGGTCTGCAGCAGGCGATCTCGCGTGGCCTGGCCTACGCGCCCTATGCCGACCTGGTGTGGTGCGAGACCGGTAAGCCGGACCTGGCATACGCGAAGGCCTTCGCCGAGGCCATCCACGCGAAGTTCCCGGGCAAGATGCTGGCCTACAACTGCTCGCCGTCGTTCAACTGGAAGAAGAACCTGGACGACGCCACGATCGCGCGTTTCCAGAAGGAGCTGGGCGCGATGGGCTACAAGTTCCAGTTCATCACGCTGGCCGGGTTCCACGCGCTGAATTACTCGATGTTCGAGCTGGCCCACGGTTATGCGCGCAACCAGATGAGCGCCTTCGTCGCGCTGCAGGAGAAGGAGTTCGCCGCCGCCGACAAGGGCTTCACCGCGGTGAAGCACCAGCGCGAGGTCGGCACCGGCTACTTCGACGCGGTGACCACGACCATCGAGACCCAGGCCTCCACCGCGGCCCTCAAGGGCTCGACCGAGGACGAGCAGTTCTTCGACAAGAAAGTCGCCTGAGACCGGTCTGCCGGGGAGACGACCCCGCGCGAGCGGGGCGCTGATGCAGTGACACGGGGGCCTGGTGCGATTGCGCACCAGGCCCTTCGTGCGTCGGGGGGCGTGCGATCAGGATCAGGACGGGTGGCGCATCAGGCGGGCTTTTTCCCGATCCCAGTCGCGCTTGGCCTCGGTATCGCGCTTGTCGTGCATCTTCTTGCCCCGGCCCAGCGCGAAATCGAGCTTGATGCGTCCGCCTTTTTCGTGCAGGTTCAGCGGCACCAGCGTGTAGCCGCGCTGCTCCACCTTGCCGATCAGGCGCCGGATCTCGTCCTTGTGCATCAGCAGCTTGCGCGTGCGGCTGGCGTCGGGGCGCACGTGCGTCGACGCGCTGTGCAGCGCCGTCACGTTCATTCCGACCAGGAACAATTCGCCGTCGCGGATCAGCACGTAGCCGTCGAGCAGTTGCGCGCGTCCGGCGCGGATGGCCTTGACCTCCCAGCCTTCGAGCACCAGCCCGGCCTCGAAGCGGTCCTCGAGGAAGTAGTTGAAGGAGGCCTTGCGGTTTTCGGCGATCGACATGGGGAGGGAGATGAGGGCGCGAGGCCCGGATTCAACGGCCGCGTTGCCGCGCCGCGCCGCGCCACCGGCGCGGCGCGCGGGGCGGGTTCATAGAATGGGGGCATTCTACGAATCCGCCCATGGCCCAGGTCCGCAAGTCCGTTCTCATCTGGTACAGCCCGCAGCAGATGTACACGCTGGTCAGCGATGTCGCGTCGTATCCGCAGTTCCTGCCGTGGTGCGGCGGGGTGGAGGTGCACGAGGCCACCGAGCAGAGCATGCGGGCCACCATCCGCATCGACTTCAAGGGCGTGCGCCAGAGTTTCACGACGCTGAACCAGCAGGAACCCGGGCGCGCGATCGACATGCAACTCGTGGAGGGGCCGTTCAGTCAGCTGCAGGGGCACTGGCGTTTTTCGCCCCTGCAGGACGGGCAGGCCTGCCGCGTCGAGTTCGAACTCGACTACCACTTCTCGAATCGCGTGGTCGACGCTGTGATCGGCCCGGTGTTCGGGCATATCGCGAAGACCTTCGTCGAATCCTTCGTGCAGCGCGCCGAGCATGTGTACGGAGGACAGGCGTGACGCCGATGCTGCGCGCGGCCGTCTACTGGCACGATGCACGGGGCCAGGCCTGGCTGCGCGAGGTGCTGCTGCCCGCGGGTTCCACGTTGGGCGACGCGGTGCGAGCCAGCGGGCTGGAGCCGCGACTCGCCGAGGCCGGCGCGGGTTTCGCCGCGGGAGGGCTGCGCCTGGCGGTGTTCGGGCGCCTGCGCGAGGCCGGCGAGGCCCTGCGCGACGGCGATCGCGTCGACATCACGCGCGGACTGCTGGTCGACCCCAAGCAGGCACGGCGCCTGCGCGCCCGCCGCAGCCGCGCGTAGCGCCTGCTAGGGCGCCGGCTGCGCCAGCAGGTCGCCGGGGTCTCGCGGCAGCCACACGCGCACCAGCAGACCGCCGGTCTTGGCATTGACGATCTCCAGGCGCCCGCCCATGCGCGCCACCGTGCGCTCGACGATGGCCAGCCCGAGCCCGGTGCCCTTGGCCGAGGTGCGCGCGGTGTCGCCGCGGAAGAACGGGCGCGTCAGCAGCGGCAACTGCTCGGGCGGCACGCCGGGACCGTGGTCGCGCACGGTGATCGCCACTTCGCCGGTACGCCGCAGGAATCCGATGTCCACGTCGACCTGCTCGGTGCCGGGCTCGCGCGCATAGCGCCGCGCGTTCTCCAGCAGGTTGCTCAGCACGCGGCGCACCTCGAGTTCGTCGGCCAGCGCCGATGCGCGCACCCCCTGGTCGACGTGGATGCGCAGATCTCCCCACTTGCCGAGGTCGCTGCGCACGCGCATGGCCAGCTCGGGCAGGTCCACGCGCTGCAGCACCGGGCTGGCCGAGCGCGCGTACTCCATGAACTTGCTGATGATCGAGTCGGCCTGCTCGATGTCGGCGATGATGTCGTCGCGTGCCGCCGCGTCGGGCACGCTGAGATCGGCCTCCAGGCGCAGGCGCGCCAGCGGCGTGCGGATGTCGTGGGAAATCCCGGCCAGCATCAGCGTGCGCTCCTGCTCGATCTCCTGCAGCGCGCGGGCCATGCGGTTGAAGCCACGGTTGACCTCGCGGATCTCCTCGGTGCCGGAGGTCTCGTCGAGCTGGTAGGAGAAGTCACCCTCGCGCACCCGCGCGGTGGCGATGCCCAGGTCGCGCAGCGGACGGTTGACGAAGCCGGCGATCACCGCCGCGCCGATCAGTGCCAGCAGCGTGGCCAGCACGCCACCGAGCACCCAGGTCTCGCCGAGGGATTCGTCGAGGCGCGACGGATCCAGCAGCAACCAGTACTGCTCCACGCCGATGCTGAAGCTGATCCACAGGCCGGCCTGGCCGTTGACCGAATTGGCGAAGTTCAGCTGTTCATGCAGTCGCGCGCCGACGCTGGCCGCGAGTCGCCGCGTGAACTCGGTACGCGCCATCGGGACCCAGCTGTCCGAGGCGTGGCGCGGGTAGATGTAGATGTCCTCGCGCCGCACCAGTTCATCGAGCAGCGCGTTGCGGGTCTGCGGAGCCGAGTGCACCAGCGCGATGCGCGTGAGGTCGATCAGGCTGGTGATCTGGCGTGCCGTCTGCTCGATCTGCTGGTTACGCTGCTGCACCCGGAAGCTCTGGAACCACGCCGCCAGGCTGACCGAAAGCAGTGCCACGATGAGCACGAAGGTGCGCCAGTACAGGCGCCCGGACAACTGCCCGAACAGGCGTCGGGCACGCGGTTCGGCGGAAGCGGCGGGGCTCGCGGACATGCTGGTGGTGGCGGTGCGGGCGCGCCGCGAGCCGGGAATGGCCCGGCCTCAGGTGTCCTTGGTGTCGGGCACGAACACGTAGCCGACGCCCCACACCGTCTGGATGTAGCGCGGGTGTGCGGGGTCGATCTCGACGATCTTGCGCAGGCGCGAGATCGCCACGTCGAGGCTGCGGTCGAAGGCCTCGTAGTCGCGACCGCGCGCGAGCTCGGCCAGGCGGTCGCGCGACAGCGGCTGGCGCGGGTGGCGCACCAGCGCCTTGAGCATCGCGAACTCGCCGGTGGTCAGGTTGATCAGCTCGCCGTTGCGCGACAGCTCGCGCCGCGCCAGGTCGAGGCTGAACGGGCCGAACACGACGGTCTCGTCGTCACGCGCCGGAGCTCCTGGCAGCTCGGGGTTGGGCTGGCGGCGCAGCACCGCGCTGATGCGCGCCAGCAGCTCGCGCGGGTTGAAGGGCTTGGGCAGGTAGTCGTCGGCACCGACCTCCAGGCCGATGATGCGGTCCACGTCCTCGCCCTTCGCGGTGAGCATGATGATCGGCGTGAAGTCCTTCGATGCGCGCATGCGCTTGCACACCGTCAGTCCGTCCTCCCCGGGCAGCATGAGGTCGAGCACGATGAGGTCGAAGCGCTCCTTGACCATTACGCGCTGCATGGTCTTGGCGTCCTCCGCCACGAAGACCTCGTAGTTCTCCTGGGTCAGGTAGCGGCGCAACAGGTCGCGAATCCGGGCGTCGTCGTCGACGACCAGGATCTTCTTCGGTTTGTCTTGGTGCATGGCTGATCAGGATTGGGACATCCGCGGATGCCACCCGCAGGGGGCACAGGTGCCGCCGCGAAGCTCGCGGCAGGCAGCCCGATAAATGTAACCGCGTCGGCGGCGCCTCGACAAGTTTCCAAAAGTCTCCGGCAGCGCGCGGCAACCCGGACGCGGGGTCCGGGAGGGCGCGACTGCGTATAGTTCCGGGAATGACATCGAACGATCGGATCCCGTCTCCAGGCCCCGGCTGCATCGAACTGCGAGGGGCGCGCCAGAACAACCTGAAGAACCTCGATCTTTCGATTCCCCTGGGGCGAATCGTCGTGGTCACCGGGGTGTCGGGGTCGGGCAAGAGCTCGCTGGCCTTCGACACCGTCTACGCCGAGGGCCAGCGGCGCTACGTCGAGACCTTCTCGCCCTACGCGCGGCAGTTCCTGGACCGCATGGACCGCCCGCGCGTGGACCACATCGGCGGCATCCTGCCGGCCATCGCCATCGACCAGACCAATCCGGTGCGCACCTCGCGCTCGACGGTCGCGACGATGACCGAGCTGGCCGACCACCTGAAGCTGCTCTATGCGCGACGCGCCCACCTGCATTGCCGCAACTGCGGCGACGAGGTGCGGCGCGACGATGCCGCGAGCATCGCCGCCGACCTTCGCCGACGCGCCGCGGCGGCGGGCGACCCGCGACTGGTGCTGTGCTTCGCCGTGGGCGTGCCGGAGCAGCTCGAGGAGCAGGTGGTGCTGGACGGCCTTGCGGCGCAGGGCTACACACGCATCCACGCGCGCAGCGCCCGCGTGCTGTACGTGGTGCAGGACCGCTTTCGCGCGGGCGGCGTCGAGGCCGCGCGGCTGCTGGAGGCGATCGAGGCGGCGCTGGCGCGGGGCCAGGGCCGGCTGGCGGTGTGGGCGCTGGGCGACGTGCCCGCCGAGGAGGGCTCCCAGCCCGATCTCGCGCAGGCCTGGAGGTACTCGGCCGACCTGCACTGCGCGCGGTGCGACATCGCCTACCGCGACCCCAGCCCGGGTCTGTTCAGCTTCAACTCGGCGCTGGGCGCCTGCGAGACCTGTCGAGGTTTCGGACGCACCCTCGGGGTGGACTGGGGCCTGGTGATCCCGGACGCTTCGAAGACCTTGCGCGGCGGCGCGGTCAAGCCCTGGCAGACCGCCAGTTTCAAGGACGCGCAGCGCGATCTCGAACGCCATGCCGCGGCCGCCGGCGTGCGACTGGACGTGCCGTGGTCGCAGCTCGAACAGCGCGAGCGCGACTGGGTGATCGATGGCGACCCGCGGTTCAGCGGAAAGTGGGAGAAGGAGTACTACGGCGTGCGCCGCTTCTTCGACTGGCTGGAGACGCGCACCTACAAGATGCACGTGCGGGTGCTGCTGTCCAAGTACCGCAGCTCCAGCCTGTGCCCGGCCTGTGGCGGCGCGCGGCTCAAGCTCGACGGACTGCTGTGGCGGGTCGGCAGCGCACGGGCCGCGCACGCCTGCGAGGCGCAGCTTTTGCGCCCGCACGGGGTGGCGTGGAGCGACGAGGTGCTGCACGCGCTGCCGGGGCTGAACCTGCACGAGGTGATGCAGCTGCCGGTTTCCCGGGCCTACCGGTTCTTCGGCGAGGTCGAGCACGAGGCCGGGGCCGATGCGGCGTCGCGCCTGCTGCTCGACGAGATCCGCGCGCGCCTGCGCTACCTGCTCGACGTCGGCCTGGGCTACCTGAGCCTGGACCGGCAGTCGCGCACGCTGTCGGGCGGCGAGGTGCAGCGCATCAACCTGACCACCGCGCTGGGCACCTCGCTGACGCAGACCCTGTTCGTGCTGGACGAGCCTTCGATCGGGCTGCATCCGCGCGACCTGCACCGGCTGGGCGCGGTGCTGCAGGGGCTGAAGAACGCCGGCAACAGCCTGCTCGTGGTCGAGCACGATCCGCAGATCATGCTCGCCGCCGACCACCTGATCGAACTCGGGCCGGGAGCCGGTGAACACGGCGGGCACATCGTGTTCGAGGGCGCGCTGCACGCGCTGCGCCAGGCCGATACCCTCACTGGCGCCTACCTGCGCGGCGAGCGCACCGTGCATGCCTCGCGCAGCCCGCGCAAGCTGCGCTGCGACGCACAGGGGCGCCTGCAGGCGCCGCGCCTGATCCTCGAGGGCGCGCGCCAGCACAACCTGCGCGAGCTCACGGTCGAGTTCCCGCTGCATGCGCTGGTGGCGGTCACTGGCGTGTCGGGATGCGGCAAGTCGACCCTGATCGGCGACGTGCTGTGGCCGGCACTGGCGCGCGCGCTGGGCAAGAGCGCGCCCGAACCCGGTGCGCACGCACGCCTGCTGGGCGCCGAGCAGGTCGCCGACGTGGTGCTGGTCGACCAGAGCGCGCTGGGCAAGACCGCGCGCTCCAACCCGGTGAGTTTCGTCGGCGGTTTCGACGTGCTGCGCAAGCGCTTCGCGGCGCTGCCCGAGGCGCAGCGCCGCGGCTACACCCCTGGCACCTTCAGCTTCAACAGCGGCGACGGGCGTTGCCCCACCTGCGGCGGCTCCGGCTTCGAGCACGTGGAGATGCAATTCCTGTCCGACGTGTACCTGCGCTGCCCGGATTGCGATGGCCGGCGCTACCGTGCGGAGGTGCTGGAGCTGCGCCTGGACGTGGCGGGCGGGCGCAGCCTGAACATCGCCGACGTGCTCGAGCTGACGGTGGCCGAGGCCCTGCAGCTGTTCTCCGGCGAGCGCGAGCTGCAGGCCGGGCTGCGCGCGCTGCAGGCGGTGGGACTGGACTACCTGCGCCTGGGGCAGCCGACACCGACCCTGTCCGGCGGCGAGGCGCAGCGCCTGAAGCTGGCCGCCTTCCTCGCCGAGGCCAGGCGCACGGCGGGGCGCGGCGCCACCAGGGGCTCGCTGTTCCTGCTCGACGAGCCGACCACCGGACTGCACTTCGACGACATCGCGCGGTTGCTGCGCGCCCTGCACGAACTCGTCGACGCCGGACACAGCGTGGTGCTGATCGAGCACAACCTGGACGTCGTCGCGGCCAGCGACTGGGTCATCGACCTCGGGCCCGAGGGGGGCGACGCCGGCGGCCGGCTGGTCGTCGCCGGTACCCCGGCAGCGGTCGAGGCCTGCGCTGACTCGCACACCGGACAGGCGCTGCGGGCCTACCGCGCCCAGGTCGGCGCGGAGGCCGCCGAGGCCGCCGCAGTGCAGGCGGCCGGCGGCGTGCCGGGCGAGCAGGCCGCGGCCGAGGCGGCCGCCAACGACGCCGAACTGCTGCAGGTGGCCGAGGAGGGCGGCGCCTACCTGGCGCAGGCGCTGCGCCGCGGGCGCGAGGGCTTCATCGCCATCCGTCGCGCGCGCGAGCACAACCTGCGCAACGTCGACGTCGACCTGCCGCGCGGCGGCATGACCGTGATCACCGGCGTGTCGGGCTCGGGCAAGAGTTCGCTGGCCTTCGACGTGCTGTTCAGCGAGGGGCAGCGCCGCTACCTGGAGTCGATCAACGCCTACGCGCGCCAGTTCGTGCAGCCGCCGCCGCGTCCCGACGTCGATGCCATCTTCGGCATTCCGCCCACGGTGGCGATCGCGCAGCGCACCAGCCGCGGCGGACGCAAGAGCACGGTGGGCACGCTGACCGAGGTGCATCCGTTCCTGCGCCTGCTGTACGCCAAGCTGGGTACGCAATACTGCCCCGACTGCCAGGTTCCGATCGCGCCGCAGAGCGAGGAGGCGATCTGCGCGCAGTTGCTGCGCGAGCTTTCCGGGCACGCGGTGGGCGTGATGGCCCCGCTGGTCGTGCAGCGCAAGGGCGTGTACACGGAGCTGGCGCAATGGGCGGCGCGGCGCGGCCACGGCCACTTGTGGGTGGACGGCGTTTTCCTGCCCACCGACCCGTGGCCGCGCCCCGATCGTTTTCGCGAGCACGACATCTCGCTGCCGCTGGGCGAGGTCGAGCTGAGCCAGGACAACGCCGATTCGCTGCGCCGTCTGGTGCACGAGGCGGTGCAGCTGGGCAAGGGCGTGGTGCAGGTGATCTGGCCGCTGCAGCGCCTGCGCCAGGCGATGGCCTCGGGCGACGTGATCGGCGCGCACGCCGGGTTGCAGCTGCGTCGTTTCAGCACGCTGCGTGCGTGCCCGTCGTGCGCGCGCAGCTTTCCCGAACTCGATCCGCGCCAGTTCTCCTACAACTCGTCGGCCGGCTGGTGCCCGGGCTGCTACGGCACCGGCGCGCAGCTGGCCGGTTTCCAGGCCGAGCACAGCGGCGAGGAGGGGGCGTGGAGCGACACCGGCGAGGCTCCCGCCTGCCCGCAGTGCGGCGGGGCCCGGCTCAACCCGGTGTCGCGGGCGGTGCGCTGGCGCGAGCGCCCGATCCAGCAGCTGTGCGAATTCGCGGTCGACGACGCGCTGCAATGGTTCGGGCAGTTGCAGCTGGAGTCGCGCGAGCAGGCGCTGGGCCAGGAGCTGGTGCAGGAGATCCGCTCGCGCCTGGGATTTCTGCAGCGCGTCGGCCTGGGCTACCTGGCGCTGGAGCGCGCCGCGCCGACGCTGTCGGGTGGCGAGGCGCAGCGCATCCGGCTCGCCGCGCAACTCGGCAGCAACCTGCGCGGAGTCGCCTACGTGCTCGACGAGCCGACCATCGGCCTGCACCCACGCGACAACCTGCGCCTGCTCGACGCGCTGGACGAACTGCGCGCGCGCGGCAGCACGCTGGTGGTGGTCGAGCACGACGAGGACACGATACGCCGCGCCGACACCATCCTCGACATCGGGCCCGGTGCCGGGCGCCTGGGCGGCACGGTGGTGGCCATGGGCAGCCTGCACGAGCTGATGCGCCACCCCGACTCGCTGACCGCGCGCTACCTGCGCGAGCCGCTGCGTCACCCGCTGCTGCCACGCCCGGCCACCGGCCCGCGCGCGCCGGCCATCGAGGTGCGCGGCGCGCGCCTGCACAACCTGCGCGACATCGACCTGCGCTTTCCGCGCGGCAGGCTGTCGGTGCTCACCGGGGTCTCGGGTTCGGGCAAGTCGAGCCTGGCGCGCGGCGTGCTGTTCGCCAGCGCGCGTGCATTGCTGGGCGGGGAGGGTGCGCCGGTGGGTTGCAAGGCGGTGCTGGGGCTCGACGGCGTGGAGCGCGTGCTGGAGGTCGACCAGACCCCGATCGGCAAGACCCCGCGGTCCTGCCCGGCCACCTATGTCGGCATCTGGGACGACATCCGCAAGCTGTACGCCGACACCATGGAGGCGCGCATGCGCGGTTTCGCGGCGGCGCGCTTTTCCTTCAACACCGGGGCCGGGCGCTGCCCGACCTGCGAGGGCCAGGGCGCCGTGCGCGTGGAGATGAACTTCCTGCCCGACGTGATCCAGGCCTGCGAGGACTGCGGCGGACTGCGCTTCAACCCCGAGACCCTGCAGGTGCGCCTGCGCGGCCTGTCGGCGGGCGAGGTGCTGGAGCTCAGCGTCGACGCCGCGCTCGAGTTCTTCGCCGCGCATCCTCGCATCACCCGCGCGCTGCAACTGCTGCACGACGTGGGCCTGGGCTACCTGCGCCTGGGCCAGCCCAGCCCGCAACTGTCGGGCGGCGAGGCGCAGCGCCTGAAGCTGGTCACCGAGCTGGCCACCGCGGGCTCGCGCCCGACCCTGTACGTGCTGGACGAGCCGACGGTGGGACTGCACATGGCCGACGTCGACAAGCTGATCCGCGTGCTGCTGCGCCTGGCCGACGCCGGGCACACGGTGGTGGTCATCGAGCACAACCTGGACCTGATGGCGTCGAGCGACTGGATCGTCGACCTCGGGCCCGAGGGAGGTGCCGGCGGCGGGCGCCTGGTGCTGCAGGGGACTCCGGGCGACTTCGTCGAGGCCGGCGAGGCCGGCGGGCATACCGCGCGCGCACTCGAGCAGTTCATGCGCCAGCACGGGCAAAGGTGAGGATGTGGCTGTATGTCCTTGATTATGTCGCAAGCAAGCGCAGCAATTCGTCCAGCGTTGATTCGATCAATCGCCCGGCTTGCAGAGCATCAACGCCGAAGTTCGTGGCGTAATGCAGCGAATTGAGCGCATCACCATGGACCAAGGGCGCGAGCCTGGCTTTCAAGTCCTTGGCCGATCCGTTCGCGGATTGGCCGATGGCTCGCAGCAGCATCGCCTCGAAGCAAGGCTCGGACTTCAACACCTGAATGCGCTTTTCCCGTGCGCGCTTTTGCACTGCCGAGCTCCATCCGGCATCGGTATCAAGCAGCGCGGCAACATGGTCGAACTGATGAACGCGCTGGCGGATGGCGTAGTCCACCACATGCCCCGCGCCTTTGCCATGTGCGCAACGCACGGTCACGCGCAAGCCGCTGCCGCGCTGCACATACAGGGCCTTGAGGTATTGCAGAAAAGCCTGCTCGGTTTCACCTTCGCCGACAAGAAGCAGGGTGCGGTATTGCGGGCGAATCGGATGCCGCGGCGCCATCACAGATTGGGCACCGCGCCAAACGCACCGGCCATGTACTTGGCGTACAAACTGACATCACTGCGCACGCCGCTGATCTGATCGAGCCGCGAGGCGGCGCTCTCGCAATCGGGGTTCTTCTCCACCAGCATGATCTGCTGCTTGTCCAGCAAGTTCAACACCTCGATGGCATGGCTGGTGAACACCAACTGGGCGTTGTGCGGATTGGTTCGCTGACCGGCAAACAGATCGAGAATCGCCGCCAGCATGTGCGGGTGCAAATCACTCTCGAATTCATCAATCACGGCCAAACCGCCCTTGCTCAACGTGGGCAGCAAGTAGGAGAGCAAGGAGAATGCACTCTTGGTGCCGTTGGATTCCAGGAAAAAGGGCAGCTCGAAATTCTGGCCGTGGCTCGCATGGCGGCCATAGGGCATCCACACCTTCTGCTTGACGTCAGGGTTCAAAAGATTCTGCGCGACTTCGGACTCACGGATGCTCAGGCCCGACAGACCCAGATCCCAGGTGCAGAGCAGGCGCTCCATCTGGTCGCGCAGGGGCGGGTTCTCGTAAAAGCTTTTACCGGCCTGGAGTACGGCAAGATCGCCCGTCTGGACCCGGCCCACCATGTTCACGTTGCTGCTGACGATGGGCGTGGCGAGTCTGAGCGCCATTGGCACGCCGTACTGTGCGGCCCAGGCAATCAGTGAGACATTTGGCCGCGCTTCCACCGCCTTGCGCGGGTCGAGGCCAAATTCCTGTTGTCGCACACTGTATGCAGCTTTGTCCTCATGCCAATCCCGGATGAACACATAGCGAAAGCGGTCATGTTTGCGGTACAGCGCTTCGTGCAGGACACGTTGGGGTGTGCAGCGCAGCGCGTAGCGCCACAATTCACCGTCGATCTCGGCCGTACATTCCAGCTCCACCGGCTCGGCACCGTTGGCAAAATGCGGCGACACCGGGATGGGCGTTCCCGGCTGCGTTTGCTGAAACGAGGCACTCAGAAACCAGCCCAGAAAAGCCAAAGGCTTCAGCAACGCAGTCTTACCCGAAGCGTTCGCGCCGATGACGCCCAACACCTTGGACACACGTTGACCGGTTGCGCTGGTCGCCATCCAGTCCGTGTCGGGCGCGCGCTGGTTGACGATCAGGTCGACCTCCACGCGATCCAGGAACGACTGGAAATTGGTTGCCGCGTAGCTGTGCAGCATGGTGCGGGCTCCTATTGTCATTTTCGCACGAAATTTCGTGCGAAACATGTGTAGTGTACTTGACGCTGGCGGGGCCGCACTCTGGAGGCCGTGAGACGACTGGCCACGCCGACCGTGCCCGAAATGCAGGCCGTCCGCGCCCAGCATCAGCGATCCGCCCAAGCTTCACGGACTTCTGCCGCCCACGCGCCTAGCTCTCCAGCAGCGCACGCACCGCCTGCTGCGCGGCGTCGGTGGCGCAGCAGTCCACCGCGACGCGCTGCGGCATCGCGCGCAGCCAGGTCAGCTGGCGCTTGGCCAGCTGGCGCGTGGCGGCGACCGCGCGCGCCTCGAAGGCGGCCTCGTCGTGCAGTCCCTCCAGGTATTCCCACCCCTGCCGATAGCCGACGCAGCGCATCGACGGCAGGCCCGCATGCAGGTCGCCACGCGCGCGCAGCGCGCGCAGTTCGTCGACGAAGCCGGCGCGCAGCATGTCGTGGAAACGCAGCGCGATGCGCGCGTGCAGCCATGCGCGGTCGGAGGGCTCCAGCGACACCACGTGCAGACGCAGCGCGGGGGCCTGCGGGCTCGCCTCGAAATGCCGCGACAGCGGCTGGCCGCTGAGCTCCCAGACCTCCAGCGCACGCTGGATGCGCTGCGTGTCGCCGGGCTCGATGCGCGCCGCGCTGGCCGGGTCCACGCGCGCCAGCTCGGCGTGCAGCGCGGCCCAGCCTTCATGCGCGGCGCGCCGGCGCAGGCGCTCGCGCAGCGCGGCGTCGGCGGGCGGCAGATCGCTCAGGCCCTGCTGCAGGGCGCGCAGGTACAGCAGGGTGCCGCCCACCAGCAGCGGCTCGCGTCCACGCGCGCGTACCTGCTCGATGCATCGCGCGGCCTGCACGGCGAATTGCGCGGCGCTGAAACTCTGCGTGGGCTCGACGATGTCGATCAGGTGGTGCGGGACCAGCCGGCGCTCGTCGGCGT
>JAJYTY010000087.1 GCA_021792835.1 Pseudomonadota bacterium
ATCCCCAATGCAGGATCTGCTGCTGCAGGTGCTGCAGGCCGAGGGCAAGACGGTCATGCTGATCACCCACTCGGTCGAGGAGGCGATCTACCTTTCGTCGCGCATCGTTGTGGTCACCGCGCGCCCGGCGCGCATCCGCGAGGTCATCGAGATTCCCTTCGGTTATCCACGCGCCGAGAACCTGCACGAGGATCCGCGCTTCGGCGAGCTGCGCTCGCGAATCCGCGACCTCGTGATGCAGGAGTACGCCGCCCAGGCCCGACAGAGCGTGCGCCTGTCCGACTGAGCATGCGGCCACCACCCAGAAACCAGGAGACCCAGCCATGAACATTCAGCGTAGAGACCTTCTCAAGGGCGCGGCGGCCGTCGCGGCCTCCACCCTCGCGTTCCCCGCCATCGCGCGCTCGCGCACCAAGGTCAAGGTAGGCTATTTGCATACGCCGGCGGTCGACGGCCAGATCTGGACCGGATTGCACATCGGAGCCTTCGCCAAGCAGGGTCTCGACCTGGACATGATCCAGTTCGATACCGGGTTGGGTCTGTTCCAGGCCATGGTGGGCGGAAGCGTCGACGTGCTTTCGACCGGCGCGGTGATCTCGAACTTTCCGGCCCGCGGCCAGGGCAAGGTATTCCTGGCCAATGACATCGAGTACGCGACGGCGCAGCTCTGGGTTGGGCCGGACATCCACTCCATCGCCCAACTGCGTGGAAAGAAGATCGCCACCGCGGTCGGCACGACGGCCGACGTGTTTCTCTACACGGCGCTGCGCAGCGCCGGCCTCGACCCGTCGAAGGACGTCGAGGTGGTCAATGAAAGCATGGCCGAATCGGTGACCTCGTTCATCGGAGGTGCGGTTGACGCCGTGGCGCTGTGGGTTCCGTTCGACGTGCCCATCCGCCAGAAGATGCCCAGCGCGCACATGCTGCTCAACGCATCGGCCTTCTATCCGAAGACGGCGATCGTCGACGGCTGGGCCGCGCGCAACGACTATTTCGAGCACAACAAGCCCGTACTCGGTTCGATCATCCGCGCCTGGATCGAGGCCAACGACTATCTGCTGTCCCACACCGATGCGGCGCTGGCCGAACTGCAGAAGAAGCACTACCCGCAGGTTCCGCTGGATCAACTGCACTCCCAGTTCAAGGACTCGAAATACTTCACCGCCGCGCAATGGCGAAAGCTGTACGCGGACGGCACGCTGACCCACTGGCTGCAACGGGTGACCGATTTCTTCGTGCATACCGGCAACATCAGCAACCCGGTTCCCGCGGCCAAGTACTTCGATCCGAGTCTCTACCTGTCGATCGTCAAGGCATGAGCCAGATCCATCGTTGGGGCCATCTGATCGATGGCCGCTGGAGCGACGCCGGCGCCGCCGGCCTGCGCACCCGCAATCCGGCCCACCCGCAGCAATCGGTTGGCGAGTATGTCGCGGGAACCGCGGCGGAGGCTGAGCAGGCGCTGGCCGCGGCGCGCCATGCGCAGCGCGCATGGGCTCGGGTCCCTCCGCTCGAACGTTGCGCCGTGGTCGGGCGATGGCTCGACGCGGTCCAGGCGCGCGGTGACGCCATCGCCCAAGCCACGGTATGTGAGCAGGGCAAGCCGCTCGGCGAGGCTCGCGGCGAACTGGCCAAGTCACTGGCCGAGGCTCGGGCGATGCTGGGTCTGGCGCTGCGCGGCCACGGCGAGGTGATGCCGGCCGCACGCAACGGATTTCGCAACCTGGTGCTGCGTCGTCCGCGTGGCGTCATCATCGCGGTCAGTCCGTGGAACTTTCCCATCATGACGCCGCTGCGCAAGATCGTGCCGGCGCTGGTCTACGGCAATGCGATGGTGCTCAAGCCCTCGGAGTTCACGCCGGCCGCGGCTTGCATCGCCGCCGATGCCTCGCGCGGCGTGCTGCCCGACGGCTTGCTGCAGTTGATCAACGGCGACGGAGCGCTGGGCGCGGCGCTGGTGGCGAGCCCTGGGATCGACGGCATCAGTTTCACCGGATCGATCGCGACCGGTCGGCGCATCTATGCCGCGGCTGCCGGATCGTTGGCCGAGTTGTCGCTGGAACTGGGGGGCAAGAATGCGGCCATCGTGCATGACACCCCCGACGTCGATGCCGCGCTGGATGCGATCAGCGGCGCAGCGTTCGCCGTATGCGGTCAGCGCTGCACCGCGATCAGCCGCATCCTGGTCCACCGCGACCTGCACCGTCAGGTGGCGGACGGACTGATCGCGCGTGCCCGCGCGCTGCGCCTGGGCGATGGGCTGCTGCCGGGAGTGACCACCGGGCCGCTGATCCACGAGGCGCATCGCGGCAAGGTGGCCGGCATGGTCGAGCGAGCGGTCGCCGACGGCGCCGAACTGCTGACGGGCGGATGCGAGGTGCGGCCCGAGTCCGCGCCGCAGGGCTTCTTCTACGCGCCGACCCTGCTCGACCGGGTCGATCCCGCGTCCGAGATCGCGCGCGAGGAGGTGTTCGGGCCGGTGCTCACCATCCAGGCCTTCGACGACCTGGACGAGGCGCTGGCGCTGGCGAACGGCGTCGAGCACGGGCTCACGGCCGCGCTGTTCTCCCAGCAGCACGGCGTGGTACAGCGCTTTCTCGACGAATGCGAGACCGGCATGCTGCACGTCAACCACGGGACCGTTCCCGACAACCACATGCCCTTCGGAGGGATCAAGCATTCGGGGGTCGGGGCGTTCTCCTCGGTCGGACCCTCGGCGATTCACTTCTACACCACGGAACACTCGGCATACCTGGCATGAACGCCTCGGAATGGGACTACATCATCGTCGGCGCGGGGTCGGCGGGCTGCGTGCTGGCGAACCGGCTCAGCGCCGATCCGCAGTGCCGTGTGCTGTTGCTGGAGGCGGGAGGCGAGGCTCGCAACATCTGGCTGTCCCTTCCGATCGGCTATTTCCGCAGCATCTACGACCCGCGTTTCACCTGGCAGTTCCAGGTGGAGCCGCAGGAGCAGACGGCGGGGCGCCGCATCGTGTGGCCGCGAGGGAGGGTGATCGGCGGATCGAGCGCGATCAACGGCCTGCTGTACATCCGCGGCCAGCGCGCCGACTATGACGGCTGGGCCGCCTCGGGCGCGCGCGGCTGGAGCTATCGCGAGGTGCTCCCATACTTCAAGCGCTCCGAGCGCTACGCCGGCGGCGAGAACGAGTACCACGGCGCCCGCGGCGAGCTCGGCGTGTCGGACCTGCGCAATGATCATCCCTACTGCGCGTCGTGGCTGGAGGCCGGCACCCAGGCCGGGTTCACGCGCACCGCGGACTTCAATGGCGAGCATGACGGCGGACTGGGGGCCTACCAGCTCACCTTGCGCGGCCGCTGGCGCTGCAGCGCCGCCAGTGCATTCCTGGCCCCGGTGCGTACGCGCCCGAACCTCGTCGTACGTACCGGCGTGCACGTGACCCGCGTGCTGATCGAGCGCGGCGTGGCCACGGGCGTGCAATGGCTGCACGACGGGGCATTGCAGCAGGCCCGCGCGGTGCGCGAAGTGATCCTCAGCGCGGGGGCGTTGCAGTCGCCCCAGATCCTGCAGTTGTCGGGTATCGGGCCGGCCGATCTGTTGCGCCGGCATGGGATCGATGCGGTCGTGGATGCACCTGAAGTCGGCCGCAATCTGCAGGATCACTATCAGGCGCGCGTGATCGTGCGCCTGAAGCGGGCGATGTCCCTCAACGATGACGTGCGCAACCCCCTGAAGCTCTTCGGAATGGGGGGCCAGTGGCTGTTGCGCGGGCGAGGGCCGCTCACGGTCGGTGCGGGCCAGGTGGGCGGATTGGTCTGCACGGAGCATGCCAGGCAGGGGCGCCCGGACGTGCTGCTCAACGTCATGCCGCTGTCCGTGGACAAGCCGGGCGACCCCCTGCACCGTTTCTCGGGCTTTTCGGCCTCGGCCACGCAATGCAGGCCCGATTCACGCGGCACAGTGGAAATCCGCAGTGGCAATCCGCTGGATGCGCCTCGGATCTTCAGCAACTACCTGACCGAGCCCGGGGATATCAAGGCGTTGGTGGCGGGGCTGAAGGTTCTTCGCGACATCTACCGCCAACCGGCCTTCGGCGACCTCGTGGCCGCGGAGTACATGCCGGGAGAGCAGGTCCGCAGCGACTCGGAGCTGGAGGCCTTCGCGCGTCGTGCCGGAGGCACCGTGTTCCACGTGTCCGGCACCTGCCGCATGGGAGAGGACGATGGGGCGGTGGTCGACTCGCGGCTTCGTGTCCGTGGCGTCGAGGGTCTGCGGGTGATCGATGCGTCCGTGATGCCGGCAATGGTGTCGACCAACACCAACGCGGCAGCCGTGATGATCGGCGAGAAGGGGGCCGATCTCGTGCTCCGTTCCTGAGCCTGCAGGGCTTCGGTCCGGCTCGGCGCCGCGCGCCATCATGGGTCCGCGGGGACGGCTGGCGCATCGGTTCGCACCTGTGCCGCCGCGCGGCGCCTGGCGGCGGCCGGCGGGGCTCCGGTGATGCGCACGAAGCTGCGCCGCATGCGTTCGGGATGGCCGAAGCCGGATTCCTCGGCCACCCGCTGGATCGACGGCGCCCCGCTTTCCAGCGCGGTCCTCGCTGCCTCGACGCGCAGCGCCTCGACGGCACGGGCGGGGGACATGCCGACCTCGGCGTGGAACAGGCGCGAGAACTGCCGCGGGCTGAGGTGGCTGCGCTCGGCCAGGTCCTCGACCCGCAGGCGCGCCCGCAGGTTGCCCCGCAGGTAGTGCAGCAGCTCGCCGAAGCGCCCGGCCGGTCGCGCCATGTCCAGCAGGCCCGAGAACTGCGACTGGCCGCCAGGGCGGCGGTAGTACATGACCAGTTGCCGGGCCGTGCTGCGAGCCACCGATTCACCGAGGTCCTCGGCGATCATCGCCAGCGCCAGGTCGATCCCCGCGGTGATTCCCGCGGAGGTCCAGATGCCCGCTTCGCGGATGAAGATGCGATCGGCTTCCAGGTGCACCGCTGGAAAGCGCCGCAGGAAGTCCTGGGTGCGGCTCCAGTGGGTGGTGGCGCGACGTCCGTCGAGCAGCCCGGCGTTCGCCAGCACGTAGGCCCCCGAACACACGCTCGCCACGCGGCGCGCCGAGCCGGCCGCACGCAACACGAAGCGGCGCGTGCGCATGCACTCGCAGGCCCTGTCCACGCCGTCGCCGCCGGCCACCAACAGGGTGTCGATCATGCGCGCGCGGCGTGCGTCGGCTGCCAGCAGGCAGGCTCCGGACGAACTCCGTACGGCAGCGGGCTCGATGGCGAGGACCTGCAGCGCGTAGCTGCCGGGCCGGTATCGCTCGGCGATCTCGAACGCGGCGAGCGGCCCGGTCGCATCGAGAATCTGGAAGTCCGGGAAGACGAGAACGGCGATCTTGCGCATGGCGGAAAAGGTGGGAACCATGTCCTTTGCGTCAGGACATTATGCGCGCAACATGCCACTCGGCCCATTCAAGGAGTGCATCATGTCCGATCGCTTTCGCATCGTGTTCGCCGTCTATCCGGGCGTCACCCAGCTCGACTTCACCGGTCCCCACGAGGTGCTGTGCAGGCTGCCGGGGGCGCAGTGCATCGTGGCGTCGACCCTGGGCGGGAACATTACCACGGATGGCGGACTCGGCTTCGGCGGCATCCTGCGCATCGAGGAAGTCGGGGATTGCGCGCTGCTTTGCGTTCCCGGCGGGCCGGGCACCGTCGAGGCGATGGGCGACGCGGTCTTCCTGCGGCAGTTGCGGCGCCTGGCTGGGTCGGCGCGCTACGTGACATCGGTCTGCACCGGCTCGCTGCTGCTGGGCGCCGCCGGCCTGCTGCAGGGGCGGCGGGCGGCCTGCCACTGGGCGTGGCGCGACGCCCTGAAGGAATTCGGCGCGCAGCCGGATCCGGCACGGGTGGTGCGCGATGGGAACGTCGTCACGGGAGGTGGCGTGACCGCCGGGATCGACATGGCGCTGACCGTGGTGGCCGAAGTGGCCGGCGAGGACTATGCCAGGCAGGTGCAGCTCGCGATCGAGTATGCGCCGCAGCCTCCGTTCGACGCGGGTCGTCCGGAGCGGGCCGGCGCGGCCGTGCTGGCGGCTGTCAGCGCGCGCTTCGACAGGCTGCGCCCGGCAAGGGAGGCAGCCATCCGGGCAGCCGCCACGCGGCTTCGCGAGCTGCAGTGAATCCACGGCTGCGTGGGCCGGCGAGCACTGGGCCCGGGTCGACCCGCTCAGCTGGGCCGCGCCTGGCGCGCTTCCGGTGCGGCGCGCGCTCGCCGCACGAAGGACGCCGCGAGCAGGGCCACGGCCAGCAGCACCAGCGCCGCGAACAAGGCCGCGAGCAGCGCAGTGTCCTGGCCCACCGCGCGCAGGCCTGCCAGCGGGATGGCGTCGTAGTCGCTGTAGCGGCGCGGCACCTGCAGCGCACCGGCGACATAGAACATCGCGAGGAAGCCGAAGCTGCCGACGCACAGCAGCGACAGTCCCCACATGGCGAGGCTTTCCGCCGAGGCCTGCAGCGAGTCGTAGTAGTAGCCGATCACCATCGGCAAGAGTCCCAGCAGGTAGTAGGTGTGGAAATGCGCGGGGACGAACAGCGTGTTGTGCAGCACGTTGTTGACCATGATGGTCGAGTCGATCACCGCGGCGAATCCGCCGGCGATCCAGCCGACGATGCCGACCACCACGGCCAGCGGCGCGAAGCGCCACTTCATGCCGGATCGGTAGATCTGCGCGATCACCCCGGTCACCGTGACCACGGTGGACGGGACGGCCGAGGCATAGGACGCGATCTGCCCGATGACGGCCAGCGCGAAGGGCTCGACGAAATCCTGGTACAGGTGGTGGAAGAAGGCGAACAGCACGAACACGAACACCGCGTTCCACGCCAGCACGACCACGCGGTTGGTCTTCCATGGCCGCCCCGTGTAGCCGGGCAGGATCTGGTAGACGAAGGCCACGCCGACGTACAGGGAGATGTTGGCCATGGTGTGCCCCCACAGCATCATGAGGTTCTTCAGCAGCAGCGGGTCGAAGTGCAGGCTGGGCTGGATCCATTGCACGAAGTACATCAGCATCAGCACCGAGCCGGCGAAGGAGGTGACGACCCCGGGCAGCAGGTACGAGCACACCGCGATGAGTACCGGAGCGGGCGTCTCGAAGCGCGGGTCCGCGCGGAAGTACTGCCAGCCGACCGCGCCGCGCAGGCCGTACTTGCGCACGATGGCGGTGAGCATCGCGTACTGCGACAGCAGCAGCGCGTTGCCCAGCACCATCAGGGAGACGATGGCCAGTCCCACGCTCCAGCGCGGCCAGGTTCCCATGGACTCGAAGGGCAGCGGGTACAGCATGTACCAGCCGGGGGCGAAGTCGCCCAGCACGGTGGCCGCCAGAAGGCCGAGCACCGCGAGCAGGTAGCAGGCGAACAGGAAGCGCACCATGCGCGCGCCGATGGACACGTAGTCGCGCAGCAGCCAGAACAGGCCGCCGGTGGCCGCCACCGACAGCGTGCCGACCATGCCCAGTCCGTGCAGGGTCATGAAGGCGTAGAAGCGCAGCGGCCCGAGATGGATCATGTCCGCCTGGTTCAGGCGCATCGCCATGCCGAGGCACAGCAGGATCACGAACACCGCCGAGGTGCTCAGCGCATACAGGCGCAGGTCGATTCGTTTCATGGCGGCTCCTCAGAGGACCTTCATGCGTGCCGTCATCACCTGATGACCGACGCCGCAGTATTCGAGGCACAGCACGGTATAGGTGCCGGGTTTGCGGAAGGTGTAGATCAGCCGGTTCGTGTAGCCGGGCATCGCCTGTACCTGGGTCAGCATGGTTCCGGCCGAGTCGTAGATGCCGAAGCCGTGGTTGACGTCGCTGGCCGTGACCAGGAATTCCACGGGCTTGCCGGCGGGCAGCACGAGGGTGCCGTCGGGAGCCAGGCGCGCTCCGGAGACGGGCGTGAAACTCCACTGCCACATCTGGCCGGTGACCTTCACGACGGCCTGCGGATGGACCTCTGCGGCTCGCAGATTCGGTGCCCGCGGCAGGGTCGCGGCCAGCACGCCGACCAGCACGGCGACGAGCCCCGCCATCCAGTATCTGCGGATGCGGTAGACGTTGTGCCTGACCTGGCCGGCGTCGCCGTCGGACGAGCTTCGCGACAGCACGAAGAGTCCGATGGCGAAGATCAGGAACATGCCGATCAGTGCCGTGATGCCCGCGTAGATGCTGATCATGGCGTAGCCACTCCGAAGTGGTAAAAACAATGCCATTATTGACCTGCACGCGGACCTCGGCAATGTGCCGATGACTGCTTCGCGATGGGCCTCGCGCGGGCCCGGTCGATGTTGCAAATGCTTACGTCGATGCCTTCCTGCAGCACAGCCCATGGCCCAAGGCTGCCCGCGGCAGCCGGGTCCCGGCCGGCGGGGTCCGGTTGCAACCGGATGTGACGAGAGGTCCTTTGACCTGACTCAAGTGCGCCGCGGTCATTCCCTCGCCGAGAGAATGGTCTTGCGAGGCAGGGCGTGGCGATCGTGATGCTCGTCAAGTCGGTCGCGGACGCTCCCGCCTAGAGTCTGTGCCACCGGGCCGTTTGCGCACGACGGCTGAGCGTTGGGAGCGGATGCCGCGTAGCGCGGCCCGCACCGGGCGCGCGAGCGAGCCCAGACCATGTCGATTCCCCTGGCCACCGATGTGTTGCTGCTGCTCGCCGCCGTTCCCGCAGCGGCGCTGGGTGGTGCCGCCTTCCTGCAGGGCGTGGTGGGACTGGCGGCCGCACTGCGGGTTCCGCGCCTGCTGGTGGCGGCGACCCTCGCGGCCTTCGCGACGTCCAGCCCCGAGTTGACCGTGTCCGGACTTGCCGCCTGGTCGGGCAAGCCCGGAATCGGCCTGGGCGACGCGCTGGGCAGCAATGTGGTCAACCTCGGCCTGGTCCTCGGCTCGGCGCTGCTGTTCGGGCCGCTGGTGGTGGATCCGCGGGAGATCCGCCGCGACTGGCTGCTGGCACTGGCCGTGCCCGTGCTGACCCTGTCGCTTGCGCTGGACGGTGGTCTGTCGCGCATGGATGCGGCCTTGCTGCTGGCAGCCTTCACGGCCTGGGTCGCCTGGCTGACGCGCCTGGCCCTGGGCCATCGCCGGCACGCGCTCGCCGAAGCCTCCGAGCCGACCCGGCCGCTGGACACCAGCGTGGCCGTGCTGCGCATGCTGGCAGGCCTGGCCGGGCTGCTGCTGGCGTATGCGGGTTTCATCCTGGTCACGGCAATCGTCGCGGCCTGAAGCGCAAGATGGAGACCATGTCCGGGTTGCCGCAGATGGTCTGGCACGCCACCGGCCCCGACGCTGCCGTGCGGCGCCTCGAAAGCGACGCCACGCTGGGTCTGAGCCCGGAGGCGGCTGCGCGCCGCCTCGCCGAACTCGGGCCGAACGCGGTGGCCGAGGCCCCCGTGGATTCTCCCTGGCTGCTGTTCGCGCACCAGTTCAGGAGCCCGCTGATCTACATCCTGTTCGTCGCCGCGGCGCTGGCCGCGGCGCTCGGCCACTGGGGCGATGCTGCGGTGATCCTCGGCGTGGTGCTGGTCAACGCGCTGATCGGCGCCTTGCAGGAAGGGCGCGCCGAGCGCTCGATGGCCGCGTTGCGCAGGCTGTCCGAGCTCCAGGCGCGGGTGCTGCGCGACGGCCGCGAACTGCAGGTCGCGGCACGCGCACTGGTGCCGGGCGACGTGCTGCTGCTGGCGGCCGGCGACGCCGTGGGCGCCGACGCCCGCCTGCTCGAGGCCGCGTCGCTGGCGGCCGCGGAGGCGGCACTGACCGGGGAGTCGGTTCCGGTGGGCAAGCGCGTGGACACCCTGCCCGAAGCCACCGGGCTCGGCGACCGCCGCAACATGGTGTACTCGGGCACCTACATCACGGCCGGGCGCGCACGCGCGGTGGTGACGGCCACCGGCGAGCACACGGAGGTCGGCTCGATCGCCCGCATGACCCGCCAGGCGCGCGAGCCGAAGACTCCGCTGGAACTGCGCCTGGCCGGCTTCGGACGCCAGCTGGTGGTCGGCGCGCTGGCGCTGTTCGCGGGCGTGATGGTCTTCGGACTGCTGCGCGGCCTGCCGCTGGCCGAGCTGCTGATGGTGGCGATCAGCCAGACCGTGTCGATGGTGCCCGAGGGGCTGCCGGTTGCGATGACCATCGCGCTGGCGGTGGGCATCCAGCGCATGGCCGCGCGCGGCGCCATCGTGCGCCGGTTGTCGGCGGTGGAGACGCTGGGCTCGACGACGGTGATCGCCAGCGACAAGACCGGCACGCTGACGCGCAACGAGATGACGGTCGGCGCGCTGTGGCTCGTGGGCAACCGCGGCATAGCGGTCGGGGGGGTTGGCTATGCGCCCGAAGGCAGCCTGCGCGAAGGCGACCGGGAGGTGTCGCTGGAGGACCCCGCGCTGCGCGAGTTGTTGTGCGCCGCGGTGCTGTGCAACGACGCCGAGCTGATGCCGCCTCGCGAGGGCGCAGGCTGGAGCGTGCTCGGCGACCCCACCGAGGCCGCGCTGCTGGTCGTCGCGGCGAAGGCGGGGATCGACGCGCGGGCGCTGCGCGAGCGACACCCGCGCCGCGGCGAGATTCCCTTCGATTCGGACGCCCGCATGATGGCAAGCCTGCACGCTGCCGACGAAACCGGGCAGCGCCTGTACGTCAAGGGCGCTCCCGAAGCCGTGCTGCGGCTTTGCACAGCCGACGATGCGCCGACCCTGCAGGCCGCGCGCGCAGCGGCCGAGGCGATGGCGCAACGCGCGTTGCGGGTACTGGCGGTGGCTGCGTCGGCGCCTGGGCCCGAGGATGGGCCCGCGCTGCAGGGCGGATTCGACGCGCTGGCCGGCCGCGTGCGCCTGCTCGGCCTGATCGGACAGATCGACCCGCCGCGCGACGAGGCCCGCGCCGCGGTGGCCGCCTGCCGCGCCGCCGGCATCCGCCCGGTGATGATCACCGGGGACCACAAGCTCACGGGCCTTGCGATCGCGCGCGAACTGGGAATCGCGCAAGCGCAGGATGAGGGCCTCGACGGTGTCGAGCTCGAGCGCCTGAACGAGACCGAGTTGCTCGACGGGCTTCCCCGCATCGCCGTGTTCGCGCGCGTGCATCCGGCGCAGAAGCTGCGTATCGTCGAAGCGCTGCAAGCGCGCGGCGAAGTGGTCGCCATGACCGGCGACGGGGTCAACGACGCGCCCGCGCTGGCGCGCGCCGACGTCGGCGTGGCGATGGGCATCACCGGCACCGAAGTCGCCAAGAGCGCCGCGAAGATCGTCATCACCGACGACGACTTCGCCACCATCGTCGCCGCGGTCGAACAGGGGCGCGTGGTCTATGCCAACCTGAAGAAGGTCATCCTGTTCCTGTTCGTCACCTCGATCGACGAGGTGCTGGTGCTGCTGCTGGCGCTGCTGGCGGGCTTCCCGCTGCCGCTGGCGGCGGTGCAGATCCTGTGGATCAACATCGTCACCGAAAGCACCTTGACGGTGAACCTGGTGATGGACCCGCCCGACGGCGACGAGATGACGCGCGCACCGGTGGCGCGCGAGCAGCCGCTGCTTGACCGCTCGATGCTTGCGCGCATCGCGCTGCTGGCGCCGGTGGCGGTGGCCGTGACCTTCGGCTGGTTCGTCTGGCGCCAGGCCTCGGGCGTGGCCTACGAGGTGGTGCGCACTGAAACCTTCACGCTGCTGGCCGTGTGCCAGTGGTTCAACGTGCTGAACTGCCAGTCCGCGACCGCCTCGGCGCTGCGCCTGGGGGTGCTGCGCAATCACTGGCTGGCCGGGGGCTTCGCGCTGAGCCTGGTGCTGCAGGCCTGCGTGCTGTACCTGCCGCCGCTGAGCCGGCTGTTCCACACGGTGCCGCTGTCGCCGCTCGACCTGCTTGGCATCGCGGCCGCGGCCAGCTGCGTGCTGTGGGTCGAGGAACTGCGCAAGGCCATCATGCGATGGCGCGGGAGCGGCAAACGCTGAGGCCAGCGCGACTACCATGGGCACGCGCCCGTGCTGCGCGCCCGGCGGCGCGGCGCGACAGGCCGTGGAGACCGTCATGACGAATTTCCCGCAGACGCCTGGCAGTCACTATCGCCCGGCCGGATTGCGCGAGCGCCTGGAGCGCGCGCTGGCCCTGCTGGCGCCCGCCGGGCAGGCGCTGGAGCCGGGGCAACTGGGCGCACTCGACCAGTTCCACACCCGCGGCCTGGCGGCGACGCGGGAGCTGGCCGAGCTCGGCGGGATCGTCGCGGGGCACGCAGTGCTGGACGTTGGCTCGGGGCTCGGCGGCCCGGCCCGCCTGGTGGCCGCGAGCCGCGGTTGCCGGGTCATCGGAATCGACCTCAGCGAGGAGTTCGTCGAGGCCGCGCGTTACCTGAGCGAGCGCACCGGGCAGACCGCGCAGGTCGAGTTCCTGCATGCGAGCGCGCTGGCACTTCCCTTCGGCGATGCCGTCTTCGACCGGATCCTGCTGCAGCACGTGGCGATGAACATCCGCCAGCGCACCGAGCTGTACCGAGAGATGCGGCGCGTGCTCGTGCCCGGCGGTCGCATGGCCGCCTACGACGTGGTGCGCGCGGGCGGCGAGCCGCTGTATCCGCTGCCGTGGGCGCGCAGCCCCGAGCACAGCTTCCTGCTCGATGCCGCCGCGACCCGTGACGCGGTCGAGGCTGCGGGGTTGCGCACGCTGGCCTGGCGCGACGACACGCCGGCGGCGATCGGCTGGGCGCAGCGACTGCTGCAGGCCGTGGGTGCGCCGCCCGCGCCGGGCCTGGCGGTGGCCATGGGCGAGGATTTCCCGCAGCTGGCGGCGAACCTCGCGCGCAGCCTGCTGCAGGGGCGCGTCGGCGTGCTGATGGCGGTGTTCGAGGCCGCCTGAAGCGCCGCGTCGCGCGCCTGTCGCCTGTCGCGTGGCGAGGGTGTTCAGGCGGCCATGCGGCGCCGGTCGTGGGCCGTGCGCACCTGCTTCACCAGCCAGCTTGCGAGACGGTGGCTGGCCGCCTTGCGTTCGTCCGTATCGGGGGTCTCGTGGACGATGCGGTGCCATTGCACGGCTTCGCGCGCGTCCGCGCCGTGCTCGGCGAGGAAGGGGGTGAGCGGGCACTCGGCGAGGGCGTGGTCGCGGTGCGGCTGGAGCTCGTACATGTACAGCCAGTGATAGGCCAACGCACCCAGCGCGCTGGCGAAGCGCTGTGGCGCGACCGCGCCTGTCCGGTGGGTGCGCTCGGCCTCGTGCCTGGCGGCCCAGCGTTCGAGTTCGGCGGCTGGCATCGGTCGCGCGAGACCGAATCCCTGCCCGAACCTTGCGCCGAGGATGCGCGCCGCTTCGGCGATGGCCTCGCTTTCCACGCCCTCGACCACCACCTGCTTCTCGAAATCGCGGCCGATCTGGACCACCGTTCGCATCAGGCTCAGGGCCTTCAGGGGATCACTCTCGATGTCGACTAGGATTCCGCGGTCGACCGTGATGATGTCGAAGTGCATGCTGGCCAGGCGCTTG
>JAJYTY010000088.1 GCA_021792835.1 Pseudomonadota bacterium
GAAGGCGGGGCGTCATCCACCATGTTGCGCGCATTGCCCGGGCATCTGGGGTCGCTCTGTCTGGGCTATCTCCAGCGCGAGGCCGTGTCTCCATGAGGGCGAGTGAGCGTCGCCCTCATGGGCGCTTCCCCCCGAAGGATCAGCGCAGTCGGCGCTGCAGTGGCAACGTATCCGAGGTCATGATCTTTCAGGTATGCACCAGGACGCCAGGCAGGACCTGGCCGGGTGCGGTGTCGCCGCCGAGAACGGCCGCGTCGATCGGCAGCCGAGGGTCGCGCGACCATTCGTTCCACGAGCCGAAGTAGATGCGCACCTTGTCGAAGCCCGCCTGCTTGAGGGCGAGGTAGGTGTTCGACGCGCGCGCTCCCTTGAAACAGTAGAGGTAGATGTCGTCCTGCGCGGAAATGGCCGCAGTGGCGCACTCGGCACGGACCTCGGCGGGCGACTTGATGACCGGGCCATGCGGGCCCGGCTTCATGAAGCGATACCACTCGATCCAGCGCGCCCCGGGCAGGCGGCCCTTGCGCGGCGCGAAGTCCTTGCCGTAGGGCGAGGAGCTCTCCCCGATCCATTCGTCGATGTCGCGAACGTCGAGCAGTACCTTGTCGGTGCCGAGCGCGGCTTGCACGTCCTCCTTGGTCAGCATCACGTCGGCCTGCTGAAGGTCGGTGGGGAAGGCCTTGGGCGCAGCCTGTGGAAGCTCCGTGCTGGTTGGCAGCCCGGCCGCCTGCCATGCCGAGAACCCGCCGTTCAGCACATGCACTTTCGGGTATCCCAGCCAGGTGAGCAGGTAGTAGCCGCGGCAGGACTGCCCGTAGCCGGTGTCCATGGCGTCCTCGTAGAGCACGGCGGCCTCGGCCCCGGACAGTCCGATGGCGCCGAACTGGCTGGAGAAGCTGTCCTTGAGTTCCTGCAGCCCCTTCGGGGAGGACGTGGCGAGGAAGGTGAAGACATCGCGCAGGTTGCATGCACCGGGAATGTGCCCCGCCGCATAGGCCTGTGGATCGCGGGTGTCGATGACCACGATGGAACCGGCCGCCTGACGCGCGGCGAGCTCGTCGGGAGACCACAGTACGGAAGGAAAGGTCGGAGTCGTCATGGCTTGCTCACAGGTGAAAGGGGTGGATCGGCAAGCCATGTCGTACGCAATGGATATGCCAGACGACAAGCCAGACACGCCCACCGCCCGCCGCGCCTCGCATGGAGGGCGGCGCAGCGCTGCGGAGCCCGGCCCCGAGCTCGTCAATCTGTGAGCGCTTTGTCAACAGTCTGGTCGCGGGCGGCGGGTTCCCGCGCCGCGGCGTGAAGCCGCACTGGCACCGGAATTGCTTGCAAATTGCATACCTTTGCTCGCTCGCCGCGGGCCGCGCGTCCCGCGCAATCGGAGCGTGATGATGAACACCGCAGTCGATCTCGTCCCTTTTCCTCCGAAGGACAACAAGGAGGAGCTGGCGGCCAACGAACAGTTGCTGGTGCGCGAAAGCATCAACCTGCTCAGCCGCGGGCTCAATCCGCTGTCGGCGGCACGGCACATGCTTCATCTGCTGTCGGAGCTGCTCGGGCTCAACCGCGGGCGCGTGGTGCTGCCCGATCCGCGGTCCGGCGAACTGCACATCCGCGCGTCGTACGGGCTGACCAGTGAGGAGGTGCGCAAGGGCCGCTATGCACCAGGCGAGGGCATCACCGGCCGTGTCCTGCAGAGCGGCGAGATGCTCATCGTCCAGGACATCGACGCGGAGCCCGGCTACCTCGCCCGCGCCATCGACCGGGCGCGACTGCCGCCGGGCACCGTCTCGTACATCGCGTTGCCGATCCAGGTGGATCAGCGCATCGCGGGCGTGCTGGGCGTGCACCGCCTGCGTTCGCGCCAGCGCCCGCTTGGTGCGGACATCCAGGTCCTGCGCACCATCGCGGAGCTCATCGGACAGAGCTTCAAGATCCACGATCTGATCCAGAAGCGCACGGCCGAACTGCAGGCCGAGAACCGCAGCCTGAAGGCCGCGCTGCGCCGTCGCAGCGAGTACAGCCGGAGCTGCGGCATCATCGGCGAGGCGCCCAGGCTGCTCGCGGCGTTGAACCAGCTCGAACAGGTGGCGTCGAGCGAGGCCACGGTGCTGCTGCTCGGCGAGTCGGGAACGGGCAAGGAGCTGTTCGCCCGTGCGCTGCATCTGCAGAGCGCGCGGCGCGATCAGCCCTTCGTCAAGGTGAATTGCGCGGCCATTCCCGAAACCCTGTTCGAGGCCGAGTTGTTCGGCCACGAGAAGGGGGCCTACACCGGGGCCTCGCAGCAGCGCATCGGCCGCTTCGAGCAGGCCCATGGCGGCACGCTTTTTCTCGACGAGATCGGCGATCTCCCGCTGCCGGTGCAGGTCAAGCTCCTGCGCGTGCTGCAGGAGCGGGTGATCGAGCGGCTGGGCGGCCGTGCCGAGATCGCGGTGGACGTGCGCATCGTCGCGGCAACCCACCACGACCTCGGAGCGCTGGTGCAGGCGCAGCGCTTCCGGCTCGATCTGTACTACCGGCTGAACGTCATTCCCATCCATCTGCCGGCGTTGCGCGAGCGGCCCGGCGACATCAAGCTGCTGGTGAGCCATCTGCTGTCGCAGATCAACGAGCGGCATCAGCGCGATGTCCGCCTCACGCCGGACGCCATGGCCAGCCTCGTGTCGTATCCCTGGCCGGGCAACGTCCGCCAGCTCTACAACGTGCTCGAGCGCATCGTGCTGCTGGCGCCGGGAGACGAGGTGGCCGAGTCCACCGTCGACTATGCCCTGGTCTCGGAAGTGCAGGGAGCCCCGCACGACGCCGTCACGATCGCGGCGCAGCCGCGTCGCACGGAGTCGCCATCGCCGCGGGGCTCGGTGGTGCGGGACTATCAGCATGTGACGCAGGACGAGCGTGAACACATCCGCGCCGCGCTCGACCAGCATCGCGGCAACAAGTCGCGCACGGCCAAGGCGCTGGACCTGACCCTGCGCCAGCTCAATTACCGGATCTCGGTGCTCGGCATCGAAGTGTGCAGGCAGAGGCCGGCCAAATTGTGAGCAATTTGTGGTCAAAGCCGGCCCGATCCTTCCAGTGAATCGGCCAAGTCCTTGATTCACTGACGGAGTTCTCCTGGCACGCCGCTTGCGAAGTACGAAGCGGGGTCGCATCCGGGGCCCATTTGCCAGACAGGAGAATCGCCATGTCCGTTTCATCCGCCGCAGCTCCGAACACGGCGCCGGAGATTTCCGGAATGGCCGCGCGGCTGGGTGACGCGGATCCCGTGCTCGCGCAGGTCCGCGAACTGGTCAGGCAGCGCCTGGCGCCGCAGGTGCTCGAGGTCGATCTGAAGGCCCGATACCCCGAAGACCTGCTGCGGGAGATCGGCAAGGCGGGCGGCTACCGGGGCGCCGTGAGCCCGCAATGCGGCGGCAACGGCCTCGGGCTGCGCCACGTCGTCGAAGTGATGGAGGAAGTGTCCAGGGAGTGCCTGTCGACCGGATTCATGATCTGGTGCCAGACGGCCTGCGCCCGCTACATCGACCTGTCCGACAACGCCTGGGTGAAGGAGCGCTATCTGCCGCGCATCGTCTCCGGCGAACTGCTGGCCGGCACCGGGCTGTCCAACACCATGAAGTCCGCCGACACCATCGAGGACTATCGGCTGTCGGCGCGCCGTACCGAGGGCGGATACGTGATCAACGGGGTGCTTCCCTGGGTGTCGAACCTCGGTCCCGACCATGTGTTCACCACCGGCTGCCCGGTACGCGGCGCCGACGGGGAGGAACAGGGGCTGGCTTTCGTCCTCGTGGAATGCAACCAGCCGGGCTTCAGGCTCGTGGACTGCGCCCACTTCATCGGCCTGGACGGAACCCGCACCCTGGCCTGCCAGTTCAAGGAGTGCTTCATTCCCGACGCCATGGTGCTCGCGCAGCCCAGCCGATCGGCCGCCTATCTCGCCCGCATCAAGCCCGGCATGATCCTCGCGCAGATGGGCATGGGGCTCGGTCTGATCCACGGCTGCGCGCTGCTGATGGAGCAGTCCAACCGCACCCACGGCCACGTCAACCGCTATCTGGACGACCAGGTGGGCGACATCGTCGCAGCCCTCGAAGAGGCCCGCGCCGCGACCTGCGAACTGTGCGACGCCGTGGAGGCCGACGCCGATGGGGGCGCCAGGTACGGCCTTGCCGTGCTCAAGCTGCGCCTGGCCGGCGGGGAGTTGTCGGTGCGTGCCGCCCATGCCGCGATGCTGCACCAGGGCGCCAAGGGATATCTGGTGCGCAACGCGGCACAGCGGCGGCTGCGCGAGGCGTACTTCGTGGCCATCGTCACCCCGGCCACCAAGCATCTGAGGCGGGAGATCGCCCGAGCGGGATCCGAAGCGCAGGCCGTCCCGACCTGAGCTGTCCGACGTCCATCGAAGGAGGACCACCATGATCGAAGCAGGCGAGCGAACGGCCGAGGCGACCCGATGGGTCTGCCTGGTCTGCAACTGGATCTACGACCCGGCCGTGGGTGCGCCCGAGCACGGCATCGCGGCGGGCACGGCCTTCGCCGACATCCCGGAGGACTGGTACTGCCCGGATTGCGGCGTCACCAAGGCCGACTTCGAGCCGATGCAGCCCTGAGCGGCGCCGGCGAGCCGTGTCCGAACGGACTGCCACGACCGTTTCCTTCTTGATCGACCTTTGCGATGGGACCCGCGATGAACCCGAACGACGATCCATTTGACTCCGATGTCCGTCTTGGTGGCTGCAACTGCGGTCGGCATGTCAGCCAGGCGGTGCACGACGCCGAGAGCACCCGCCCCATCGACAACGGAAACGTCGAGCAGGTCACCCGTCGCGCCCTCGAAGGCGCGGTGATGCGCGCGTTGTTCCCGGATGACGCGAAGCGGCGGCGCTTCCTGCGCGCCGTGGGCAGCGGCACTGCGCTGGCGGCGATCTCCCAGCTCATTCCCTTCGGCATGCTGGAGGCCCTGGCCGCCGAGCCGGCGGGCCCGCTCGAGAAGACCAAGCTGAAGATCGGCTATCTCCCGATCACCTGCGCCAGCCCCATCCTGATCGCGCAGCAGAACGGCTACTTCCACGATGCCGGCCTGAAGGTCGATCTGCTGAAGACCCCGGGTTGGGCGCTGGTGCGGGACAAGACCATCAACGGCGACTTCGACGCCGCGCAGATGCTCGCACCCATGCCCGTGTCCATGTCGCTCGGCGCGGGATCGAACGCCTCTCCCACCGTGGCCGCGCTGATGGACAACGTCAACGGCAGCGCCATCACCCTGGCAATGCGCCACAAGGATCGCCGCGATCCGGCACAGTGGAAGGGCTTCCGGCTGGCCATTCCGTTCGACTACTCGATCCACAACTTCCTGCTGCGCGAATACCTCGCCAGGCACGGGCTCGATCCCGACCACGACGTGCAATTGCGCGTGATGGCGCCGCCCGACATGCTGGCCAACCTGGCCGGCGGCAACCTCGACGGCTTCATCGTCGCCGAGCCGTTCAACCAGCGTGCGGTGTACGAAGGCATCGGATTCATCCAGACCCTCAGCGTGGACCTGTGGCGCGGGCACCCGTGCTGCACCATCGCGATGGAGGCGGATTTCGCGCACAGGCTGCCCAACACCTATGCCGCGCTGGTCCGCGCCATGCTGCGTTCGGCGGCCTACCTGAACGTGCCTGCCAACCGCGACGCCATCGTCGACACCCTGGCGCAGTCGAAGTTCCTCAACCAGCCGAAGATCGTGGTCAGGCAGGTGCTCACCGGCACCTATGCCGATGGGCTCGGCCATGTGCGCACCGAGCCGCAGCGCATCGGCTTCCAGCCCTTCCCGTGGCCGTCGATGGCGGTGTGGATCCTGGCGGAGATGAAGCGCTGGAACTACATCAAGGGCGACGTGGACTACAAGGCGATCGCGGAGCGCGTGTTCCGCGCCACCGACGCGCGCGCCGCCATGCGCAAGGCCGGCATGCATCCACCGGCCGCAGACATGCAGGACTACGAGATCCTCGGCCGCAAGTTCGATCCCGCGCAGCCCGATGCCTACATCGAGGCGGTGAGCGCAAGGACCTGAGGAAGGCGGCCATGACTTCTCGCAACGCATCGCGCCTGCAGTCGGCGGCGCTGACCCTGCTGATCGCCGGCGCGCTGCTGGCGATCTGGCAGTTCCTGACCCTGCCCAAGCCGGCCAGGCTGCCGCCCGGCGTCAGCGCCGAGTACGCCCAGCTGATGGGCGAGGGCACCGCCACCAGGCAGGGCTTCCCCACCCCCGCGCAGGTTGCGCGCACCTTCGCGCAGGAGTTGCGCAATCCCTTCTACGACCACGGCCCCAACGACAAGGGCATCGGCCTGCAGCTCGGGTACTCGCTGGCCCGTGTCGCCGCGGGCTTCGCGCTGGCGCTGATGGTCGCGCTGCCGCTGGGGTTCATGATCGGCATGTTTCCGGTGCTCCACCGTGCCTTCGACCCGTTCATCCAGATTCTCAAGCCGATCTCTCCGCTGGCATGGATGCCGATCGCGCTGTACACGCTCAAGGACGCCAACGTCAGTGCGGTGTTCGTGATCTTCATCTGCTCGGTCTGGCCCATGCTGATCAACACGGCGTTCGGCGTGGCGGGGGTGCGGCGCGAATGGCTGAGCGTGGCGCGCACCCTGGAGGTCAGGCCGATGCGCAAGGCCTTCCTGGTGATCCTGCCCGCGGCGGCGCCGACCATCCTCACCGGGATGCGCATTTCCATGGGCATCGCCTGGCTGGTGATCGTCGCGGCGGAGATGCTGGTGGGCGGCACCGGCATCGGCTACTTCGTCTGGAACGAGTGGAACAACCTGGCCCTGCCCAGCATGCTGTTCGCGATTTTCCTGATCGGCGTGGTCGGCATGCTGCTCGACCTTTGCTTCGCGCGCCTGCAGCGCGCGGTGACCTACGCGGAATGATGCGATGAGCCCGGCCTTTGTGCGCGTCGAAAACCTCGGCAAGCGCTATCCCGATGCCAGGGGGCGCCTCGGCGATCCGGTCTTCGAGCATCTGCACTTCGAGATCGACCGCGGCGAATTCGTCGCCGTGATCGGCCATTCGGGCTGCGGCAAGACGACCATCCTCAACATCCTTGCCGGCCTGGAGGAGGCGTCCGCCGGCGTGGTGCTGATGGAAGGGCACGAGGTGTCCGGGCCGTCCCTGGATCGCGGCGTGGTGTTCCAGGGCCACGCGCTGATGCCGTGGCGCACGGTGCTGGGCAACGTCGCCTTCGCGGTGCAGTCGCGCTGGCCGCGGTGGACGCGCGCGCAGGTGCGCGACCACAGCATGCAGCAACTGGAGATGGTCGGCATGGCCGCCGCGGCCGGCAAGAAGCCGCATCAGCTGTCCGGCGGCATGAAGCAGCGCGTGGGCATCGCGCGGGCCTTCGCGATCCAGCCCAGGATGCTGCTGCTCGACGAGCCCTTCGGTGCGTTGGACGCGCTGACCCGCGGCACCATCCAGGACGAGCTGCTGCGCATCGTCCAGGCGACGCAGCAGACCGTGTTCATGATCACCCATGACGTGGATGAGGCCATCTTGCTGGCCGACCGCATCGTGCTGATGAGCAACGGCCCGCTGGCCAGGATCGCCGAGATCGTCGAGATCACCATGCCGCGCCAGCGCACGCGTGCCGGCATGCACCACGATCCGCAGTACTACCGCATCCGCAACCACCTGGTGGATTTCCTCGTGAACCGTTCCCGGGGCTATGCGGTCGATGGCGAACTCGCCCTGCTGCATGACCCTTCGCAACCGCCCGTCGTGCGCCCGGGGCTCGTCGCCGGCGACGCCTCCCGCGAGTCCGGAGGCGACGGCCAGCGTCTGCGGCAGGTCATCAATCTGTAGTTTCCACTGAGCAAGGAGCCAGACCATGCATCGAAACGATGTCACCGAAATGATTGTTGCGGCCAAGATCACCAAGGGTCTCAAATGGGCCGACGTGGCAGCCAGGATCGGCTTGTCCAAGGAGTGGGTCACGGCGGGCTGTCTCGGCCAGATGACCTTCGACGCCAGGCAGGCGGCCATCCTGGGCGAGGTCTTCGATCTTCCGGAGCAGGCCGTGGCGCTGCTGCAGCAGGCGCCCTACAAGGGCTCGCTGCCGACGGCGGTCCCGGCCGATCCGCTGATCTACCGCTTCTACGAACTGATCAATGTGTACGGCAGCACGCTGAAGGCACTGATCCACGAGGAATTCGGCGACGGCATCATGTCCGCCATCGATTTCAGCATGGACCTCAAGCGCGAGGCGGACCCGAAGGGGGACCGCGTGAACATCGTGATGTCGGGCAAGTTCCTGCCCTACAAGACCTACTGATCGGCGGGTATTTCCCCGATCGTTCCAACCCGGAGATTTCCATGCTTGCCGAGACGAAGACCGAAGCCCGCTATCTGCGCCCTATCGACCGCGAGGGCCTGCTCAAGTTCGCACAGGCGGGGCGCGACAACCCCGAGCGCAAGGGCATCAACAAGGTCCACACCGTGATGCAGGGACAGTTCCGCTCCTGGAGTTACGTGGGCACCCACAACCCGGTGGTGGTCGACGAACCGCTGCATCTCTTCGGCGAGAACACCGTGCCCGCGCCGGGCGAGATCGCGCTGTCCGCCCTGGGCGGCTGCCTGTCGGTGGGAATCACCGCGGTGGCGACCGAGCGCCAGGTGCGCCTGTCGCGCCTGGAGGTCTTTCTCGAGGCCGACATCGGCAACACGGCGGCGTGGGGTGCGGGCGGCGCGGACCGCAAGCCCGCACAGATGGGCTTCCAGGAGATCCGCGTGAAGGTCGTCATCGAGGGCGACGCCTCGCGCGAGGAACTCGACGACATCGTCAGGACCGCCAACCACTACTCACCGGTGGCCAACACCATGCGCAATCCGGTGCCGTTGTCCATCGCCACGGCGCAGGACGCCTGAGCACCTCGCCGGTGTTCCGGGGCGCTCGCGCTCCGGGTCCGCCCCACGCGTGCGCACGCCCATGTCTCGAAGCATTGTCATCATCGGCAGCGGCATGGCCGGGATCTCCCTGGTGCGCGAACTGCGCAAGCTGGACAAGCAGGTCGACATCGTCCTGCTGAGCCGGGAGCCGGGAGACTTCTATTCCAAGCCCGCGCTGTCCAACGCCCTCGCCGCCGGAAAGTCCGCCGCGGCGCTGGTGCTCACCCCGGCGGCAAGGCTCGCGCAGGATCTGCGGGTCCGCATCGTCGGGGGCACCGAGGTCAGCGCCATCGACACCGGCGCCAGGACGGTGCGGGCGTCGGCCGGCGTATTCCGCTATGACGCGCTGGTGCTGGCCGTGGGCGCCAGCCAGCGCCTGCCGCCGATTGCGGGAGAGGCGGTGGGCGCCATGCTGTCGGTCAACAACCTTGCCGATTACGCCCGCTTCCGCGAGCGCCTGACGGACGCGCGTTGCGTCGCCATCATCGGCGCGGGACTGATCGGCTGCGAATTCGCGAACGACCTGAGCCTGGCGGGCATCGACGTCGACGTGTACGACGTCGCCGGGCAGCCGCTGGGCCGCCTGCTCCCCGCGCAAGCGGCAGCCCTGTACCGGCGGCAGCTGGAGGCGGCCGGGATCCGCTTTCACCTCGACACGACCCTGGCGCGCATCGATCCCGCGGAACGGGGCTACCTGCTGACCACAGGCACCGGGGCCACCGCACGTTACGACCTCGTGCTCTCGGCGATCGGGCTGCGGCCGAACATCGCGCTCGCCCGGGACGCGGGACTGGACACCGGCGCCGGCATCCGCACCGATCGCCTGCTGCGAACCTCGATGCAGGATGTCTATGCGCTGGGTGATTGCGCGGAGGTGGACGGTCTCGTTCTGCCCTACGTCCTTCCGATCACCCACGGCGCCAGGGCGCTTGCCGCGACCCTGAGCGGCCTGCCCACCGAAGTCCGATATCCAGCCATGCCGGTCGTGGTCAAGACCCCGGCCTGCCCGGCGGTCGTCTGTCCGCCGCCCGTGGCGAATGGCGCATGGTCGGTGGCGGTGGAGCCCGACGGATTGAGAGGAATCCACCGCGCAGCGGACGGCCAGAGCACGGATGGATTCGTTCTTCTCGGGGCTGCGGTGAAGGAGCGCATGTCACTGGCGGAACGGTTGCCCGGGCCGCTGACCAGGACCGCGCCGAAGTGACCCGGGTGGCATTCTTTGATACTCTGGCTCGTGTCCGCACAGCGAGCCGGTCGCTGCCACGTGGCCGCGTGCGAAGTCTCCACGGCGTGGCCCGATCGCATGGACAGTCCATTCGGCCGGGATCACGGCACGCGACGGAACCACGATGCAACGAATCCCCTGTCTTGCGCGGCGAATCGGGATGCGGGCCGCCTTGTGTCTGATGCTGATCGGCCCGGGACTCCCCTGCCGCCCGGCCGACGCGGCAGGCATGCGCGTGGTGCGCGTGGGGGTCTACGACAACCCTCCGAAGATCTTCCTGCAGGACGGACGCATTTCGGGCATCTTCGGCGACATTCTCGGCAGTGTGGCCAGGCGCGAAGGCTGGCGCATCGAGCCGGTTCCCTGCGAATGGAATCAGTGTCTCGCCGACGTGCGTGACGGGCGCATCGACCTCATGCCCGACGTGGCGTTCACCCTGGATCGCGCGCGCACCATGGATTTCGGCTCGGTGCCGGCGCTGTTCAGCTGGTCCGAGCTGTATCGCAACCCGACGGCGCGCATCTCCACGGTGCACGATCTGGCCGGGAAACGTCTGGCCGTGCTCGCCGGCTCGGTCCAGGAGTCGTACCTGAGGCGGATGCTGGGGAACTTCGGCATTCGCGACGTGGACATCGTTCCCGTCGCTTCGATGAACCGGGCCTTCGAGCTGACGGCCGATGGCAAGGCCGATGTCGTGGCGGCGAACAACTTCTTCGGCGACGCCGCCGCATTGCGCTACGGCCTGAGAAGCACGCCGGTCATCTTCGACCCCACGCGGCTGTACTTCGTCACGCCCAAGGGAATCGATGCCACGCTGCTGCGGCGCATCGACAGCGACCTCTCGAGCTGGCAGTCGGACCCGGGTTCGATCTACTTCGGCATCCTGACCAAGTGGCGGGTCGACACCCAGCAGACCAGGATCCCGGTGGTCGTGTGGTGGGGCCTCGCGGCCCTCGCGCTGCTGTTCCTGTCGGCCGTCGCGTCGACGCTGTGGCAGCGCCGCAGAGTGCGCGAGAGAACGCGCGAGTTGAAGATCAGCGAGGGCAAGCTCTCGGTGATCCTCGATGACGTGGGCGCATACATCTACATCAAGGACCGCGATCTGCGCTACCAATACGTGAACCACAAGTTCGCGGAGATGTTCGGCCGCCCGATTGCCGACATCGCGGGTCTGCGCGACGATGAGCTGTTCGATACGCGGACCGCCGAGCAGATCCGCCGCGTCGACGAGGCCGTCCTGCGCGACGGCGAGCGCATCACGCTCGAGGAGCAGAGCCTGGAAAGGGGCGGCCAGACGCCGCGAAGCTTCCTGACGGTCAAGCAGCCTCTGCGCGACCAGGACGGCCGCATCTATGCGTTATGCGGAATCTCCACCGACATCACGGAGATCAAACGCAGCGAGCAGAGGATTCGCCATCTCGCCTTCTTCGATCCCCTGACCAGCCTGCCGAACCGGGCCCTGCTGCAGGATCGGATCCGGCATGCCTTCGACAATTTCGCGCGCACGGGCTCCGATGGCGCGCTGCTGTTCATCGACCTCGACAATTTCAAGCTGCTGAACGACACCCTGGGCCATGCGAAAGGCGACCAGCTGCTGCAACGAGTCGCCGAGCGGCTCCGCGGGAACCTGCGTCAGGGCGATACGCTGGCGCGCCTGGGAGGCGACGAGTTCGTCGTGCTGGCCGAGAACCTCGGGCGAGACCTCGCCGAAGTGACGACCGGCGTGAAGGCCATGGCCGAGAAGTTGCGGTGGGACCTCGTCGGCGACCCGATCGTGCTGGACGAAGTCTCCTACACCATCAGCGCCAGCATCGGGGTCGCGCTGTTGTCGCTGGTCCCGCGGGGCGAGGGCGACGCGCCGGGCGATGATCTGCTCAAGCGCGCCGACCTGGCCATGTACGAGGCCAAGTCCGCCGGGCGCAACCAGGTGAAGTGCTTCGACCCCAGCATGCAGGTGGCGCTGCGTCAGCGCGCCGAGCTGGAGTCGCTGCTCAAGGAAGGACTTCGGCTGCGGCAATTCCGGCTGGTGTACCAGCCCATCGTGGACGCGGCGGGCCGGGTCGTCGCAGCCGAGGCGCTGGCGCGCTGGGATCATCCGCGCAAGGGGGCGATCGCACCCGGCGTGTTCATCGCCGCGGCCGAATCGAGCGGACAGATCATCGCGCTGGGCGACTGGATCCTGCGCACGGCCTGCGCCCAGCTGGCGGCGTGGAGCGACTCGCGCGAGCACCGCGGGATGGTCCTTTCGGTCAACGTCAGCGCGCGCCAGGTGCATCATCCCGATTTCGTGGCGCAGGTCGCGCGTGCCCTTGAAGTGACCGGGGCCGATCCGAATCTGCTGGAGCTCGAGCTGACCGAGTCCGTCCTCGCCCATGACCTGGAAGGCGTCGCCGGGAAGATGCGCCGGTTGCAGGACCTGGGCGTGCACTTCGCGCTGGACGATTTCGGAACCGGCTATTCGTCGCAGGCCTACCTCAAGCGACTGCCGCTGCGCCAGCTCAAGATCGACCAATCCTTCGTACGCGACCTGCTCGAGGATTCGAACGATGCCGCCATCGTGCGGGCCGTGCTCATGCTCGGCGACAGTCTGGGGCTCACCGTCGTGGCCGAGGGCGTGGAGACGCAGCAGCATCACGCGGCCTTGCGCAGCCTCGGTTGCCTGCGCTTCCAGGGCTACTTGTTCGGCCGGCCGGACGCGGCCGAGCAACTGTTGAAGGCCGCCGAGCAGGTGTAGCGTGCGCTCACCCGATGCGCTGGGCCGTGTCCGGGTCGAAGAACACCAGCTTGCCCAGATCGAGCAGCAGGCGGGCGCGGGAGCCCGCGCGCACGTCGGCGTCGGGATCGAGGCGGGCCGTGACGTCCTGGCCGGCCACGCGAAACACCACCAGCGTGTCGGCGCCGGTGGGCTCGATCAGATCGATGTCGACTTCGATGGCGCGCTGGCAAGGGCTGGCCGGCAAGGTATCGCGGGCCAGAGAGATGGCCTCGGCACGCAGTCCGACCAGCAGATCCCGGCCGGCCTTCGAAGCCAGCCCGTCCAGGTCTGCCGGCAGCGCCAGTCGTGGCGCCGCGCCCCTGCCGCGGTCGAAGTCGAGATGCAGCATGCCGTCGCCGCTCGTCAGCGACGCGCGCAGCAGGTTCATGCGTGGCGAGCCCATGAACGAGGCGACGAAGGTGTTGGCGGGCTGGTGGTACACCTGCTGCGGCGTGCCCACCTGCTGCACCTTGCCGTCCTTCATCACCGCGATGCGCGTGGCCAGGGTCATCGCCTCGATCTGGTCGTGGGTCACGTAGA
>JAJYTY010000089.1 GCA_021792835.1 Pseudomonadota bacterium
ACGACTTCGCCGACAAGGGCCAGGCCAAGGTCTCGCGCCTCAAGCAGACCCAGTCGCAGTACGAGTGCTCGAAGTACGCCTACCTGGGTGAGCCCGTGCCGGCCTCGGTGGCCAAGGAGATCGAGTCGAAGGCGCTGTCCGGCGTGGTCTATCCGGCTGACGGGAAGTATCTCGGCAACTGGAAGGAAGGCCTGAAGATCGCCGAGAACGGCAAGGGCATGCAGTGGAGCGACAAGCCGGGCACGCCCAACGGCGGCAACTGCATGGCCTGCCACCGCATGATCGCCAACGACCCGTCGCAGGGCACCATCGGCCCGGCGCTGTATCACTACGGCAAGCTGCGTGGAGACAGCGAGGCGGTGCTGAAGTACACCTGGGCGCGCATCTACAACTCGGAGTCGTTCAACTCCTGCAGCTTCATGCCTCCGTTCGGGGCACACAAGATCCTGACCGAGCAGCAGATGAAGGATGTGATGGCGCTGCTGATGGATCCGAACTCCCCGGTCAATCGTTAAGCCAACCAGCCCGCGGCCGCGTCCGGCGGCCCCGGTCGTGCCGCGCTGCCCGCCACGCTGCACCCGGCGGGCATTTTTTCGTCGAGGATTCTCATGAGCATTTCCCGCCGCGAATTCCTGAGTGTGCTGGCTGCCGCCGGCGTCAGTGGCTTCCCCATGATGCGCGAAGCCAGCGCCGCCGAGGTCGACGCGCTGTACAGCCCGCCGGTGACCGGCAATGTGCACTTCCTGCACATGACCGATAGCCACGCACACCTGCAGCCGCTGTATTTCCGCGAACCCAGCGTGAACATCGGCATCGGCTCGATGGAGGGGCACCTGCCGCACCTGGTGGGCGCCAATTACCTCAAGCGTGTCGGCTTCAAGCCCAACACGCCCGAGTCCTACGCCTTCACCTACCTGGACTTCGACCGTGCCGCCAAGCAGTACGGCAGGATGGGCGGCTATTCCCACATTTCGACCCTGGTCAAGCGCCTGAAGGCCTCGCGTCCTGGTGCGTTGCTGCTGGACGGCGGCGATACCTGGCAGGGCACCGGGCTGTCGCTGTGGACCAAGGGGCAGGACATGGTCGAGGCCCAGCTGCAGCTGGGGGTCGACGTGATGACCGCCCACTGGGAGTTCACCTATGGTGAGGATCGGGTCAAGGAAGTGCTGGCGAAGGACTTCAAGGGGCGCATCGATTTCGTCGCGCAGAACGTCAAGACGGCCGACTTCGGCGATCCGGTGTTCCCGTACTACACGATGAAGCAGATGAACGGGGTGCAGGTGGCCGTGATCGGCCAGGCCTTCCCGTACACGCCGATCGCCAATCCGGCCTACCTGATGCCCGACTGGACCTTCGGGATCAGCACCGACCACATGCAGAAGGTGGTGAAGGAAGTGCGGGCCAAGGGCGCCCAGCTGGTCGTGGTGCTGTCGCACAACGGCATGGACGTGGACCGCAAGATGGCCTCGCTGGTCGAGGGCATCGACTGCATCTTCGGCGGCCATACCCACGATGGCGAGGCCGTCGCGGTGGAGATCCGCCGACCCTCCGGCGGCATGACCCTGGTGACCAACGCGGGTTCGCACGGCAAGTTCCTGGCCGTCATGGACTTCGACGTCCGCGGCGGCAAGATGATGGGCTACAAGTACCGCCTGCTTCCGGTGTTCTCCAACCTGCTGCCGGCCGACCCCGACATGGACGCGCTGATCAAGCGGGTGCGTGCTCCCTACGAGAGCAAGCTCACCGAGGTGCTGGGCCACACCGAGGGCGTGCTGTACCGCCGCGGCAACTTCAACGGCACCTGGGACCAGCTGGTGCTCGACGCGATGCTGGCGGTGCGCGGCGGCGACCTGGCGTTCTCGCCGGGCTTCCGCTGGGGCGGCAGCCTGCTGCCGGGCGAGCCGATCACCCGCGAGGCGTTGATGACCCAGCTGGCCATCACCTACCCGTACTGCACGCTGTCCGAGATGAACGGCAAGACCATCAAGGCGGTGATGGAGGACGTGTGCGACAACCTGTTCAATCCGGACCCCTACTACCAGCAGGGCGGAGACATGGTCCGCGTCGGCGCGATGACCTACGCCTGCGCGCCCGGCGAGAAGGATGGCAACCGCATCCAGGACATGCGCCTGCACGGCAAGCCCATCGATCCCAACAAGACCTACAAGGTCGCCGGCTGGGCGCCGGTGCAGCAGGTGTCGGCCAACGCGTCGAACCCGCCGATCTGGGACATCGTCGAGGAGTATCTGAAGCACAACCCGACCGTCAAGCCGCTCAAGCCCAACCAGCCGCGACTGATCGGGGTCAAGGGCAATCCCGGCCTGGCCGCGTAAGGCGATGCAACCCTGTTGCGCTTCAGTGGATTGATTGAATCGATTGTTGATTCAAAGGAATAAAAATAGGCCGAACAGAAGTTCGGCCTATTTTTTTTCATGTGTCCCGCGGCTTCGCGCTCTGCAGCTTTTTGCGTCGCGTCAAAAGCACTGCTAAAGTACCCGCAGGTTCAGGCGTCATCGGACCGCTGTGCGCATGCGCGGGGTACCCGGGCTCGCGCATGGTGCTTCACCCACTCCCGGCCGGCAGACCCGGCGTCCCAGTGAGCTCACCATGACCATCCAGCAGCAGCGCGCGAACTCCTATCTGTTCGGCGGCAACGCTCCCTATGTCGAGGAGCTGTACGAAACCTACCTGGCCAACCCGGGAGCCGTGCCCGATCACTGGCGCGACTACTTCGATGCACTGCAGCACGTGCCCGCGGTCGACGGCAGCAATTCGCGCGACATTCCGCATGCTCCGGTGGTTTCGGCCTTCGCGCAGCGCGCCCGCAGCGGGCCGGCGCGTCCGATCCAGATGGGGGCCGACGCGGAGCTTGCGCGCAAGCGTGTTGCCGCGCAGCAACTGATCGCCGCCTATCGCAACGTCGGCGTGCGCTGGGCCGACCTCGATCCCCTCAAGCGCGCCGAGCGGCCGCAGATTCCGGATCTGGAGCCGTCGTTCTACGGCTTCACCGACGCCGACCTGGAAACCAGTTTCAACGTCAGCAACACCTATTTCGGCCAGGAGTCGATGAGCCTGCGCGAGCTCATCAACAACCTGCACGAGACCTATTGCGGCTCGATCGGCGCCGAGTTCATGTTCCTCAGCGACCAGGGTCAGAAGCGCTGGTGGCAGCAGCGCCTGGAGAGCATTCGCACCCGGCCGAGCTTCAGCGCCGAGAAAAAGCTCGACATCCTCGACAAGCTGACCGCCGCCGAGGGGCTGGAGCGCTACCTGGCCACCCGCTACGTGGGCCAGAAGCGCTTCTCGCTGGAAGGCGGAGAGAGCTTCATCGTCGGCATGGACGAGGTGATCCAGCGCGGCGCCGAGCGCGGCGCGCAGGAAGTGATCATCGGCATGGCCCACCGCGGGCGCCTGAACGTGCTGGTCAACACGCTGGGCAAGCGCCCGAAGGACCTGTTCGACGAGTTCGAGGGCAAGCACGCCTCGGAACTGCCGTCGGGCGACGTCAAGTACCACCAGGGCTTCTCCAGCGACGTGTCGACCCCGTCGGGCCCGATCCACCTGTCGCTGGCCTTCAACCCCTCGCACCTGGAGATCGTCAACCCGGTGGTCGAAGGCTCGGTGCGCGCGCGCCAGGAGCGGCGCGGCGACAAGCGCGGCCAGCAGGTGCTGCCGGTGCTGGTGCACGGCGACGCGTCCTTCGCCGGACAGGGCATCGTGATGGAGACCCTGGCGCTTGCGCAGACCCGCGGCTACTCCACCGGCGGCACGCTGCACATCGTCATCAACAACCAGATCGGCTTCACCACCTCCGACCCGCGCGACGCGCGCTCGACGCTGTACTGCACCGACGTCGTGAAGATGATCGAGGCGCCGGTGCTGCACGTCAACGGCGACGATCCCGAAGCGGTGGCGCTGTGCTGCCAGCTGGCGGTCGACTATCGTGCCGAGTTCGGCCATGACGTCGTCGTCGACATCGTGTGCTTCCGCAAGCTCGGCCACAACGAGCAGGACACGCCGGCGGTGACCCAGCCGCTGATGTACAAGAAGATCGCCGCCCATCCCGGGACGCGCAAGCTCTACGCCGACCGCCTGGCCAGCCAGCATGTGATCGCCGACGCCGACGGCGACGCCATGGTGCAGGGCTTCCGCAGCGCGATGGAGGACGGCGAGCGGGCGCTGGAGCCGGTGCTGTCGAACTACAAGAGCAAGTTCGCGGTCGACTGGAGCAACTTCCTCAACCGCAAGTGGACGGACAGCGCGGACACCTCGCTGCCGATCACCGAGCTGCGTCGTCTGGCCGAGCGGATCACCACCGTGCCCGAGGGCTTCAAGCTGCACCCGCTGGTGGAAAAGGTCATCGCCGACCGCGCGCGCATGGGCCGCGGCGAACTCAGCCTCGACTGGGGCATGGGCGAGCACCTGGCCTTCGCGTCCCTGGTCGCCAACGGCTACCCGGTGCGCCTGTCGGGCGAGGACTGCGGGCGCGGCACCTTCAGCCACCGCCACGCCGTGCTGCACGACCAGAAGCGCGAGCGCTGGGACGCCGGCAGCTACGTCCCGCTGGAGAACGTCGCCGAGGACCAGGCGCCGTTCGTGGTCATCGACTCGATCCTGTCCGAGGAAGCCGTGCTGGGCTTCGAGTACGGCTACTCGACCGCCGACCCCAACACGCTGGTGATCTGGGAGGCGCAGTTCGGCGACTTCGCCAACGGCGCGCAGGTGCTGATCGACCAGTTCATCTCGGCCGGCGAGGTCAAGTGGGGCCGCGCCTCGGGCCTGACGCTGATGCTGCCGCACGGCTACGAAGGCCAGGGGCCGGAGCACTCGTCGGCGCGACTCGAGCGCTACCTGCAACTGTGCGCCGAGACCAACATGCAGGTGTGCCAGCCGACCAACCCGGCGCAGATCTTCCACCTGCTGCGCCGACAGATGATCCGCCAGTTCCGCAAGCCGCTGGTGATCATGACCCCGAAGTCGCTGCTGCGCCATCCTGAGGCCCGCTCGGACCTGAGCGACCTGTCGAACGGCCATTTCCACACCGTGCTCGGCGAGCACGACGAACTCGACGCCGCCAAGGTCAAGCGGGTCATCGCCTGCAGCGGACGCGTGTACTACGACCTGCTCGCCGAGCGCCGCCAGCGCGAGGCCCACGACGTGGCCATCGTGCGCCTGGAACAGCTCTATCCGTTCCCGCACAAGGCCTTCGCCGCCGAACTGCGCCGCTACCCGAACCTGCGCGACGTCGTCTGGTGCCAGGACGAGCCGCAGAACCAGGGCGCGTGGTTCTTCATCCAGCACCACGTGCACGAGAACCTGCAGGAAGGGCAGCGCCTGGGCTACGCCGGTCGCCCCGCGTCGGCGTCCACCGCGGTGGGCTACTACGCCAAGCACGCCGAACAGCAGAAGGAACTGATCGCTGCCGCCTTCGGCAAGCTCAAGGGTTTCATCCTCACCAAGTGAAGCGGCGCCCGTGCCGCGCGCGGCCGGGCCGCTGCCGGCCTGCGACCCGCAGGCGCCGGCACGAGCCCCCAGCGCGCGGCCTGCGCCAAGCCGCCCGCCAAACCAGCCAAAGACCCCATCGCGAGACTCCACCATGGCACTGATCGATGTCAAGGTTCCCCAGTTGTCCGAATCCGTGGCCGAAGCCACGTTGCTGCAATGGAAGAAAAAGCCCGGCGAAGCCGTGGCGCAGGATGAAATCCTGATCGAGATCGAGACCGACAAGGTCGTGCTCGAGGTTCCGGCCCCGCATGCCGGCGTGTTGTCGACGATCGTCAAGGACGACGGCGCGACCGTTGTCGCCGACGAGGTGATCGCCACCATCGATACCGAGGCGAAGGCAGGCGCTGCCGCACCGGCGCCGGCCTCGGCCCCCGCAGCCGCGCCGGCGCCCGCCGCCGCGCCCGCCCCGGCCAGCTCCGCTCCGGCCAGCCCCGCCCCGGCAGCTGCCGGCGTGGCGATGCCGGCGGCCGCGAAGATTCTCGCCGAGCAGGGCATCGAGCCCGGCGGCGTGGCCGGCAGCGGCCGTGGCGGCCGCGTGACCAAGGGCGATGCGCTGGGAGCCGTGGCGGCGAAGACCTCGGCCCCGGCGGCCGCGGCCGCCGCCGCGAGCGCACCGTTCAACACGCCGCAGGCGCTGCCGCAGGTGGACGCGCAGGTGGATCTTTCGGCCTACGCCGAGCGTCCCGAGCAGCGCGTGCCGATGAGCCGGCTGCGCGCGCGCATTGCGCAGCGCCTGGTGCAGTCGCAGTCCGAGAACGCGATCCTGACCACCTTCAACGAGGTGAACATGAAGCCGGTCATGGACCTGCGCAACGCGCACAAGGACCGCTTCGAGAAGGAGCACGGGGTCAAGCTCGGGTTCATGAGTTTCTTCGTCAAGGCCGCGGTGCACGCGCTGCGCAAGTACCCGGTGCTCAACGCATCGGTGGACGGCAACGACATCATCTACCACGGCTATTTCGACATCGGAATCGCCGTGGGCAGCCCGCGCGGCCTGGTGGTGCCGATCCTGCGCAACGTGGACCAGCTGAGCTTCGCCGACATCGAGCGCCAGATCGCCGAGTTCGGCGTGAAGGCGCGCGACGGCAAGCTGGCCATCGAGGACCTCACCGGCGGCACCTTCTCCATCAGCAACGGCGGCGTGTTCGGCTCGATGCTGTCGACGCCGATCATCAACCCGCCGCAGGCGGCGATCCTGGGGGTGCACGCGACCCGCGACCGTGCGGTCGTGGAGAACGGACAGATCGTGATCCGACCGATCAACTACCTGGCGATGAGTTATGACCACCGCATCATCGACGGCCGCGAAGCGGTGCTGGGCCTGGTCGCGATGAAGGAAGCGCTGGAGGATCCTGCGCGCCTGCTGCTCAACCTGTGAGGCGCACGATGGACCACGACCTGATCGTCATCGGCGCCGGCCCCGGCGGCTACATCGCAGCGATCCGCGCCGCGCAACTGGGACTGTCGGTGGCCTGCATCGACGAGTGGAGCCGCGACGACGGCGGCCCCGCTCCCGGTGGCACCTGCACCAACGTCGGATGCATTCCGTCGAAGGCCATGCTGCAGTCCTCCGAGCACTACGAGCACGTCGCGCACGGCATGGCCGAGCACGGCATCGAAGTCGGCTCGGTCAAGCTCGACCTGGCACGCATGCTGGCGCGCAAGCAGCAGGTGGTACGCCAGAACAACGACGGCATCCTGTACCTGTTCAAGAAGAACAAGATCAGGTTCCTGCACGGGCACGCTGCCTTCGCGGCGAAGATCGACGGCGGCTTCGAGCTGACGGTCGACGGCGCCGACAAGGCCACGCTGCGCGCGCGCCACGTGATCATCGCCACCGGCTCGCATCCGCGCGCGCTGCCGGGGGTGGACTTCGACGAGAAGCGGGTGCTGTCCAACATCGGAGCACTGGCACTGCAGAAGGTTCCGGCGCGCATGGGCATCATCGGCGCCGGGGTCATCGGGCTCGAGATGGGCTCGGTGTGGCGGCGCCTGGGCGCCAAGGTCACGGTGCTGGAGGCGCTGCCGGAGTTCCTCGGCGCGGCCGATTCGCAGGTCGCCAGGGAGGCGCTGAAGCAGTTCACGCGCCAGGGCCTGGATATCCAGCTCGGCGTGAAGATCGCCGAGGTCAAGCCCGCCGCCAGGTCGGGACCGGTGCGCATCCGCTACACGGATTCCAAGGGCGGCGAGCAGCAGCTCGAGGTCGATGCGCTGATGGTCTCGATCGGTCGCGTCGCGCACACCGAAGGCCTGCAGCTGGACAAGGTCGGTCTGAAGACCGACGAGCGCGGGCTCATTCCCGTGGACGGCGACTGTCGCACCGAGGTGCCGGGGATCTGGGCCATCGGCGACGTCGTGCGCGGGCCGATGCTGGCGCACAAGGCCGAGGAGGAGGGTGTCGCGGTGGCCGAGCGCCTGGCCGGGCAGAAGCCGCACGTGGACTTCAATACCGTGCCGTGGGTGATCTACACCAGCCCCGAGATCGCCTGGGTCGGGCAGACCGAACAGGCGCTGAAGGCAGCAGGGCGCGCCGTTCGTACGGGCAGTTTCCCGTTCATGGCCAATGGGCGCGCTCGCGCGCTCGGTGACACCACCGGATTCGTGAAGATGATCAGCGACGCGGCCACCGACGAGATCCTCGGCGTGCACGTGATCGGGCCGCTGGCGTCGGAGCTGATCGCCGAGGCCGCGGTGGCGATGGAGTTCAAGGCCAGTGCCGAGGACATCGCGCGCATCTGCCACGCCCACCCGACGCTGTCGGAGGCGATGAAGGAAGCCGCGCTGGCCACCGACTCGCGAACCCTCAACCTGTGAGTACGCGCGATGCGCGCCCGGGCCCCGGGGGCCCGTGCGCCTCGCCCGGCCGCCGGCGATGAACGTCACCGACTACGCCCTGGGACATCTGGGCGAGCGCGGCTTCGTGGCCGACGCCGCGCAGCGCGCGGCGATCGACCGGCTGCAGGGCGCCTACGACGAGTGGGTAGCCTACAAGTCGCGGCGCTCCAGCGCGGTGCGCCGCCTGCTGGTGCATCCGGAGCTCCCGCGCGGGGTCTACATGTGGGGGGGCGTGGGCCGCGGCAAGAGCTTCCTCATGGATGCCTTCTACGCCACCGTTCCTGTGGTGCGCAAGACGCGCCTGCACTTCCACGAGTTCATGCGCGAGGTGCAGCGCGAACTGGCGGGGTTGCAGGGCACCCCGAATCCGCTGCAGGAACTGTCCAGGCGCATCGCGCGCAGGTTCAGGCTGATCTGCTTCGACGAGTTCCACATCAGCGACGTCACCGACGCCATGATTCTGGACCGCCTGCTGCAGGGCCTGTTCGACGACGGCGTGGTGCTGATGGCCACCAGCAATTTCCACCCCGACGACCTCTACCCCGACGGGCTGCATCGCGACCGCATCCTGCCTGCCATCGAGCGCATCAGGCAGCATCTGGATCTCATCCGCGTCGACGCCGGGATCGATTACCGGCAGCAGGCGCTGCGCGCGATGACCCTGTACCACCAGCCGCTGGACGAAGGCGCGGAGGCGGCGATGCGAGCCAGTTTCGAGCGCCTCGCCGAGGGTTCCGACGAGAACCCGGAACTGTTCATCGAGCAGCGCAGCGTGCGCGCGCTGCGTCGTGCCGGTGGCGTCGTGTGGTTCGACTTCCAGTCGCTGTGCAACACGCCGCGCTCGCAGAACGACTATCTGGAGCTGAGCACGCGCTTTCACACCGTGCTGCTCAGCGGGGTGCCGCGCATGGGGCCGGAACTGGCCACCGCGGCACGGCGCTTCACCTTGCTGGTCGACGTGCTGTACGACCGTGGCGTCAAGCTGGTCGTGTCGGCGCAGGTCGAGCCGGCCGCGCTGTATGCTGCGGGTCCGCTGGCGCATGAATTCGAGCGTACCGTGTCGCGCCTGCTGGAGATGCAGACGCCGGCGTACCTCGAGCGCGTGCGCCGCATCGTCGACACCGCACTGACCTGATGAAACCCCTCGTACCCACCATGCGCAGCGCGAGCGTCCGGTGGCCGTTCGCGCGTGCCATCGCGCTGCTCGCGGCGCTGCTGCCGGGGCTCGTTCCGTGCTCGCCGCGCGCGGACGCGGCAACGCCGGTCGTCGAGCGGGCGCAGGCGGCGATCGCGCCGCAATCGCCGTTGCGAGTGTCGCCCGCGGCCCGCGAGGCCGAACGTCGCAGCCTCGAACTCAAGCGCCAGGGCCTGGAGCGCGAGTACGCGGCGCAGCGCGCGGCCTGCATGAAGCGCTTTTTCGTATTCGATTGTCTGGACGCCGCGGCCCGGCGCCAGCGCGACGCGCTGCGCGTGCTGCGCGCGCGCAGGCAGCACATCGACCTGCTTGGGCGCGAACAGCGTGCGAGGCAGGAACTCGAGAGCGTGGGGCAACGCACGGCGCAGCACGCGGCGGTCGATCCGCGCCAGCAGCAGGAGCAGCGCGAGATGCGCGCGCAGCGCGAGGCCGCTGCGCAGCGGACGCGGCAGCAGCGCGCCAGCGCGGGCGCGGCCGCCTCGACGCCCGCGCGTGCGTTGCCCGAGCTGCCGCGTCGCCAGGCCGCGCCGCCCGCGGCCGGACCCGCGTTGGCGCCGGAGCCGGCCTCGCAGGCGCGCGCCGCGCGCCAGCAGCGCCGGCAGCGCGAGATCGAGTACCACGACTTGCGCGAGCGCGTCCGCGAGCAGCAGCGCACGCCGCCGGCGCCGGCTCTTCCGGTTCCGGCGGCTTCCGGCCCGCTGCGGGTGCCGCGCTGAGCCGGGGCCGCGGCGCCTCAGCGCTTGCGCGGCTTGCCCTGCTTGCCCGGCTGGGGCATGTCGTTCCAGTCGGGGAATTCGAACCTGGGCGGCGGTGGCGCGGGCGCGGGCGGGGGCGCGGCGCTGATCTTGAGAATCGCCAGCGACAGGTTGTCGCCGCGTCCGGCGGCGCGCTGGCGGGCCCGTTTGATCAGAGCCTCGCAGGCCTCGCGGGGTTCCAGGGCGTCCAGCGTCGCACCGAGTTCGCTGTCGACGAAATAGTGCCAGACACCGTCGGTGCACAGCAGCAGCATGTCCCCTGCCTGCAGCAGCAATTCCTCGCTGCCCATCGGGGGAGCCTCGGGAGTGCCGAGGCTGGCGGTCAGCACATTGCTCATCGGATGGTTGCGCGCCATGTTCTCGGACAGTTCGCCCCCATCGACCAGGTCCTGCACGTAGGAATGGTCGCGCGTGCGGCGCTGCAACTCACCACCGCGAAACAGATGGATGCGCGTGTCACCGACATGAGCCCACCAGCAGTTTCCGTCGCCATGCAGCAGCGCGCAGGCAATGGTCGAGTGCGGCTCCTGCTCCGCAGAAATCGCGGTAAGACGGATCATCGTATGCGCTTCATGCAGTATCGTCTGCAGGAGAGTGCGTGGATCGTCTGTGCCAGGCAAGTACCGCTCGAACAATTGCGAAGCGGTGATCATCACCTGGTCGGCCGCCATGCGCCCGCCACTGCGCCCGCCCATGCCGTCGGCCACGACCGCCAGCAAGGTGCCCTTGACGCGCGGGTGGGCAAACACCTCCACACGGTCCTGCTGGTACTCGCGGTCGCCGCGGTGGGTGCCGATGGCGGCCTGCAGTTGCAGGCCGATGCGTGCTGGCTTCATGGACTGAGCGATGGATCCTTACAATGCCGGCACGTCGCGCCGGGCGACACGCGCCGGCATCTTGCCGGCGACGCTTGCGCGGGGCGCGACTCCAGCGCAACGTGCCTACGCCTGCGCATTCCCGGCAGCCGTTGCGCGCGCCATCGCGCCTCGATGCATTACCTGACACCGGCCCGCGAGCCGCACGAGTCCGTTTGAACCCGCCCGAGCAAGACGTACGGCATTGTAGGCACGCGCAGACCGACTGCGCCGCCCAGCCCGTCGTGCCCGACCCGCTGTGGGGCGCGCAGGGGCTGCTCGCGCAGGCGCTGGCCGGCTGGCGTGAGCGCCCGGGTCAGCGCGCCCTGGCCGATGCCGTGCAGCAGGCCATCGAGCAGCGCGGCATCTTGCTGGCGGAAGCCGGGACCGGAACCGGCAAGACCCTGGCCTACCTGGTGCCGGCGCTGCTGCACGGCGAGCGCGTGGTGGTGTCCACGGCCACCCGCGCGCTACAGGACCAGTTGTTCCGCAAGGACCTGCCGCTGGCCTGCCAGGCGCTGGGCCTGCAGGTACGCAGCACAGTCCTGAAAGGGCGTGCCAACTACGTCTGCCACCACCGCCTGCGGCGCACCATGGGCGAAGGCCTGCTCGACAGCCGGCGCGCGGTGCAGCAGTTGCGCGAGGTCGCGCGCTTCGCCGCCGTCTCGTCCGACGGCGACTTGTCGGGGCTGCCCGGGCTGGACGAGAACTCCGCGGTGCTGCCGCTGGTCACGTCGACGCGCGACAACTGTCTGGGCTCGGAGTGCCCCGATCTGCGCCAGTGCTTCGTGATGAAGGCGCGGCGCGAGGCGCTGGCCGCGGACGTCGTGGTAGTCAACCACCATCTGTTCTTCGCCGACCTCGCGTTGCGTGGCGATGGCGTGGCCGAACTGCTGCCGTCGGCGACCACCGTGGTGCTCGACGAGGCCCACCAGCTGGCCGACATCGGCGCGCAGTTCCTCGGCAGCGCGGTGGGTACCGCGCAGGCCCAGGAACTGGCGCGCGATGCGCAGGCCTGCGGGCTGCAGCACGCGCGCGGGCTGGCCGACTGGCCGCTGCTCGCCGCCGCGCTGCTGAAGGCGGCGCGCGACCTGCGGCTGTGCGCCGGAGCCGGCGCGCAGCGCCTGGACTGGGCGCAGGCACAGGCGCTTGCCGGCTGGAGCGAGGCGCTGCGTACATGGCGCGAGCGCCTCGAGCAACTGCTTGCGGCCGTGTGCCACGTCGAGGAGGCGGCGCCTGAATTCACGCGCCTCGCCGAGCGCTGCCGCGAGCAGCAGCGCCTGCTCGCGACCTGGCAGCTCGGCCCCGACGACGCCGCCGAGGCGGCCGGCGCGGCCGACAGCGTGCGCTGGCTGGAGGTCGGTTCGCATCACCTGCGGCTGTTGTCGACGCCGCTGGGAATCGGGCCGGCCTTCGCGGCACTGCTGGCCGAGCGTGCGCAGGCCTGGGTGCTGACGTCGGCCACGCTGAGCGTCGACGGCAGCTTTCGCTATGCGCGCGCACGCCTGGGGCTGGGCGACAGCAGCCCCGCGCTGCAGCCGCAGCACGACGGCGATGCGCCCCGCCTGCGCGAGTTGCGCCTGCCGAGCCCCTTCGATTACGCGCGGCAGACCCGCTTGCTGGTGCCGCGGCGCGGCTTTCGTCCCGGCGACTCCGAGCATGCGCTGCGCGTGGCCGAGCTGGCGGCGCGGTTGATCGAGGTCAATCCGGGAGGCAGCTTCGTGCTGACGACCACGCTGCGCGCGATGGCGCGCATTGCCGCGCGCCTGCGCGAACTGCTGCCGCCGGGGCGCGCCGTGCTGGAGCAGTCCAGCGAACCCAAGTCGGTGCTGCTGCGCCGCTTCGCCGCCGATGCGCGCGCGGTCCTGGTGGGAAGCCACAGCTTCTGGGAAGGCGTGGACTTTCCCGGCGAGCAGCTGACGCTGGTGGTGATCGACAAGCTGCCCTTCGCACCGCCCGACGACCCGATGGTGGCGGCGCGCCTGGCCCGCCTGGAGGCGGCCGGGCGCAGCGGTTTCATGGACTATTCGCTGCCGCAGGCCGCGCTGGCGCTGCAACAGGGCGCCGGCCGCCTGGTGCGCGGTGAAGGCGACTGGGGGGTGCTCGCGGTGTGCGACCAGCGCCTGGTCGCGACCGGCTGGGGCCGGCGGCTGCTGGGTTCGCTGCCGCCGTTCACGCCGGTCGAGTCGCCCGCGCAGGCCGAGCAGTTCCTGCGCGAGCACGCGCGCGCGCCGGACTGATCGCGCCGGCCGAGGCGTCGT
>JAJYTY010000090.1 GCA_021792835.1 Pseudomonadota bacterium
CCAAATTCATCCTGTACTGGTCGGGCAGGAGCACCGACGATTTCCTGTTCGGTGCGTTGCTGATCATCTTCATCCTGTACCTGATCGCGCAGGCGCTGTCGGGCAAGCTGGCGCAACTGCGCTGGGCCGGCGCATGGTGGCTGCTGCCCTACTTCCTGGGCATGTGGGCGATCACGCACTTCGGACCGAATGACGCGGTGATCGGCGGCGTCGGCCTGTACGGCTTCTACACCGGCATGGGACTGGTCGCGGTGCTGAGCCTGGTCGTGATGTGGCTGGCCGTGATGGCCGGGCTGCCCGACCCGCAGGAAGCGAAGAACGTGATCCAGTCCACCGACCCGGAGATGCTCGCCGCCGGACCGGCACAGTGAAGCACCAGGCGCCGGGGCGTATGCTGGCACGCAGCCCAGACACGCCCCGGAGCCTGTGATGTGCGGCAGATACGTCCTGCGCAGCGGCCCGCGCCGCTGGCGCGAGCAGTTCGACGCCGGCTCGACCGAAACGCTCGAATGGCGCCCGCGCTACAACCTGGCGCCGAGCCAGTACGCGCCGGTGCTGCGCCTCGTCGACGGACAGCGCCACATCGACCTGCTGCGCTGGGGCCTGCTGCCGGCCTGGGCGAAGGATGAAAGCTTCGCCTACCGCACCGTCAACGCGCGCTGCGAGACCGTCGCCACGCTGCCGGCCTTTCGCGCGGCCATGCGCGCCCGGCGCTGCGTGGTGCCGGCCGACGGCTTCTACGAGTGGCAGCTGCAGCCCGACGGCAAGTCGAAGCAGCCGTACTTCATCGATCGACGCGACGGTCGCATGCTGGCCTTCGCCGGACTGTGGGAGAGCTGGCATGCCCCGGGAGCCGGTGACGCGCTGCTGAGCTTCACCATCATCACCACGCCGGCCAGCCAGTGGATGGCGCCGCTGCACCAGCGCATGCCGGCGGTGCTCGACGCGCAAGGCGTCGAGGCATGGCTGCGGCCGGGACTGCCCGCGCCGGAACTGCAGGCGCTGCTGCGCCCGGCGCCGGAGGATGCGCTGCAGGCACGCCCGGTGTCGCGCGCGGTGGGCAACCCGCGAAACGACAGCCCCGAACTGCTGGAAGCCGCGACGAATGTCTGACATGAATCCGTAACCGAAAACCTCCCCTGGAGCCACGTCGATGCAACCCGCCCCCGCCGAGCCGGCGCAGATCCTCGAAGCCCATTCGACCGTGCTCGGCGAAGGCATGCCGATCGCGCGTGCGCTGCCGAGCCGGCATCGCAGGATGGTTGGCGCGTGGTGCTTCCTCGACCACTTCGGGCCGGTCGATGTCGCGCACGGATCCGGCATGCGCGTCGGCCCGCACCCGCATGTCGGGTTGCAGACAGTCACCTGGCTGGTCGAAGGCGAGGTGCTGCACCGCGACAGCCTGGGCTCGGTGCAGCTGATCCGCCCGGGGCAGCTCAACCTGATGACCGCGGGGCGCGGGATCTCGCACTCGGAGGAATCGCCGCTGCAGCGGCCCGCGCGCCTGCATGGCGCGCAACTGTGGATCGCGCTGCCCGCGTCGCAGCGCCACCGCGAGCCTGCGTTCCAGCACCTGCCGGAGATTCCGCGGCTGCGCCACCAGGGGCTGGCGCTGAGCGTGCTGGCGGGCGAGTTCCTGGGCGAGCGCTCGCCGGCCGACGTGCACACGCCGCTGCTCGGCCTGGAACTGCTGGCCGATTCCGCCACGCAAGCCACGCTGGCGCTGCGCGGTGACTTCGAGCATGCGCTGATGATGCTCGAGCGCGAGGCGAGTTTCGACGGGCACGCGCTGGCGCCGGGCCGACTGCTGGTCCTGCCCGCGGGTCGCCACAGCCTGCAGGTGCGCACCGATGGCGCCGCACGCTGCCTGCTGCTGGGCGGCGAGCCCTTCACCGAGCCGATGCGCATGTGGTGGAACTTCGTCGCCCGCACCCCCGAGGAGCTGCGCAAGGCCAGCGAGGACTGGAACGCGCAGGCCGGCTACTTCGGCCAGGTGCACGGCTACGACGGCCCGTGGCTGCGTGCTCCGCTGCCGCCGGGCTGACGCTCCGAGCGACCGCCACCGCCCCCGCCCATGGTGTTCCGGCTCGCCGCCACGCTGGTGCTGCTGCTGCACCTGGGCTTCATCGTGTTCGTCATGCTCGGGGGACTGCTGGCCTGGCGCAGGCGCTGGGTCGCCGCGCTGCACCTGCCGGCGGCGGCATGGGGCTGCTGGGTCGAGCTCAGCGGCGTCGTGTGCCCGCTGACCCTGCTGGAGAACCTGCTGCGCCAGCGCGCCGGGCAGGCCGGCTACACCCAAGGCTTCGTCGAGCATTACCTGCTGGCGCTGATCTATCCCCACGGCCTGACCCGCGGCATCCAGTTCGCGCTAGCGGCCCTGGTGCTGGGGGTCAATGGCGCGGTGTATGCGGCCTTGCTGCGCCACTGGCGCGCAGCCGCGCATTGAGCGCCCATGTCGCATCTCCCCGCAGAGACCTTGCTCTTTTCCAGGAAATTGCGCAGGATGTTTGCTTTTGTCCAGGACAAAAAGCATCATGACCCGACCCAGGGCACCGGCTCCACGTACTCACGACCTCACGCCTCCATGAAACCCTCGCTGCCTTTTCTCACCGCCGTGCCTGCCCTGTTGCTGGGCCTGTTGCTCGGCATCGGCGCCGGCCCGGCCGATGCCGCCAGCTCGCCCGCCCCGGCCCCGGCCGCCACCGCCGCGTCCGGCACCTGTCCGACGCTGCTCGACCACCGATTCGACGACCTGCAGACCGGCAAACCGGTGGACCTGTGCCAGTACCGCGGCAAGGTGGTGATCGTGGTCAACACCGCGAGCTTCTGCGGCTTCGCGCCGCAACTCGGGCAACTCGAGACGCTGTACCGCAAGTACGGGCGCGACGGGCTGGTGGTGCTGGGATTCCCGTCGGACGACTTCCACCAGGAGTTCGACAACCCGTTGCGCATCGTCCCATACAGCCGCAAGCACTACCAGGTGAGCTTTCCGCTGTTCAACGTGTCCCATGTCACGGAGCCGCACCCGAATCCGCTGTACGAGCAGCTGATCCTGGCCAGCGGCGTGCAGCCGAAGTGGAACTTCTACAAGTACCTCATCGGGCGCGACGGGAAATTCGTCGCCGAATATTCCAGCCTGACCTCGCCGGACAGCCGGGAATTCCGCACCCGCGTCCTGCAACTCCTGCGCGCCACGCCCTGAACGCCGCGCCGCGCCCCTACCCTGACCACCTGGAGATTTCGATGGATTCGCAACAACGCTTCGAGCGCGGCCTGGCCATTCGCAAGGAGGTGCTCGGCGCCGAGTACGTGGACGCGTCGCTGCGCGGCGCCGACGATTTCACGCGCGAGATGCAGCAACTCGTCACCGAGTACGCCTGGGGCGAGATCTGGTCGCGCCCCGGCCTGTCGCGCCGCGACCGCAGCCTGCTCAACCTGGGCATGCTGACCGCGCTGAACCGCCCGCACGAGCTGCGCCTGCACGTGCGCGGCGCGCTGACCAACGGCATCAGCAAGGACGAGATCAAGGAAGTGCTGATGCAAAGCGCGATCTACTGCGGCGTTCCGGCCGCGCTGGACAGCATCCGCATCGCGCGCGAGGTGTTCGCAGAACTCGGGATCTGAAGGGTAGTCCCCCAGGGCCCGGCTGCGCCCGGCCCGGCCCCTGCCTCACTCGTAGCCGACGATCGCGTGCGGCACGTACGGGGCCTGCAGTTCGGCCACTTCCTCCGGGGACAGGCGCAGTTGCAGCGCGGCGACGGCGTCCTGCAGGTGCTGCGGCCTGGATGCGCCGATGATCGGTGCGCTCACCCCGGGCGATTGCAGCACCCAGGCCAGCGCAAGCTGCGCGTGCGGCAGGCCGCGGCGCGAAGCCAGCGCGTCCAGTGCGGCCGCGACGCGGGCGTCGGCCTGCTCGGTGTGCCTGAACAGGCTGGCGCCGTAGTCGTCGCTGTCCATGCGCGGCGTGCTCTGGCCCCACGGCCGCGCCAGGCGCCCGCGTGCCAGCGGGCTCCACGGGATCACGCCGACCCCCTGGTCGCGGCACAACGGCAGCATCTCGCGCTCCTCCTCGCGGTACAGCAGGCTGAGCTCGGGCTGCATGCTGACGAAAGGCGTCCAGCCGTTGGCACGCGCCACCTCCTGCGCCTTCGCGAACTGCCACGCGTACATCGACGAAGCGCCGATGTAGCGCGCCTTGCCCGACTTGACCACGTCATGCAGCGCCTCCATGGTTTCCTCGATCGGCGTGTGCGGGTCCCAGCGGTGGATCTGGTAGAGGTCGACGTAATCCATGCCCAGGCGCGACAGGCTGGCGTCGATCTCCGCCAGGATGGACTTGCGCGACAGCCCGCCGATGTTCGGCGCGCGGCGCGACGCGAAGTACACCTTGGTGGCGACGACGATCTCGTCGCGCCGCGCGTACTCGCGCAGCGCGCGGCCGACGATCTCCTCGGAGGTGCCATCCGAGTAGGCGTTGGCGGTGTCGAAGAAATTGATGCCCAGATCGAGGGCCTGCCGGATCAACGGTCGGCTGGCCTGTTCGTCGAGGGTCCAGGCATGGTTGCCGCGAGCCGGATCGCCGTAGGTCATGCAACCCAGGCAGATGCGCGAAACGCTCAGGCCGGTGCGGCCGAGTCGGGTGTATTCCATCAGGGGCTCCGTGTCCGACAAGGTTCAGGCAAGCCCATGAGCATAGTCGCGCCAGCGCCATGGCGCACGCGCTCGCCGCGCCGGCGCGATCTCAGCGCGCGTGGCGGCGCAGGAATTCGCGGCAGGCGTCGATCACCGCCTGCGGCTGGTCGCGGTGCGGCGAGTGCCCGCAGTCGGCGAGCTCGAGCAGCTCGGTCTGCGGCACGCGGCGCGCGATGCCGCGGACCTGTTCGAGCGTGCCGTACTCGTCGTCCACACCCTGCACGGCCAGCAACGGGCAGCGGATGGACTCGATCTCCGGCTCGATCGACCAGTCGCGAAAGCGCGGGTCCAGCCAGATGCGGTTCCAGCCCCAGAACGCCGAGTCCGGATCGGCGTGGTGCCGCGCCAGGCGCTCGCGCAGGTCGGTCTCGAGGTAGGCGCGGCGCGCCTCGTCGATGCTCGACAGGCTGATGTCCTCGACCAGGATATGCGGCGCCAGCACGATCACGCCGGCCACCTGCCCTGGCGCGTGCGCCGCGTGCAGCAGCGCGATGGAGCCGCCGTCGCTGTGCCCGAACAGCCAGGGCGCATGGCGTTCGCTGTCGACTCCCAGCGCGTGCAGCAGCGCCGGCAGCACCTGCCGCGCCTGCAGGTGCATGAAGTCCGGGTCCCAGGACTCCTGCGGCGCGCGCGGAGTCGAGCGTCCGTAGCCGGGACGCGAGTACACCAGCCCGCGGCATCCGCAGGCCTCGCACAGGCGCTGCGGAAAGTCGCGCCACATCGACACCGAGCCGAGGCCTTCGTGCAGGAACACCAGCAGCGGTACGTCCTCCGCGGCGCCGCCGACCCAGCGGTACTCGATGTCGACCTCGCGCTGCGGCAGCTGCACGCGCACGATGCCCGCGACGGGCGAGGACAGGGTGGAGGAGACTGGGGAGGAATCGGTGGAGGGCATCGGCTGGCCTGGGTGAAGGGATCTCATGCCGCGCCGGATTCACGCTGGCGCAGCTTGAAGCGCTGGATCTTGCCGGTGGCGGTCTTCGGCAGTTCGTCGACGAACTCGATGATGCGCGGATACTTGTAGGGTGCAAGGCGGTCCTTCACGAAGGCCTTGAGCTCTTCGACCCCGACGTCCTGCCCATCCTTGCGCACGACGAAGGCCTTGGTCTTGGTCAGGCCCTCGGCATCGGGCACGCCGATCACCGCCGCCTCCAGCACCGCCGGGTGCTGCACCAGCGTGGCCTCGACCTCGAAGGGCGAGACATAGATCCCGCTGACCTTGAGCATGTCGTCGCTGCGCCCGGAATAGGTGTAGGTGCCATCGCGGTTGCGCACGTACTTGTCGCCGCTCTTGGTCCAGCCTCCCTGGAAGGTCTCGCGCGACTTGCCGCGATTGCCCCAGTACATCAGCGCGCTCGACGGACCGTGTATGTACAGGTCGCCGGGCTCGCCGTCGGGCACCGGCCCGCCGTCGTCGCCGCGCAGTTCGATGTCGTAGCCCGGAACCGGCCAACCGGTGGTGCCGTAGCGCACGTCGTCGGGGCGGTTGGACAGGAAGATGTGCAGCATCTCGGTGGAGCCGATGCCGTCGACGATGTCGGCGCCGAAATGGGCCTTGAAGCGCTCGCCGATGTCGGCGGGGAGCGCCTCCCCGGCCGAGGAAGCCAGGCGCAGCGCCACCTGTTCGCGTGGCGGAAGTTCCGGATGCGCCAGCATGCCCGAATAGCCGGTCGGCGCGCCGAAGAACACCGTCGGGCGCAGTCCCGCGATCTCGCCGCGCAGGCGCCTGAACACCGCCTGCGGGGTCGGACGCTCGGGCATCAGCAGCACGCTGGCGCCGACTCCCAGCGGGAAGGTCAGCGCGTTGCCCAGGCCATAGGCGAAGAACAGCTTGGCGGCCGAGAAGCACACATCGACCTCGCGCAGCCCGAGCACCGGACGCGCGTACAGCTCGATGGTCCAGTAGGGATTGGCCTGCGAATGCACCGCCCCCTTCGGACGCCCGGTGGAACCGGACGAATACAGCCAGAAGCCGGGATCGTCGGGCCCGGTGGCGGCGGCGCGCGGCATCGGCTCGTGGGAATCGACGAAGGCGTCGAACTCGACTTCCGGGGCGTGCAGCGGAGCCATCGGGTGCGACACCACCACCTGCCGCACCTCGTGGTCGGCGCGCACCATCGCCGCGCTCAAGGCCGGCAGCACCGCTCCCGACACCAGCAGCGCCTGCGCGCGCGAATGCTCCAGCAGGTAGGCGTAGTCGTCGGCGGTGAGCAGGGTGTTGACGGCCACCGGGACGATTCCCGCGTACATCGCGCCGAGGAAGGCCACCGGCCAGTGGTTGCAGTCCTGCATGACCAGCATCACGCGTTCCTCGCGCCGCAGGCCGGCCGCGCGCAGCGCCGCGGCCATGCGGCGCACGCGCTGTGCGAGATCGGCGTAGCTCAGGCTGCCGTGATCGTCGACGAACGCGGTCTTGCCGGAGCGCGAGGCGTTGCGCTCGATCAGGTACTGCGCGAAGTTGAAGCGCGGCACGCCGCCGCCGGGGCGCTCCCAGGGCGGCGTGATGTCGGGGTTTTGCACGGTGTCTGTCTCCTGCCTCGATGGTCGCCCGCGGGCTGTCGCCGCGGCCTTCAGTCGGCCCCGCCCGGCAGCGCGCCGAGCACTGTGCCGGACGCCTGCAGCGCGCTGCGCCGATGATAGAAACGCAGCGCGCGCAGGCCGCCCAGCTCCTCGCCGCCGCCGGCGCGCCCGGGGCCGCCATGCAACGACTGCGGCATCACGTTGCCGTGCCCGGTATGGCTTGGCGCGACCTGCGGCGTGACCACGTGCACGCGCCCGTGCGAGTCGGCGAGTTCGAGCGCCGCGGCCGCCAGCTCGCCGGCCTCGCTGCCGTACAGCGATGCCACCAGCGAGCCGCCGCCGCGACGCGCCAGCTCGAGGGCCTGCGCGGTGTCGCGATACGGCAGCACGGTGGCGACGGGCCCGAACACTTCCAGCTCGTGGACCTCGCGCGCCGCGTCGCTGGCCGCCGCGTCGGGCAGCCCCAGCAGCAGTGGCGCGACACAGCAGGAAGCTTCGGCGCAGGCGTCGAGCAGCGGCTGCGTGGCGCCGTCGTGAAGCACCGCCGCATGCCGGCGCAGTTCGCCCATGCCGCGCAGCACCGCCTCCCTCTGCTCCCGGCTGACCAGCGAGCCCATGCTCGCCTGCGGGTTGCGCGGGTTGCCCACGCGCAGCTCGCGCAGCCCGGCCGCGATCGCCTGCACGGCGTCGTCGAGCCGGTTCTCGGGCACCAGCACGCGCCGGATCGCCGTGCACTTCTGGCCCGACTTGACGCTCATCTCGCGCACCACCTCGGAGGCCAGCAGCTGCAGCGCGGCGTCGTCCTGCCCCGGCAGCAGCAGCGCGCTGTTGAGGCTGTCGGCCTCGATGTTCACGCGTACCGAGCGTTCGGCGACCGCGGGGTGGGAACGAATCAACGAGGCCGTGTGCGCCGACCCGGTGAAGGACACGAAGTCGAAGCCGCGCAGCGCGTCGAGCATCCCGGCCGACGAGCCGCACACCACCGACAGCGCGCCCGGCGGCAGCACGCCGGCCTCGATCACGTCGGCCACCATGCGCTGGGTCAGCCACGCGGTCGCGGTGGCCGGCTTGACGATCACCGGGACCCCCGACAGCAGCGCCGGCGCGGCTTTCTCCCACAGCCCCCACGACGGGAAATTGAAGGCATTGATGAACAGCGCCACGCCGCGCCCCGGAACCAGCACATGCTGCGACTGGAAGGCGCCGTCGCGGCTGAGCGACTGCGCCGCCTCGTCGAGCAGGAAAGCGCGCTCGCCCAGCGCGGCGCCGAGTCGCGCGTAGACGCCGACGGTGTAGATCGCGCCGTCGACATCGATGGCGGTGTCGCGCTGCACGGTGCCGCTGTTGGCGGTGGAGATCTCGTAATAGGCATCGCGCCCGCCCTGCAGCACCTTCTGCACCGCGCCCAGCAGGCCGGCGCGCTGCGCGTAGCTCATGGCCCGCAAGGCGGCACCCCCCTCACGGCGGGCGAACTCGAAACCCTCCTCCAGGTCCAGCCCGGTGTTGTCCACCCGGACCAGCTCGGTGCCCAGCACCGGATCGAACAGCGCGGTGCCGGGGCCGCGGCCCGCCTGCCAGCGGCCGGCGAGATGGTTGGGGAGCAGATCGGACATGAAGTGATGGTTCCTGGGACGGCGTGGCGCCCTTGCATGCTGCGCGAGTCGCAGTATCTTGCGCAGGAGCAATGTAGGTTTTTGGATACGAGCTGTCAAGCACTATAGTGCATGGAAAACCCGGGAAGCTCCGCCCGCGAACAGTCTTGGCCCGACTTGCCACGCAGAGAGACATGCACTATGCTGCGTCTCGACGTCTTGACAAACGTGCATTTTGTTTCATTTCCCAGGAGCAGCCCCGTGAACGATTCACCCCGTGTCGACTACCAGACCGACCCGTCGCGCTACAAGCACTGGAAGCTCGGCTTCGACGGCCCGATCGCCACGCTGGCGGCCGACTTCGACGAGAACGCCGGTCTGCGCCCCGGCTACAAGCTCAAGCTCAACAGCTATGACCTCGGCGTGGACATCGAACTCGCCGATGCCCTCAATCGAATCCGCTTCGAGCATCCGCAAGTCCGTACCGTGGTACTGACCAGCCTGAAGGACCGCGTGTTCTGCTCGGGCGCGAACATCTTCATGCTGGGCGTATCGAGCCATTCCTGGAAGGTGAACTTCTGCAAGTTCACCAACGAGACCCGCAACGGCATGGAGGACTCGTCGCGCCACAGCGGGCTGAAGTTTCTCGCCGCCGTCAACGGCGCCTGCGCGGGCGGGGGCTACGAGCTGGCGCTGGCCTGCGACCAGATCCTGCTGGTCGACGACCGCTCCAGCGCGGTCAGCCTGCCCGAGGTGCCGCTGCTGGGCGTGCTGCCGGGAACCGGCGGGCTGACCCGCGTCACCGACAAGCGCCATGTGCGCCACGACCTGGCCGACATCTTCTGCACCACCGCCGAGGGCGTGCGCGGACACAAGGCCAAGGACTGGCGCCTGGTCGACGACATCGCCAAGCCGGCGGTGTTCGCGCAGGCGGTGCGCGAACGCGCGCTGCAGCTGGCCGCCGACAGCGACCGCCCCGAGGGCGCGCGCGGGGTGGAACTCAAACCGCTGCAGCGCGTGATCGAGCCCGACGCGCTGCGCTATTCGGCGGTGACGGTGGAGATCGACCGCGCGCGCCGCGTCGCCACCTTCACGCTGCATGCGCCCGAGGGCCCGCAGCCGCGCGACGTCGCGGCCGTCGAGGCGCTGGGCGCCGACTGGTACGCACTGCGCATGGCGCGCGAGCTCGACGACGCGATCCTGTCGATGCGCACCAACGAACTCGACATCGGCACCTGGCTGGTGAAGACGCGCGGCGACGCCGCCGCGGTGCGCGAACTCGACGCCTTGTTGCTGGCCAACCGCTCGCACTGGCTGGTGCGCGAGACCATAGGGCTGCTGCGCCGCACTTTCAGCCGCCTCGACGTGTCGTCGCGCAGCCTGTTCGCGCTGGTCGACGAGGGCTCGTGCTTCGCCGGCACGCTGCTGGAGCCGGCGCTGGCCTGCGACCGCATCTACCACCTCGCGCTGCCCGACGCGCCGCAGCGCGCGCCCCGCATCACGCTGGATGAAGCGAATTTCGGCCTGTACCCGATGGCCACCGGGCAAAGCCGCCTCGAGCGCCGCTTCTACGGCGAACAGGCTGCGATGGACGCGCTGCGCGCGCATCTGGGCCAGGCGCTGGACGCCGACCAGGCCTTCGCGCTCGGGCTGGCCACCAGCAACCCCGACGACATCGACTGGGACGACGAATTGCGCATCGCCATCGAGGAACGCGTGGCGATGTCCCCCGACGCGCTCACCGGCATGGAGGCCAACCTGCGCTTCAACGGGCCCGAGAACATGCTGACCCGCGTGTTCGGCCGGCTCACCGCGTGGCAGAACTGGATCTTCCAGCGCCCCAACGCGGTCGGCGACAAGGGCGCGCTGAAGGTGTACGGCAAGGGCGAGAAGGCGGCATTCGACTTCAACCGCGTCTGAGCCCACGTACCAAGACTTCCGAACGGAGACCGAGATGTCCAGCATCGACTACAGCACCAAGATCCCCAACAACGTCAATCTCGCCGAGGACCGCACGCTGCAGCGCGCGCTCGAGCAGTGGCAGCCCAATTACCTGAGCTGGTGGAACGACATGGGTCCCGACGCTTCGCAGGGCTTCGACGTCTACCTGCGCACCGCCACCAGCGTCGACCCGCAGGGCTGGGCGCAGTTCGGCTACGTGAAGATGCCCGAGTACCGTTGGGGCATCTTCCTCAACCCGGCCGAGGCCGGCCGCAAGATCCACTTCGGCGACCACCTGGGCGAGAACGCCTGGCAGGACGTTCCCGGCGAGCATCGCGCCAACCTGCGTCGCATCATCGTCACGCAGGGCGACACCGAGCCGGCCTCGGTCGAGCAGCAGCGTCACCTCGGGCTGACCGCGCCCAGCCTGTACGACCTGCGCAACCTGTTCCAGGTCAACGTCGAGGAAGGCCGCCACCTGTGGGCGATGGTCTACCTGTTGCACAAGTATTTCGGCCGCGACGGCCGCGAGGAAGGCGAGGCGCTGCTCGAGCGGCGCAGCGGGCAGCAGGACAACCCGCGCATCCTGCAGGCCTTCAACGAGCCGACGCCGGACTGGCTGTCCTTCTTCATGTTCACCTACTTCACCGACCGCGACGGCAAGTTCCAGCTGTGCGCGCTGGCCGAGTCGGCCTTCGATCCGCTGGCGCGCACCACGCGCTTCATGCTGACCGAGGAGGCGCACCACATGTTCGTCGGCGAGTCCGGGGTGTCGCGCGTGATCCAGCGCACCTGCCAGGTGATGAACGAACTCAGGACCGACGACCCGGCGAAGCTGCGCGCCGCCGGGGTCATCGACCTGCCGACCCTGCAGCGCTACCTGAACTTCCATTTCAGCGTGACCATCGACCTGTTCGGCGCCGACCAGTCGAGCAACGCCGCGATGTTCTACTCCAGCGGGCTCAAGGGCCGCTTCGAGGAAGGCAAGCGCGGCGACGACCATCTTCTGCGCAACGACTCGTACCGCATCCTGCAGTTGCGCGCCGGCCGTCTGGCGGAGGAGGAGGTGCCCATGCTCAACGCCCTCAACGAGGTGCTGCGCGACGACTACATCACCGACAGCATCGGCGGCGTGTCGCGCTGGAACAAGGTGATCGAGAAGGCCGGTATCGACTTCCGCCTGAAGACCCCGCACAAGGCCTTCCACCGCAACATCGGCAGCCTGGCCGGTATCAAGGTCGCCCCCGACGGCCGTGTGATCGACGAGCAGGAGTGGAACGCACATGTCGCCGAGTGGCTGCCCAGCGAGGCCGACCGCGCCTTCGTGGCCTCGCTGATGGGCCGCGTGGTCGAGCCGGGCAAGTACGCGAACTGGATCGCGCCGCCGATGGTCGGGATCAACCGCCAGCCCATCGATTTCGAGTACGTGCGCTTCAACTGAAGGCCCGGCCGCGGCGTGTCGGCGCATCATCGCGCCCACGCCGCTTTTCCCTGGAGACCGCCATGGACATGGCCGACAACGCGATCATCCGGCAGCACCTGATCGACCCCGAGATCTGCATCCGCTGCAACACCTGCGAGGCGACCTGCCCGGTCGGCGCCGTCACGCACGACAGCCGCAACTACGTGGTCGACGCCGAGCGTTGCAATGCCTGCATGGCGTGCATTCCGCCCTGCCCGACCGGCGCCATCGACAACTGGCGCGACGTGCCGCGCCGGGCCGCCTACAGCGTCGCCGCGCAGCTGGGCTGGGACGAGCTGCCGGCGCAGCTCGATGCGGCGCAGCTGCCGGCGCCCGCGGTGGCGCAGCAAGCGCAGCAGGCCCCGACCCCGCAGGCGGCCGACACCGCCGAGTTCCGCGGCGCGGCCTTCGGCGCGGTGGTGCCGCCGTGGTCGGCGGCGCACGCCTACACCAACCTGTACGGCCCGAAGTCCGCGCGCAAGAGCCTGGTCGCGACAGTCACCGGCAACGTGCGGGTCACCGAGATCGGGCGCGACTACGACACCCACCACATCGTGCTGGACTTCGGAGCCACGCCGTTTCCGGTGCTCGAGGGCCAGTCGATCGGCATCATCCCTCCCGGAGTGGACGAGTCCGGGAAGGCGCACCACGCGCGCCAGTACTCGGTGGCCAGCGCGCGCAACGGCGAGCGCCCCGGCTACAACAATCTGTCGCTGACCATCAAGCGCGTGCTCGAGGACCATCAAGGCCGACCGGTGCGCGGAGTCGCGTCGAACTACATGTGCGACCTGCAGGTCGGCGACAAGGTCGAGGTCATCGGCCCCTTCGGCGCCAGTTTCCTGATGCCCAACCACCCGCGTTCGAACATCGTGATGATCTGTACCGGCACCGGCAGTGCGCCGATGCGCGCGATGACCGAGTGGCGCCGCCGGCTGCGCCGCTCCGGCAAGTTCGACGGCGGGCGCCTGATGCTGTTCTTCGGTGCGCGCACGCAGGCCGAGCTGCCCTACTTCGGCCCGCTGCAAAGCCTGCCGAAGGACTTCATCGACATCCACCTGGCGTTCTCGCGCACCCCGGGAAGCCCCAAGCGCTACGTGCAGGACCTGAT
>JAJYTY010000091.1 GCA_021792835.1 Pseudomonadota bacterium
CCGATCTGCGCGCCAGTACCGGCGCAGCGAACCGGGGCAGGCGTGGAGCGCGCACGTGATGCGCGACGGGCGCCTGCTGCAGTTGCAGGCGCCGCTGCCGCGTCCTGCTCCCGGCCCGCTGCAGCTGGATCTGGCGCCCGACCCCGGGGCGCGCGCGCTGCGTTTGCGCCGCGCCTGGCTGGGGATCTGAACCGGCGAGGGCGCAGCGCCATCCGCAGCCCCGCACCCTTGCGACCACCCACGAGGAGATTCCATGAACCCCGAGAACCTGTTGCTGGAAGTGCACGACCAGGTCGCGCTGATCCGCCTGCACCGGCCCAGGCAGCTCAATGCGCTGAACGATGCGCTGATGGACGAGCTGGGCCAGGCGCTGTCCATGTACGAGGCCGACGACGCTGTCGGCTGCATCGTGCTGACCGGCAGCGAGAAGGCTTTCGCCGCCGGTGCCGACATCGCGGCGATGGCCTCGAAGGACTACATGCAGGCCTACCGCGAGGACTTCATCACCCGCAACTGGGAGCGCATGCGCAGCATCCGCAAACCGGTGATCGCGGCGGTGGCCGGCTATGCGCTGGGCGGAGGCTGCGAACTGGCGATGATGTGCGACTTCATCATCGCCGCCGACGACGCGCGCTTCGGGCAGCCGGAGATCCGCATCGGCATCATTCCCGGTGCCGGCGGCACGCAGCGCCTGCCGCGCGCGGTCGGCAAGAGCAAGGCGATGGATCTGGCGCTGAGCGCGCGCATGATGGACGCGGCCGAGGCCGAGCGCGCGGGCCTGGTGTCGCGCGTGGTTCCGGCGGCGCGCCTGCTCGATGAGGCGCTGGAGGCTGCGCGGACCATCTGCGCCTTCCCGCGCCAGACCGTGATGATGGCCAAGGACTGCGTCAACCGCGCCTTCGAGACCCCGCTGTCCGATGGGCTGATGTACGAGCGCAGGCTGTTCCACAGCCTGTTCGGGACCCACGACCAGCGCGAAGGCATGGCGGCCTTCCTGGAAAAGCGCAGCCCGAAGTTCGAGAACCGCTGAGTCGCCTCGATGCCGCGGGGGTTGAGAGGCCGACGTACTCGCGTATAATGGCCTGCTTTTGGCGCTTTAGCTCAGTCGGTTAGAGCGACGGAATCATAATCCGCAGGTCCGGGGTTCGAGTCCCTGAAGCGCCACCAAGACACGCCAGCCCCGAGGCCGCCAGGCCTGCGGGGCTTTTTCACGACGGGCGGCCCGGTTGATGGAGGGCGGCTTTCGTATGATGGCAGCTGGCCATGAACGTCGATGCGCGAGCGCCGTTACCGATGACGACTTCCCAGGCCCGCAAGGGCATCCTCCTCGCCGGGGGTTCCGGCACCCGGCTGTACCCGGTGACGAAGGCCGTCAGCAAGCAGTTGCTGCCGGTCTATGACAAGCCGATGGTGTACTACCCGCTGTCCACGCTGATGCTGTCGGGGATCCGCGAGGTGCTGGTGATCTCGACCCCGCAGGACACTCCGCGTTTCGAGCAGCTGCTCGGCGACGGCAGCCAGTGGGGGTTGAACCTGCACTATGCGGTGCAGCCCAGCCCCGACGGGCTCGCGCAGGCCTTCCTGATCGGGCGGCAGTTCCTCGGCGGCGCGCCGAGCGCGCTGGTGCTGGGTGACAACCTTTTCTGGGGCCACGACCTGCAGCCGCTGCTGCGCGTCGCGCATGCGCAGGCCGAGGGCGCGACGGTGTTCGCCTACCACGTGCTGGATCCGGAGCGCTACGGCGTGGTCGAATTCGATGCCGCGCGCCGCGCGGTGAGCATCGAGGAAAAGCCAGTACGCCCAAAGAGCAACTACGCGGTCACCGGGCTGTACTTCTACGACTCCGAGGTGGTCGACATCGCGGCCGGGCTGCGCCCGTCGGCGCGTGGCGAGCTGGAAATCACCGACGTCAACCGCCACTATCTCGAGCGCGGGCGCCTGCGGGTCAGCACGCTGGGGCGCGGCCACGCCTGGCTGGACACCGGTACCCACGAGAGCCTGCTCGACGCCGGGCAGTTCATCGCGACCCTGGAAAAGCGCCAGGGCCTGAAGGTGTCGTGTCCGGAGGAGATCGCCTGGCGCCACGGCTGGATCGATGCCGCGCAGCTGCGTCGCCTGGCCGAACCGATGCGCAAGAACGGCTATGGGCAGTACCTGCTCAGGCTGCTCGAAGAACCTCGCTGACGGGCCCCGCGCCCCATCCCGACCCCATGCCGTTCACTGTCATTCCCACCGCCCTGCCCGAGGTGCTGCTGCTCGAACCCAAGGTGTTCGGCGACGCGCGGGGCTTTTTCTTCGAGAGCTACAACCGCCGGGATTTCGCCGCGGCCACTGGCGTCGATCCCGAATTCGTGCAGGACAACCATTCGCGCTCGGCACGCGGCGTCCTGCGCGGACTGCACTACCAGATCCGCCACCCGCAGGGCAAGCTGGTGCGCGTGGTGGCGGGGCGGGTCTGGGACGTCGTGGTGGACCTGCGCCGCGCTTCGCCGAATTTCGGGCGCTGGGCGGGCGTCGAGCTGTCGGCCGAGAACCGCCGTCAGTTGTGGATTCCCCCCGGCTTCGCGCATGGGTTCGTGAGTCTGGCCGACGACTCCGAGTTCCTGTACAAGACCACCGACTACTGGTTCGCCGAGCATGAGCGCTCGCTGCTGTGGAACGACCCGCAGCTGGGCATCGACTGGCCGCTGCAGGGGATGCAGCCGGTACTGGCGGCGAAGGACGCGGCGGCGCCGCCGCTGCGCGACTGCGAGACCTTCGACTGAGTCCCGCCGTGCGCTACAGGCCTTCGATGGCGCGCAGCAGTTCGCGCAGGTCCTGCAGGGTATGCGCGGCCGACAGGCTCAGGCGCAGGCGCGCGCTGCCGGGGGCGACCGTCGGCGGGCGGATCGCCGGCACCCAGTAACCCTGCTGCCATAACTGTTGCATCGCGTGCAGCGCGGCTTCATTGGAGCCGATGATCAGCGGCTGCACCGGAGTCCGCGACTCGCCCAGTCTCCAGCCTTGCGGAAGCCGGGATTGCTCGTGCACCAGCGCGACCAGTTCGCGCAGCCGGTCGCGGCGCCACTGTTCGTCGGCGATCACGCGCAGGCTGGCGCGCAGCGTGTGCGCGACCATCGGCGGCGCGGCCGTGGCGAAGATGTAGCTGCGGGTGCGCTGCATCAGGTACTCGACGGCGTCGTCGGCGCCGGCGACGAAGGCCCCGGCAACCCCGGCCGCCTTGCCCAGCGTGGCCATGTACAGCAGGCGCGGGCTGCGCAGGCCGAGCGCGGCCGCGGTCCCGGCGCCGCCGGGGCCGAGCACGCCGAAGCCGTGCGCATCGTCGACCAGCAGCAGCGCATCGAAGCGCTCGGCCAGTTGCAGCAGTTCGCGCAGCGGCGCGATGTCGCCGTCCATGCTGAACACGGCGTCGGTGGTGATGAGCTTGCGCCGAGCCGGGCTGGCCTGCAGGCGCCGCGCCAGGTCGGCCGGGTCCGCGTGCGCGTACACCTGCACGTCGGCGCGCGACAGGCGCGCACCGTCGATCAGGCAGGCATGGTTCAGCGTGTCGGAGAACACCGCGTCGCCGCGCCCGGCCAGCGCCGGCACGATCCCGGCATTCGCCGGGAAACCGGCATAGAAGTACAGTGCGCGCGGCATGCCGACGAAGCGCGCGAGCTCGCGTTCGAGCTGCTCGTGCGCCAGGCTGTGCCCGCACAGCACCGGCGACGCGGTGGCCCCGACTCCCCAGCGCGCCGCAGCTTCGCGCGCGGCCTCGACCAGTGCGGGGTGCTGCGCCAGCCCGAGGTAGTCGTTGCTGCAGAAGGCCAGCAGCTCGCGCCCGTCGATGCGCATGCGCGCGCCGTCGTAGGACTCGATCACGCGGCGGCGCCTGCGCAGCTGTGCGGAGTCGATGGCCTGCAGTTCGGCGGCGAAGTCCCATGCCGTCGCGCCGCCGCGGGGCGCTTCGCGAGTCACGGCGACCATTGCAGGCAGGCCGCGGCGGCGGCCGCGTCGGGTCGAGGCAGGTGCGGGATGATGCCCAGGCAGGGCGCGCGCAGGCGCGCGCGAAGCAGGTCGATGCTGTCCTGCGGCTGCAGCATCCGCGGGTCCACGTGGTTGCCGACCCAGCCGGCCAGCGTCAGCCCGCGCGCGGCGATCGCCTCCTGGGTGAGCAGCGAATGGTTGAGGCAGCCCAGGCGCAGCCCGACGACCAGGATCACCGGCAGGCGCAGGCGCCGTGCCAGGTCGCCGCCGTCCTCGAGCATCGACAGCGGCACCAGGAAGCCGCCGACACCTTCGACGATCACCGCGTCTGCCTGCCCGCGCAGGCGCTGCACCGCATCCACGATGCGCTGCAGGTCGATGGGGGTCGACGCGCGGCCGGCCGCCGCGTGCGGCGACATGGGCAGCGGCAGCGCATAGGTGTTGTCCAGCTCCGGCGGCACCGCCAGCGTGCTGGCGGCGCGCAGCTGCGCCACGTCCTCGTTGATCCCTTGCGGGTCGTTGCCCGCCGACACCGGCTTGGCGCCGACCACGCGAGCATGGCGCCGGGCGAGCAGCCCGAGCAGCGCGCAGGACACGAGGGTCTTGCCGATCTCGGTGTCGGTGCCGGCGACCAGCCAGGCGGGAGCGAGTGCTTGGGTCATCGCGGCAGGTCCGGGGCCTCAGGCCAGCGCGGGTTCGCGCGCGGTGTCCGGCGCGGCGTCCAGCGTGGCCTGCAGCGCCCCCAGCGTGGCTCGCAGCAGGTGCTCGGCGGCGGGCTCGTCGATCACGTAGGGCGGCATGAAGTACAGGGTCGAGCCGATCGGGCGCAGCAGGGCGCCGCGTGCCAGCGCGTGCAGCCCGAAGCGGCGCGCGAAGTCGGGCGGCGCGTCGCGCACGTCCCAGGCCCAGATCATGCCGATGTGCCGCGCGTTGTGCAGCCGCGGGTGGCGATGCAGCGGCTCGAACACGCGGTCCAGGCGCAGCGCGAGTTCGCGGTTGGCGGCCAGGCGCGGTTCGTCCAGCAGGTCCAGCGTGGCCAGCGCCGCGGCGCAGGCCAGCGCATTGCCGGTGTAGGAATGCGAGTGCAGGAAAGCGCGCGCGATGTCGTCGTCGTAGAAGGCCTCGAACACGCGGTCGGTGGTGAGCACCGCGGAAAGCGGCAGGAAACCGCCGGTGAGTCCCTTGCCGATGCACAGGAAATCGGGCCGCACCCCGGCCTGCTCGCAGGCGCCGAAGCTGCCGGTCCTGCCCATGCCGACGGCGATCTCGTCGGCCACCAGGTGCACCTCGTGGCGCGTGCACAACTCGCGCACGCGCGCCAGGTAGGCGGGAGGGTGGAACTCGAATCCGGCCGCGCATTGCACCAGCGGCTCGACGATCAGCGCGGCGGTGTGCGCCGCCTCGCGCTGCAGCTGCCGGTCCAGCGCGTCGCAGGCGCTTTCGATCGCCGCCTGCACCGCGGCTTCATCCGTCACGCCGCGAAGCTGTGGCGCCGGTACGGTGGCGGCGATGCGCAGCAGCGGGGCATAGCTGGAGCGGAACAGCTCGACGTCGGTGACGCCGAGGGCGCCGACCGTCTCGCCGTGGTAGCTGCCGGCCAGCGCGACAAAGCGGTTCTTCTGCGGGCGCCCGGCGTTGCGCCAGTAATGCGCGCTCATCTTCAGCGCGATCTCGTTGGCGCAGGCGCCGTCGCTGGCGTATTGCGCGTGGCCCAGCCCGGTGCGCTCGCGCAGGCGCTCGGACAGGCGCACCACCGGTTCGTGGGTCAGCCCGGCGAGCATCACATGTTCGACGCGTTCGAGCTGCGCGGCGATCGCCGCCTTGATCTCGGGCTGGCCGTGCCCGAACAGGTTGACCCACCATGAACTGATGGCGTCGAGCACGCGCTCGCCGGATTCATCGGTCAGCCACGCGCCTTGCGCGCCGACGATCACCCGTGGCGGCGAACCCTCGTGGCGCTTCATCTGCGTGCACGGGTGCCACACGCTGCGCACACTGCGAAGCCCCAGCCCCTCGGCACCCCGCGCGGCGACGGCGGGCGCGGCAGGTGCGGCTGGCGATGCGGGGGTCGACTCGGGCTTCAAGGCAGGCAAGGCAGGTGTGCGCAGGTGTGCGCGGGCGTCGCGTGGGCGACAGGATGCACATCATAGACAAAGCGCGCGTCCCGAGGCGACAAAGCAACATCGGCGGCGGGGTGGTTTGCAGGCCCCTCGCCGCGGTGTTTCAATCCTTTGCCGATGGAGAGACTGCAATGATGACCGCGGGGCGCATGGCGCGATCCATGTGGCGCCTTGCCTGGCTGCGCGATGTGGACGCCTGAGGGTCCGCTGCAACGGCTCGACGCCTGGCACGCCGAACTGACACGGCTGCGGCGCGATCTGCACGCCCACCCGGAGCTCGGTTTCCAGGAGCAGCGCACCGCCGAACTGGTGGCCGGGCAGTTGCGCGCCTACGGCGTCGACGAGGTGCATCGCGGGATCGGAGGCACCGGGGTGGTCGGCGTGATCCACGGCCGGCAGGCGCAGCCGGCGCCCGCCCCGCAGGAGCCGCCCGGCATGGCGGCCGAAGCGTGGCCGCGCGCGGTCGGGTTGCGCGCCGACATGGACGCGCTGCCGATGCACGAGGAAAACGAGCAGCCGTGGCGCTCGACCCGTCCGGGCGTGATGCACGCCTGCGGGCACGATGGGCATACCGTGATGCTGCTCGGTGCCGCGCGCTACCTGGCCGCATCGCGCGCCTTCAGCGGTCGTGTGCACTGCATCTTCCAGCCTGCCGAGGAAGGCCTGGGCGGCGCGCGGGCGATGATCGACGACGGCCTGTTCGCACGATTTCCGACCGACTGGATGTTCGGCATGCACAACTGGCCGCAGCTGCCGGCCGGGCGCATCGGCTTGGCGCCGGGGGCGATGATGGCCGCGGCCGACCGCATCACCATCCACATCAGCGGCAGCGGTGGCCACGGTGCCCACCCGCACTTGGCGGTGGACCCGGTGCTGGTCGCCGGGCACATGATCACCGCGGTGCAGACCCTGGTGGCGCGCGACGTCGACCCGGCGCAACACGCGGTGGTCAGCCTGTGCGCGATGCAGGCCGGCGACCTCGGCGCGATGAGCGTGATCCCGCGCCGCGTCAGCCTGGTCGGCACGGTGCGCAGTTTCCGCGCCGACGTGCAGCAGGCGCTGCAGGCGCGGCTCGGGCCGCTGGTGCAGTCGGTGGCGCTGGCCTTCGGCGCGCAGGCCGAGCTGGTGTACGAGCGCGTCTATCCCGCCACCATCAACACGCCGCACGTCGCCTACCACGCGGCGCAGGTCGCGGCCGAACTGGTCGGCGACGCCGCGGTCGTGCGCGACCTGCCGCCGAGCATGGGGGCGGAGGACTTCTCGTTCATGCTGCAGGCGGTGCCGGGCGCCTACCTGCGCCTGGGCACCGGTACCGGAGGTGGCGCGCAGTTGCATTCGCCGCGTTTCGACTTCAACGACGCGGTGCTGCCGCTGGGCGCCGCGCTGTACGCGCGGCTGGCCGAGCGCGCGCTCAGCCAGCCGCGCGTGCAGATGCTGTGACGGCGGCGACGAGCGCCGTCGCCTGCTCCCCGATTGCCCTATTCCAGCAGCACGCGCGCGAACTTGCGCTTGCCCACCTGCAGCACGTAGCTGCCGGCCTTCAGGCGCAGGTTGCGGTCCTCGGCCACGCCGCCGTCGATGCGCACCCCGCGCTGCTCGATCATGCGCAGCGCCTCGGCGGTGGACGGCACCAGCCCGGCCTGCTTCAGCGCCGCCGGCAAGGCCAGCCCGTCGTCGGGAAGGCTCAGGCGCAGCTCGGGAATGTCGTCGGGCACGCCGCCGCGCGCGCGCAGCTCGAAGTCCGCCTGCGCTGCCTCGGCCGCGGCGGCGTCGTGGAAGCGCGTGACGATCTCGCGCGCCAGCAGCACCTTGGCGTCCTTCGGGTTGCGCCCGGCCTCGACCTCGGTGCGCAGCCGTGCGATCTCCTGCAGCGGCTGGAACGACAGCAGTTCGTAGTAGCGCCACATCAGCTCGTCGCTGATCGACAGCAGCTTGGCGTACATGCTGGCCGGGGCTTCCTGGATGCCGATGTAGTTGCCCTTGGACTTGGACATCTTGTCCACGCCGTCCAGCCCCTCGAGCAGCGGCATGGTCAGGATGCACTGCGGCTCCTGGCCGTATTCCTTCTGCAGGTCGCGGCCGACCAGCAGGTTGAACTTCTGGTCGGTCCCGCCGAGTTCCAGGTCGCTTTGCAGTGCCACCGAGTCATAGCCCTGCATCAGCGGGTACAGCAATTCATGCATCGCGATGGGAATGTTCGCGCGGAAGCGCTGGGTGAAGTCCTCGCGCTCGAGCAGCCGCGCAAGGGTGTAGCGCGCCGCCAGGCGGATCATGCCGTCGGCGCCAAGCGCCTCGCTCCATTCGGAGTTGTAACGAATTTCCGTGCGCTGCGGGTCCAGCACCAGGCTGGCCTGCGCGTAGTAGGTCTGCGCGTTGTCGCGGATCTGCTCGATGGTCAGCGGCGGGCGCGTCGTGTTGCGCCCGGAGGGGTCGCCGATGCGCGAGGTGAAATCCCCGATCAGGAAGATCACCGTGTGGCCCAGGTCCTGCAGCTGGCGCAGCTTGTTGAGCACCACGGTGTGGCCGAGGTGGATGTCGGGCGCGGTCGGATCGAGGCCCAGCTTGATGCGCAGCGGCTTGCCGGACTGTTCGCTGCGCCGCAGCTTGGCGATCCAGTCGGACTCCACCAGCAGCTCGGCACAGCCGCGGCGGGTCACTTCCAGCGCATGGCGGATCGACTCGGGAAGGGCGCTGGAAGACCGTGCATCCGTATCAGAATATGACATCAGGGACATGGAATTTTTGACAAATCGCTCCCCGGCTGCTGCTAAACTCGGCAGCTTTCAGGAATATGGCGCAGGAACGGCTGCGGCACCGACGCGGCCCGGCATCCTTTGCAGGCCATGCCTGGAACGCGGCGGGGCGCCGTCCAGAGGGGCGCCCCGGGGTTCGTCCCCCGCGTGCGCGCAAGCTTCGCTCGCGGCCCGCAGCCTGAAGTGTATTGGACCCGGCCTCGGCCGACTCCCGCGCCTGGCGCGCGGGCCAGCGCCGCGGGGCAGGGGTTGTTGTTTGTCGGGGTTGTTCGCGACTCGTGAAGCCAGGAGTGCGCATGTTGTTTCTGATCCAGGCCGGCTCCCGCCTGCGCAACGCGGTCTTGCGCGTGCGCGAGGCGGTGGAAGCCCATCCGGGGCGTGTCGCCACCGGCGTTGGCGGACTGTTGCTGCTGAGCAGCGTCAGTGCATTCGCACTGGTCGAATACGGGCCGCAGCCGCAATTGCCGGCGCCCAGCATCGTGCGGCAGGCGGTTTCCATCGACGTGTCGACGCAGGTCGACGCGCTCGACAGCCAGCCGCGCGTGCTGTACACGACAGCCTTCGTCGCCAACTCGGATTCCGCCGCGTCGCTGCTGCGGCGCCTGCAGGTCACCGACCCGACGCAACTGCGCCAGCTGGCGCGGGACGGTGCGCTGCAGCAGTTGTTGCGCCAGCGCGGCACGATGGTCAGCGCCGAAGTCGATTCGCTGGGTCGACTGCGCCAATTGCAGGCGGTGCTGCCGGCTGCCGAGGGCGCACACGCCAAGCCGGTGCGCGGCCCGGACTCGCCGATGCAACTGCGCCTGCTGAGCATCCGGGCGCGTGCCGGCGGGGGCTTCGCGGACGAACTGCGGGCGCAGACGGCGCAGCCGCAGATCCGCATGGCCAGCGGAGTGGTCCGCACGACCCTGTTCGCGGCCACCGACAGTGCCGGCGTGCCGGACGCGGTGGCTTCGCAGCTTGTCGACCTGTTCGGCGGCGAGGTCGATTTCCGTCGCGATCTGCACGCGGGTGACCACTTCACGGTGGCGTGGCGCGTTTACACCGCGGACGGCCACGTGCTGCGCGTCGGGCGCATCCTGGCCGTGCAGCTTTCGGTCGACGGCCGTGATCGCAGCGCGGTCTGGTTCGATCCGCCGGGGCATCCGCAGGCGGCCGCGTACTACGCACCCGACGGCAACAGCCTGGCGCGCACCTTCCTGCTGTCGCCGCTGCCCTACGATCGCCTGACCTCCGGCTACGGCTGGCGCATCAGCCCGATCTTCCACAAGCCCGAGTTCCACAAGGGCATCGACCTGGCGATCCCGGTGGGCACGCCGGTGCGCACCATCGCCAACGGGCGCGTTGCCTACGCAGGCTGGGGAACCGGTTACGGCAGGTACGTGAAAGTCGTGCACCCGGGCGGTTTCGCGACCATCTACGCGCACCTGAGCAAGTTCGAGGTGCACGTCGGCGAAACGGTCAAGCAGGGAGAGGTGGTTGCCCTGTCGGGCAATACCGGGTGGTCCACCGGGCCGCACCTGTATTTCCAGTTCTTCGTGCATGGCAACCCCGTGAACCCGCTGAACATCGCGCATTACACGCCGCACGGCACGAAGCTGCCGCCCGATTTGCGCGCAAGCTTTCTCGCCAGCACCGCACCGCGTACCCACCTGCTGGCCCTGCTGCCGCAGCCCGAGCTGGCCAGCGCGGCCAGGCCGGCGCTGCGCGGCTGAGCAGGCCCGGGCGGGCACGCAGCCTGCGCGAGGCGCGCTGCCATGTCGCGGCGCCGGCTGTTCGCCGGTCTGATGTCGGGCACCTCGCTCGACGGCGTGGATGCGGTGCTGCTGGCGTTGCAGCCCGAGGGGCCGCTGCGGCTGCTGGGGCATGTGCAGCTGCCGATGCCGGCGGCGCTTCGTGCCGAGTTCGCCGCGCTGCATCACGCCGCCCACGACGAACTGCATCGCGCGCAACTGGCCGGGCTCGAACTGGCGCGTCTGTACGCGCAGGCCGTGCAGCAGCTGCTGCGTGAGGCCGCGGTCGCCGCCGGCGAAGTCGACGCGGTGGGCGCCCACGGCCAGACCGTGCGCCACCGCCCGGACTGCGGCTACACCCTGCAACTCGGCGCCCCGGCCTGGCTGGCCGAGGCCTGCGGGATCACCGTGGTGGCCGACTTCCGCAGTCGCGACATCGCAGCCGGAGGACAGGGCGCGCCGCTCGTGCCGGCCTTCCACCGCGCGGTGTTCGGGCGCGACGGATGCGACCTGGCGGTGCTCAACCTGGGCGGAATCGCCAACCTGAGCCTGCTGCACGCCGACGGGCGCGTGCTGGGTTTCGATTGCGGGCCGGGCAACGCCTTGCTCGACCTGTGGGCGCAGCGCCACCTGCAGCGTGATTTCGACGCCGGCGGCGAATGGGCCGCGGGTGGGCGCGTGCTGGAGGCACTGCTGCGGCGCCTGCTCGACGAGCCGTACTTCGCGGCCGCGGTGCCCAAGAGCACCGGGCGTGAATATTTCGACGCGGCATGGCTGCAACGCATGCTGCGGGGTTTCGACACCGCGCAGCCGCGCGACGTGCAGGCCACGCTGGCGCAAATGGTCGCCGAGGTGGTGGCGGCCGACCTGCGGCGCCACATGCCGGGGGCGCGGGAACTGCTGGTATGCGGGGGCGGCGCGGCCAACTCGGACCTGCTGCAACGCATCGGCCGCCTGGTCGACGCCTGCGAGATCGTCGGCACCGAGTCGCGCGGCCTGCAGCCGCAACAGGTGGAGGCCGCCGCGTTCGCCTGGCTGGCGGCGCGCGCCATCGACGGATTGCCCGGCAACCTGCCGGCCGTCACCGGCGCACGCGGGCCGCGCGTGCTGGGGGCGATCTACCCGGCCTGAAGCATCGGTGCACCGCGCAGGCGCGGTGCACCGGCGGATTCAGGTCGAGAAGGAGGACCCGCAGCCGCAGGTGGTGGTCGCGTTCGGGTTCTTGATCACGAACTGCGCGCCATCCAGGCCTTCCTTGTAGTCGATCTCTGCGCCGACCAGGTATTGCAGGCTCATCGCGTCGATCAGCAAGGTCACGCCGCCCCGCATCATCTGGGTGTCGTCCTCGTTGACCGCCTCGTCGAAGGTGAAGCCGTACTGGAAGCCCGAGCAACCGCCGCCCTGCACGAACACCCGCAGCTTCAGCTCCGGGTTGCCTTCCTCGTCGATCAGTTCCTTGACCTTCGTCGCCGCGCTTTCGGTGAACAGCAGCGGGTCGGCGGCAGCGACCGTCTGGGTGTCTGGCAACACTGCGCTCATGGGCGTTCTCCTGTTGAAGACCCTATTTTAGGCCGGGGTGGCCGGTTCTGCCGGCGAAACCCCGCACTCGACTCAGGGAAGCAGGGCGATACCCTGCAGCCCGGTGGTCTCGGCGAGCCCGAACATCAGGTTCATGTTCTGCACGGCCTGTCCCGAGGCGCCCTTGGTCAGGTTGTCCTGCACGACCAGCACCATCACGGTGTCGGGCTGCGGCCGATGCACGGCAACGCGCAGCAGATTGGCGCCGCGCACGCTGCGCGTCTCCGGCGCGCTTGCGGCGGGCAGCACGTCGACGAAGGGTTCGTCGGCATAGAAGCGCTCGAACAGGGCCTGCAGGTCGCTGGCCTGGCCGGCATCGTTCAGGCGCGCGAACAGGCTGCTGTGCATGCCGCGGATCATCGGCACCAGGTGCGGCAGGAACACGCAGCGCAGGCGCTGGTCGGCGTCGGCGAAGCCGGCGAGCCGGCGCAGTTCCTGCTCGATCTCGGGGCCGTGGCGGTGGCCCTTGACCCCGTAGGCCTTGAAGTTGTCCGAGGCCTCCGCGTACAGGTAGCCGACTTCCGCCTTGCGGCCGGCGCCGGAGACGCCGGAGGCGCAACTGGCGATCAGGTGCCCGGGGTCGACCAGGCCGTGGCGCAGCAGCGGCGCGAAGCCGATCTGCACGGTGGTGGGGTAGCAGCCGGGGTTGGCCACCACGCGTGCGCCGCGGATCGCCTCGCGGTTGAGCTCGGGCAGCCCGTAGGCGGCCTCGGCCAGGATGTCCGGGCAACCGTGCGGCATGCCGTACCAGCGTTCGAACAGCGCGGTGTCGCGCAGCCGGAAGTCGGCGGCGAGGTCGACGATGCGCACCCCGGCGTCCAGCAGTTCGCGGGCCTGCTGCATGGCCACCCCGTGCGGGGTGGCGAAGAACACCACGTCGCAGTCGCGCAGCGGCGCCTCGTCCGGGGGCGTGAATCGCAGATCCGTGTGCCCGCGCAGGTTGCTGTACAGCTCGCTGACGGGCAGCCCGGCCTCCTTGCGCGACGTGATGGCGCGCAGCTCGACCGCGGGGTGCGCCAGCAGCAGGCGCAGCAACTCGACACCGGTGTAGCCGGTGCCGCCGACGATTCCAACCTTCAGACCCGACATGGTCCGTTGCC
>JAJYTY010000092.1 GCA_021792835.1 Pseudomonadota bacterium
CCGCCGAGCACGTACACGGTCTCGATCGCGGCGAGCAGGAAACCCATGCCCAGGGTCAGGGGCACGAACAGGAAGTGGTACAGCGCGGTGAGCGCGAACTGCCAGCGCGACAGCAGCACGACTGAGGGGTCGATCATCGGCGCGGAACTCCGGGAGCAGGTCGGATGGCACGCACGAGCCCGTGCCCCCGACCGCGCCACCTTAGACCGGATCGGCGCGCGCAGCAGCAGCGCCGGTGGATGCCCCAGGATCCCGACACCCCGGCAGGGATCCGCAGGCGCGCGACGACCACGACTGGCTCCCACGCCGCATCGCCTTTATGCTCCGCACCATGCCCTTCGCCACTGCAATGCGGCGCAGCCGTCCCGCACCATGATGTACAAGTTCCGCTCCCGAGCCGATTCCGACCTGTTCATGAACCAGGGTCCCGCCGAGCGCATCCTCGGCATCATCGGCAAGCAACCCGGCCCGCAGGGCATCATCGAGCCGGCGGACATGCCGCGCGCCATCGCCGCGCTGCAGGCCGCGGTGGAGCAGGACGAGCGAGGGCGCGGTGCACGCCAGGACGCCGAGGCGCCCGACGGCGCCGGCCGCACAGGTGGCGGCGGCGCGCAGGCGGTGAGCCTGCGCCAGCGCGCCTGGCCCTTCGTGCAGCTGCTCAAGCGCAGCCTGGAGGCCGATACTCCGGTGGTGTGGGGGGTTTGAACCCGCCGCCCGCCACCGCAGCCGACCCGCCGCTGAGCCCCGAGCAGCGGCGGGCGCTGGTCGCGTCGACGCTGGGCACGGTGTTCGAGTGGTACGACTTCTACCTCTACGGCTCGCTGGCCGGAATCATCGGGCAGGAGTTCTTCGCCGGACTGGACCCGGGCTCGGCCTTCGTGTTCGCGCTGCTGGCCTTCGCGTCGGGGTTCCTGGTCCGCCCCTTCGGCGCGTTGCTGTTCGGGCGCCTGGGAGACCTGATCGGACGCAAGTACACCTTCCTCGTGACCATCCTGCTGATGGGTCTGTCGACCTTCATCGCCGGGCTGCTGCCAGGCTATGCCAGCATCGGCGTGGCCGCACCGATGATCCTGGTGGCGCTGCGCCTGCTGCAGGGACTGGCGCTGGGAGGCGAGTACGGCGGCGCGGCGACCTACCTCGGCGAATACGCGCCGCGCTACGCGCGCGGGGCCTACACGTCCTGGCTGCAGACCACCGCCACGCTCGGGCTGCTGTTGTCCCTGCTGGTCAACGTCGGGCTGCGGCGCCTGCTGGGAGAGGCCGGCTTCGAATCCTGGGGCTGGCGCCTGCCCTTCCTGGCCTCCAGCGCACTGCTCGCAGTGTCCGTGTGGATGCGCCTGCGCCTGGATGAGTCCCCCGCCTTCGTGCGCATCCGGCGCGCCGGGCGCACGTCGAAGGCCCCGCTGTCCGAAGCGCTGGGACGTGGCGGCAATCTGCGGCTCGTCCTGGTGGCGCTGTTCGGCATGACCGCCGGCCAGGGGGTGATCTGGTACACGGGCCAGTTCTACGTGCTGGTCTTCCTCACCCACACCCTCAAGCTCGACGGCGCCCTGGCCGGGGTGCTCACCGGCATGGCGCTGCTGCTGGCGATCCCGCTGTTCTGGCTGTTCGGCCGCCTGTCGGACCGCGTCGGGCGGCGTCCGGTGATGCTCGCCGGCTGCCTGCTCGCGGCGCTGGGCTATTTCCCCATGTTCCACGCCCTGACGGCGGCGGCCAATCCGGCGCTGGCACGCGCGATGGCGCTGCATCCGGTGGTGCTGGTGGCCGAGCCGGCGGATTGCTCGTTCCCGCTGCGCCCCGACGGTGGCGGCCCCTACACCCATTCCTGCGACGTGGCCAAGCAGGCGCTCAGCGACGTGGCGGTCGACTATCACCGGCGGGCCGGCCGCGGCCTGGCGCGCATCGAGATCGGCGGGCGCCGCATCGACTCCTTCGATGCCGCCGGCATGGCGCCGCAGCAGCGCCTGCGCATGCAGCGGGCGCTGGATCTCGAGTTGCGCCAAGCGGTGACGGCCAGCGGCTACCCCGAGCGCGCCGACACGGCGGCCGTGGACCGGCCGCTGGTGGTGCTGATCCTGACCCTGCTGGTCGCCGATGTCGCGATGGTGTACGGTCCGATCGCAGCCACCCTGGTGGAGCTGTTTCCGACGCGAATCCGCTACACCTCGATGGGCCTTCCCTACAACCTGGGCAACGGCTGGTTCGGCGGGCTCGTGCCGACGGTCGCATTCGCGCTGGTCGCGCACGATGGAGGCATCTACCACGGGCTGTGGTATCCGGTGGTGGTGGCGGCGATGAGCTTCGTGATCGGCCTGCTGCTGTTGCCCGAGACCCGCGGCGTGGACATCTGCGCCGGGGACTGAGGCGACCATGGACTCCAGCCCCCCATCCCCCGCCCCCACCCTCGCGTCGAGCGCCGACGCGACGCTGCAGGTGCGCCTGCAGGTGCTGCAGCCGCTGCGCATGCAGCTGGAGTTCGAACTGCGCGGCTTCACCGCGCTGCTCGGCGCCAGCGGGGAAGGCAAGAGCACCGCGCTGAAGGCGCTCGCCGGGTTGCTGCCCTGCCACGGCGAGCCCTTCGGCACGCTGCCACCGCAACAGCGCCCGGTCGGCTACCTGCCGCAGGGCTACGCGCTGTTCCCGCACATGAACGCCTGGCAGAACGTGGCCTACGCGCTGGGCGGGAGCATGCGGCGCCAGAAGGCGCAGGCGCTGGAGCTGCTGCGGGCCGTCGGGCTGGGCGAGCACGCCGAGCGGCGTCCGTCGCAACTGTCGGGCGGACAACAGCAGCGGGTGGCGTTGGCGCGCGCGCTCGCACGCAGGCCGCGCCTGCTGCTGCTCGACGAGCCGACTTCCGCGCTCGACGCGGGAACCCGCGAAGATGTGCTGAGCGAACTGGTGGCGCGCATGCATCAGCTCGGCATCCCGGCGCTGGCCGCCACCCACGACGTGCAGGTGGCCGCGATGGCCGACCGGGTGGTGCTGCTGGCCGGGCACCGCGTGGTGCAGCAGGGCAGCGCGCGCGAGGTGTTCGCACGGCCGGCCAACCTTCGCGCCGCCGCGCTGCTGGGGGTGCGCAACCGCTTCGGCGCGACGCTGCACGCTGCCGCCGGGCACGACGGGCTGGTGCTGCTCGACTGGGACGACGGCGAACTGCGCCTGCAGGCCGCCGCGCCCGCCGGACTGCGCGCGGGACAGCCGGTGGACTGGGCGGTCGGCGCCGAGGCGCTGCGCCTGGCCGGGTCGCGAAAAGCGGCCGCGGCCGACGCCGCGACGCAACGACTGGCCGCGCGCGTGGAGCATGTGAGCACGCAGTCGGGGCGAGCGCTGATCGGCGCGCGTCGCGGCAAGGCACTGCTGTGGTTCGAGGCGACGTGGGACGAGGTCGAACAGCACGGAGTGCGCCCTGGAAGCGCCGTCGAACTGCACATGCGCCCGCAGGACGTGCTGGTATGGCCACGCTCCTGACGGCGCGGCCACTACAATCGCCCGACCCACCGCATCCACGAGGAAACCGCACGTGCGCGCGTCCGCCCCGTTCTGCCTGCGCCGGATCCTGGCCATCGCCGGCCTCGCGCTGGGCTGCTCGCTGGGCGTGGGCGCGGGTTCGCCATGCGTTTCGGCCCAGGTGTTGCTGCCGGCTCCGACCCATGTCTACCCGCTGGGCAGCCAGATGGGTTTCGCCAGCTTCGGCGCCGGACCGAGCCTTCAGGTCAACTGCGTCACGTACCCGCTCGGCCCGGGACTTCGCGTCGAGAACACCCGGCAGCGCCTGGTGCTGCGCGGGCAACTGGCGGGCCTGCGCGGCCCGGCGGTGTTCCAGCGCGACGCGATGGGCAACGTGTTCCAGGTGTGGATGCTGGCCCCGGGCCAGACCGTCGAGGGGGTCCCCGCGGCCCCCAACCACTGCCTGTTCCAGCAGTACTGATGAACCCGGCGCCGCGGCCGCCCGCGGCGCCGCCACCGGTCGCACGCGCCGGGGATGCTCCCAGATCATGAAAAAGCTCTACATCAAGACCTTCGGCTGCCAGATGAACGAATACGACTCGGCCAAGATGGCCGACGTACTCGGCGCCGCGCAAGGCTACGAGACCACCGATTCCCCCGAAGACGCCGATCTCGTGCTGCTCAACACCTGCTCGATCCGCGAGAAGGCGCAGGAGAAGGTGTTCAGCGACCTCGGGCGCCTGCGCATGCTCAAGGGTGAGCGCCCGCAGCTGCGCATCGGCGTGGCCGGCTGCGTGGCCAGCCAGGAAGGCGAGGCGATCCTCGAGCGCGTGCCCTTCGTCGACGTGGTGTTCGGCCCGCAGACCCTGCATCGGCTGCCGCAGCTGCTGGATGCCCGCGAACGCAGCGGGCGCGCGCAGGTGGACGTGAGCTTCCCGGAAATCGAGAAGTTCGACCATCTGCCTTCGGCGCGCGCCGAAGGTGCCACCGCCTTTGTCTCGATCATGGAAGGCTGCAGCAAGTACTGCAGCTACTGCGTGGTCCCGTACACCCGCGGCGAGGAGGTCTCGCGAGGACTCGACGACGTGCTGACCGAGGTCGCCGAACTGGCCGCGCAGGGGGTGCGCGAGGTCACCTTGCTGGGCCAGAACGTCAACGCCTGGCGCGGCGAGGTCGACGGCGGGCCGGGGGACTTCGCGCTGCTGCTGGAACATGTGGCCGAGATACCCGGCATCGAGCGCATCCGCTACACCACCAGCCACCCGAATGAATTCACGCAGCGCCTGATCGACGCCCATGGGCGCATCGAACAACTGGCCACGCACGTGCATCTGCCGGTGCAGCACGGCTCGGACCGCGTGCTGGCGGCGATGAAGCGAGGCTACACCGTGCTGCAGTTCAAGCAGATCGTGCGCAAGCTGCGCGCCGCGCGCCCCGGCATCAGCATCGGCTCGGATTTCATCGTCGGCTTCCCCGGCGAGACCGAGGCCGATTTCGAGCAGTTGCTCAGGCTGGTCGACGACGTGCGCTTCGACTCCAGCTTCAGCTTCGTGTTCAGCGCCCGCCCCGGCACTCCGGCGGCGGCGCTTGCCGACGACACGCCGCAGGCGGTCAAGCTGCAGCGCCTGCAGCTCTTGCAATCGCGCCTGGAAGGCTGCGCGCGGGAAATCTCCGACGCGATGGTCGGAACCACCCAGCGCGTGCTGGTCGAAGGCCCCAGCAAGCGCGACCCGGATGAGCTGCAGGGTCGCACCGGGAACAACCGCATGGTGCACTTCCAGGGGCCGCGGCCCTTGATCGGCACCATGGTCGAGCTGCGCATCGCCGCCGCCTATCCGCACTCGCTGCGTGGCGAGCTGGCGACGGCGCCTGCCGCGGCCTGAGCCGCGCGACGCCATGGACGGCGGCGCGGGGCGCGCCGCCGCGCCCGCTGCCGGCTGCTTCTGCCCGCTACTTGATCGCCAGGCGCAGCGCGTCCCACATGCGCTTGAAGTAGCCGGCCTCGCGCACCGGCTGCAGCGCCACCAGCGGGAACTGCGCCAGCGGCTTGCCCGACAGCGAGACCTGCAGCGTACCGACCCGCTGCCCCGCGCTTAGCGGCGCCACCAGCGGATCGTTGCGTTCGATCGTGGTCTTGATCCGCGACGCGTCGCCGCGCGGCACGCTGACTGTCACGTCGCGCAGGCTGCCCAGCGCCACCTTCGAGGTCGCGCCCTTCCACACGTGCACTTCCACCAGCGGCTTGTTCGCCTGCAGCAGGTGCACGTCATCGAAGTTCTGGTAGGCCCAGTTCAGCAGTTCCGCGCTCTCCGACACGCGCGCGTGTTCGGTGGGCGTTCCCATGACCACCGTCAGCACGCGCCGCGGCCCGGCCGGGGTCTTGCGCAGCGCGGTGGTGATCATGCAGTAGCCGGCGCTCTCGGTGTAGCCGGTCTTCATGCCGTCGACCGTGGGGTCGGTGAACAGCAGGCTGACGCGATTGGGCTGCGTGATGTGGTTGTAGGTGAATTCCTTGACCGCGAAGTACCGCGCGAAGTCGCCGGGGAAGTCGCGGATGATGTGGGTGGCGATCACCGCCAGGTCGTGCGCGCTGCTGTAATGGTCGGGCGCCGGCAGACCGGTGGGGTCGGCGAAATGCGTGTCCTTCAGGTCCCATTGCCGGGCCTGGTTGTTCATCATCGACACGAAGGTCGCCTCGGAGCCGGCCACCGTCTGCGCCAGGGTCATCGCGGCGTCGTTGCCCGACTGCACGATCATGCCCAGCAGCAGATCGTTGACCGACACCGGAACGCGCGGGTCGATGAACATGCGCGAGCCGCCGGTGCGCCAGGCCTTGGTGCTTTCGTGCACCATCTGGTCGCGCTGGATGACTCCGTCGTGGATCGCCTTGAAGGTCAGGTAGGCGGTCATCAGCTTGGTCAGCGACGCCGGCGCCTCCTCGTGGTGCGAGTTGAACTGCGCCAGGATCTGGTTGCTGGTCAGGTCCAGCGCCAGCCAGCTGCGCGCGTCCAGGTTCGGCGGCGCGACGGTGCGCAGCAGCGCCGCGGTCGGGCCGCTGGGCAGGTAGCCGGGGCCGGTTGGAGGAGCACTGGCGGCGGCCGCCGGGGCCGACGCGGCCGGGGCCGCGGCCTGCGCGGGCAGAGCCGCCCAGGCAACGCAAAGGACAAGCGCGCCCGCGGCGAGCCGGCGCGGAGAGGACATGTTGAGCAGGGACATTGTGCGAATCGCCTGATACGAAAAAACCGGCGCGCGATGGCCGGCGGAGCCGGATGCGCCCGCGAGCGGGGCGCGAAGCCTGCCGCAACATAGCAGCGAGCGGCAGGAAGGGTGTTTCCTCAGGTATCGATCCTCTGGAGGATGCGGCGCGGCGCAGATCACGCTCAAAGCGTACCGTGCCAGGCGCAGACCCAGTCCTTCAGCGGCGTCAGCATGCCGTGAAAGAAGTGCCCGGCACCAGGCACCACCAGCACCGGCTGCGATTGCGGGCGCGCCCACTCCATGACCGCGGCCAGCGGCACGACTTCGTCACGCTCGCCGTGCACCACGAGCATGCGCCGGGCCAGCGTCGTGCCGTCGGCGCCGCGCAGCGGCGCGACATCGAAGCTGGCCACCGCGGGTCCGACCAGGCACAGGTGGTGTACCTCGCGCCCCTGCCCGCGCAACTGCGCGCAGAGTCGGGATGCGACGAAGCCGCCGAAGGAAAAGCCGGAAAGCGCGAGCATGGCGTCCTGCGCGAGCCCGAGTTCGAACTGGTAGTGCCGCAGCGCGGCATGCAGGTCGTCGATCTCGCCGGGCCCGGCCGTGTAGCTGCCCTCGCTGGCGCCGACCCCGCGGAAATTCGGGCGCACGGCTGCGAATCCCAATTGCACCCAGGCACGTGCCAGGGTCTGCGCGACCTTGTTGTCCAGAGTGCCCCCCTGCAGCGGATGCGGGTGCGCCACCAGCGCCAGCCCGCGCGGCGCCTGCGCGGGCAGGTCCAGCGCGACCTCGAGGCGCCCGGCCGTCCCGTCGATGAGTTCGCGTCGGGTCGCGCGGTTCACGGCACGACCTCCTCCGGCACGAGCAGGCGCTCGACGATCTCGCCGTGCACGAGATGGCGCTCGACGATCTCGTCGATGTCCTGCTGGTCGACATAGGTGTACCAGACCCCTTGCGGATAGACGACGCACACGGGGCCCTGTTCGCAGCGCTCCATGCAACCGGCGCGATTGACCCGCACCTTGCCGGGGCCGGCCAGCCCGGCGGCCTTGACCGCCTTCTTGCAATGCTCGAAGGCCTGCTCGGCTCCCTGCGCCGCGCAGCACGGGCGCGGGCCGTCGCGCTGGTTCAGGCAAAAGAACACGTGATACTTGTAGTGACTCATCGCGCAGGCTGGGAGAAAGGGGGATCGCAACGCGGTGCGACGGACGGGGGGTGGAAGGTGGAGGGTGCGGGCCTCGCACGGGCGCCGCGGCTCAGAACGGCTTGACCACCACCATCGGCACGATCACGAACAAGGCGACGGTGGGGATCTCGTTGAACCAGCGGTACCAGCGGTGACCGTGCCGGTTGCGTCCCTGCTCGAAGTCACGCAGCAGGCGCCGGCACACGTGGTCGAAGCCCAGCAGCACCAGCACGAAGGCGAGCTTGACATGCATCCAGCCGTTTCCGGGGCCGTGCAGCCCCACCCCGTAGTACAGCCACAGCACCAGGCCGAACCCCAGCGCCGGCACCATCAGGATGGTCATGAAGCGCAGCAGCTTGCGCGCCATCAGCAGCAGGCGCTCGCGCTCGGCCTGCGCTCCCGGCGCGTCGCCGACCATCGCCAGGTTGACGTAGATGCGCGGCAGATAGAACAGTCCGGCGAACCAGGACACGACAAAGATCACGTGCAGGGCCTTGATCCACAGAAACATCGGGTCACCTCGGGTGGGCATGGGCAGCAGCCCGGCATTGTGCCTCCGGGCGCGCACGCGTGCCCGGATAGCGCAACCGGCCCGCGCGAAAAAAGACCCCGGACGAAGCCGGGGTCAATAGCCTTGAATCAAGCCAAGGCTCCCGCTCAGGGAGGAGAAGCGGGAGGGGACGCCTCACGGCGCCCACCTGAAGGAATAGACTGCTGGCATCCGAAAAAGTTCCCCGCGTTGCATCACGTTGCATGCCGGAGCCGACTCCGACCACCATGAACCAGCCCCCCTTTCCCGCCACCCGACTGCGGCGCCTGCGCCGCGACGACTTCACCCGCCGTCTCGTGCGCGAGCACCGGCTCGGGGTCGACGACCTGATCCTCCCGGTGTTCGTGCTCGACGGCAAGGGCCGGCGCGAAAGCGTGGCCTCGATGCCCGGCGTGGAACGCCTGAGCCTGGACCAACTGCTGCCGGTGGCCGGCGAATGCGTCGAACTCGGCATCCCGCTGATGGCGCTGTTCCCGGTCATCGACCCGTCGCTGAAGACTCCCGACGGGCTGGAGGCCGCCAACCCCGAGGGACTGGTGCCGCGCGCGGTGCGCGCGCTCAAGCGCGAGTTCCCGCAGTTGGGCGTGCTCACCGACGTCGCGCTGGACCCGTACACCTCGCATGGCCAGGATGGCCTGCTCGACGAAAGCGGCTACATCGTCAACGAACCGACGGTGCAGATGCTGGTGCGCCAGGCGCTGGTGCAGGCGCAGGCCGGGGTCGACGTGGTGGCGCCCAGCGACATGATGGACGGGCGCATCGGCGCCATCCGCGAGGCTCTGGAGGCCCCGGGCCACATCCACACCCGGATCATGGCGTACAGCGCCAAGTACGCCAGCGCCTTCTACGGCCCGTTTCGCGACGCCGTCGGCTCGACCACCAGTCTGGGCACCGCCGACAAGAAGGTCTACCAGATGGATCCCGGCAACTCCGACGAGGCGCTGCGCGAGGTGCGGCTGGACATCGCCGAGGGGGCCGACATGGTCATGGTCAAGCCCGGCATGCCCTACCTGGACATCGTGCGCAGGGTCAAGGACGAGTTCCGCATGCCGACCTTCGTCTACCAGGTCAGCGGCGAATACGCGATGCTGCGCGCCGCGGCGCGCAACGGCTGGCTCGACGGCCACGCGACCATGATGGAGTCGCTGCTGGCATTCAAGCGCGCCGGCGCAGACGGCATCCTGACCTACTTCGCGATCGAGGCCGCGCGCGCGCTGCGCCGCGGCTGAACCGCGGGCGGCGCGGCACGGCGCCGGCTCAGCGCCACAGCACGACCAGTGCGATGGCCAGCCAGCCCAGCCCGAAGTTCAGCTGCACCAGGCGGTGGATCTGCTGCAGTTGCGCCGCGACGCCCCCCCATTGCGCGCCCTGCGCGGCGCGCCGTGCGCGCCGGTAGGGGGCGAAGTGGATGTGCGCGAACACCGCCATCATCAGCAGCCCGATTCCCAGCATCGCATGCCAGGACGGCGGCGCCTGCGCCATGCCGACGTGTGCCAGCGCCCACACGCCGCTGCCCAGCAACGCGACGATGCTCAGCCACACCAGGGGAAAGAAGCCCGCCAGCACCTGCAGCAGCAACTGGGCACGCAACGGGGGCTGCAGCACGCGCATCGCCGCCGGGCGCAGGCCGAACAGCACCAAGGTCATGCCACCCATCCAGACGATGGCCCCTGCCAGGTGGATGAAAAGCAACAAATTGTTCATGGTTTCTCCTTCCGCGCCAGCCTAGCGCAAGCGCGCCCCGGCGCCCGTCGCACTTGCGCGCGCGCAATCGCGCGTGCTCCGACCGTGACCTTGACGACGAAAACACTGGATCGGGGGCTGAGGGTTTACGTATACTTCCGCCGTTTGGCCATGAGCGATTTGTTACAACGCCGGGCCGGGGTGGGAAGTCCTTCGTGCGGGGGTCGTCCGGTCGGATCACCTGATCGGGTTGGCTGATCGAGTCTGCGGCGCCGCGATCGTCAAGCGGTCGGGGCGGCCGGCACTGTACATGGCGCCCGGGTCCGACCGGCACTGCGCAGACGCGCGGGCCTGCCTTGCGGGGCGTCCGGGAACCCGGCCGCTCCGTGAGCCGGCGCATGGGCCGCAAGTGCCCGCCGCGCGGGCACTTCGCATCACCTCCTCGACCGCAACACCGTGCAAGCCTTGGACACCTGGCAGGACGAAGACGACAACGCCCCGCGCGAGCCGCTGAGCCGCGCGCAGGCACAGGCGTTGCTGCTCGCCAAGCCGGGCGTGTCGGCGCAGCGCGTGGTCGCGCTGCAGCTGGCGGTGACGCTGGCCGCCGGCCTGCTGGGCTGGCTGCTCGGCGGACGCGCTGCCGGCTTGTCGGCGCTGTGGGGCGGCGGCGTGGTGCTGCTGCCCGCCGCGTTGTTCGCCGGCGCGATGCGCCGCTGGCTGGTGCGCCTGGCGCCGGCCTACGCGCTGTTCGGCTTCGCCTTCGGCGAACTGCTCAAGATCGCCCTCACCGTGGTGTTGCTGCTGCTGGCCGCGCGCGTGCTGCCGCAGCCCAGCTGGCCGGCGCTGCTGCTCGGCCTGGCGGCCACGCTGCAGGTGTACTGGATCGCCCTGCTGCTGCGCGGCAAGCCGCGCAGCAGCAGGAAACAAGCCTGAGTCCGCGCACGTCGCGACCCCACCATCCCCGAACCAGCCATGCCCGCTCAAGAACCCCCCATCACCGCTGGCGAGTACATCATCCACCACCTGACGCAGTGGACCAATGTGCCGCGCGCCGGGGTGATCGACTTCCACGTCATCGACATCGATTCGCTGATCGTCACCGTGCTGCTGGGTGCGCTGGCCAGCTTCGTGCTGTGGCGGGTCGCGCAGCGCATGACCAGCGGGGTCCCGGGGCGCCTGCAGGCGGCGGTGGAATTCCTCGCCGAATTCGTCGACGAGCAGGCACGCGGCATCGTGCGCAACGCGCGCTCGCGCGAGTTCGTCACGCCGCTGGCCTTCATCGCCTTCATCTGGATCGTCATGATGAACGCGATGGATCTGCTGCCGGTGGACCTGCTGCCGCGCCTGTGGGAAGGCGCCGCCGCGGCCACCGGCCACAACCCGCAGCACGCCTACCTGCGCGTCGTGGCCACCGCCGACCTGTCGGTGGCGCTGGGCATGTCCATCACCGTGCTGCTGCTGAGCCTGTACTACGGGATCCGCGTCAAAGGCCTCGGCGGCTGGCTGCACGAGCTGTTCACCGCGCCCTTCGGCAACCATCCCCTGCTGTGGCCGCTGAACCTGGCCATGCAGCTTCTCGAGTACCTGGCCAAGACCCTGTCGCACGGCATGCGACTGTTCGGCAACCTGTACGCCGAGGAAATCCTGTTCATGATCATCGCGCTGATGGGCGCCGCGGGACTGGGCAGCCTGTCGGGCTGGGCGCTGTTCTTCGGCAACATCGCGGCCGGTCTGGCGTGGTCGATCTTCAGCATGCTGATCATCGTGCTGCAGGGATTCATTTTCATGATGCTGACCCTGGTCTACATCGGCCAGGCCCACGATCACCATTGAAATCCGAAGGTGCGGGCAGCGTCCCGCGCCGCGTTTGATTTTTCCTCTCTGACTCTTCAACCCTTCCTCAGGAGCCATTCATGGAACACGTTCTCGGTTATGTCGCGCTGGCCGCCGGCCTGATCATCGGTCTGGGTGCCAACGGCGCCTGTATCGGCATCGGCATCATGGGCAGCAAGTACCTCGAATCCGCCGCCCGTCAGCCCGAGCTGATGAACGAACTGCAGACCAAGATGTTCCTGCTCGCCGGCCTGATCGACGCGGCCTTCCTGATCGGTGTCGGCCTGGCCATGATGTTCACCTTCGCCAACCCCTTCGTGCTGAAGTGATCGGGCGACCGTTCCGACGGTTCGCACCCCCCATCTCTGACACTACGCAAGGGTTGGCGCCATGCATCTGGACGCAACACTGATTGCGCAGCTCATCGTGTTCCTGCTGCTGGCGGCATTCACGGCTAAGTACGTGTGGCCACCGATCACCAGGGCCCTCGACGAGCGCGCCAAGAAGATCGCCGACGGCCTCGCCGCCGCCGATCGCGCCAAGGCCGAACTGGCCTCGGCCAACCAGGAGGTCGAACGCGAACTCGCGCGTTCGCACCAGGACAGCGCGCAGCGCCTGCAGGACGCCGAGCGCCGCGCGATGGCGATCATCGAGGAAGCCCGCCGCAAGGCCGAGGAAGCCGCCGAGGGCATCGTCGCCCAGGCGCGCTCGGAAGCCGAGCAGCAGGTCGTGAAGGCGCGCGAGGTGCTGCGCGACCAGGTCGCCGCGCTGGCCGTCAAGGGCGCCGAGGCGATCCTGCGCCGCGAAGTCGACGCGCGGGCGCACGCCGAGCTGCTGCAGCAGCTCAAGGCCGAGCTCTGATCGGAGGAACCGCGATGGCTGAACTCGCCACTGTCGCCCGGCCCTATGCCGAAGCGATGTTCCAGGCCGCGCAGGGCGCGGCAGCCACCGAGTCGCTGGACCAGGTCGCGCAGCAGCTCGACGCACTGTCCGCGGTCGCCCGCGACCCGGCCCTGCGCCAGCTCGTCGGCGATCCGCAGCTGGGCGCCGACAAGCTCGGCGAGCTGATGCTGTCGACGCTGCCGCAGCCGGCGGCAGGCGCGGTGCGCAAGCTGCTGCAGGTGGTGCTCGAGAATCACCGCCTGGCGGCGCTGCCGGCCATCGCCGAGCAGTTCCACCGCCTGAAGGACGACGCGCAGCAGCGCGCCGAGGTGCTGGTGACCAGCGCCTTCCCGATGGACCAGCAGCAGATCGACGAACTGCTGCCGGC
>JAJYTY010000093.1 GCA_021792835.1 Pseudomonadota bacterium
CCCAACTGCGCCCAGGCACAACCGGCGCTCAGCGCCAGCAAGCCCAGCGACCACAGCATCCTGCGCATGGCTCTCCCTCGTGTGTTCTTGCGTGGCGCGGCGACGTGCCGGGCGAATACCCACATCGGAGCACGGATGCCCGTCCACGGGGTGTCCCGCTGCTTGAAAAGACCCGCGACCGTGTGACTTTCCTCACGATCGTGGACCTTTTCGCGTCACCTGCACGCCATCCGTCCGTTGCGGCATCACCACGTTGCGTCGGCCTCACGCAGGCGCGTCCGACGTCGGGCATGCGCGCGCGAGCCTTGACAGATCCCGCCCCGCAGCCGCTAACATGTATTTCAAATACCACTTTAAACCCCCTTCCCCTTTCTCGCGGCTGCGCTCCTGTCCGCCACCCGATCGAAGCAGCCGCGCACGAGCTCCCCTCCCCGTCGCGCCCGAAGGGCCAAGTCGCACAGCCCTTCAGGCGCCGTCGCCTCCCCGTCTCCTACCCCGCCGAATTCTGGAGTCCTCCATGGAACAAGTCTTCACGAAGGCCGTGGCGCGCAACATCTTCCTCGGAAGCGCCGCGTTCTTCCTGGTCATCTACCTGGTGCTGACCGTTGCCACCTGGCATGCGATCCCGCAGCGCGACCACGCGTCCGCGATGACCCCGCAGGCGGTCGCCGGCAAGTACCTGGTCGATACCAACGACTGCCAGGGCTGCCACACCATCAACGGCGAGGGCTCCTATTTCGCCCCCGAACTCGACAACGTCTACACGAGGCGAGGCCCCGACTTCATCAAGGCCTGGATCGCCGCGCAGCCGACCGGAGTGGCGGGGCGCCGGCAGATGCCGAACTTCCACTTCAGCCCGCAGCAGCTCGACGACATCGTCGCCTACCTGCGGTGGCTGTCGAAGGTCGACACCAACCACTGGCCGCCGAACATCCAGGGCTGAGCGAAACGCCACCAGCACTGCATCCTTTCCGTCATCTGGAGTCACCACATGAAATTCCGATCCCAGAGCGTCGCCAAGCCGTATTTCATCGCGGCGCTGGCGCTGTTCGCCGCGCAGATCGTCTTCGGCCTGATCATCGGCGCGCTGTACGTCGACGGCACGCTGCTGCCATGGCTGCCCTTCAACGTCGCGCGCATGTGCCACACCAACCTGCTCATCGTCTGGTTGTTGATGGCCTTCATGGGCGCCGCCTACTACATCGTTCCCGAGGAGGCCCAGACCGAGCTCTACAGCCCCCGGCTGGCGCTGATCACCTTCTGGGTGTTCCTGGTCGCAGGCGCGGCCACGCTGCTGGGCTACCTGCTCGTGCCCTACGCAGAGCTGGCGCGCCTGACCGGCAACGCGCTGCTTCCCACCATGGGACGCGGCTACCTCGAACAGCCCCTGCCGACCAAGGTGGGCATCGTGCTGGTCGCGCTGTCGCTGCTGTTCAACCTGACCATGACCCTGGCGCGCGGCCGCAAGACCTCGCTGAACATCGTGCTGGTGGGCGCGCTGTGGGGACTCGCGCTGCTGTTCCTGCCTGCCTTCTATTTCCCCGTCGACACGGTCAAGGACAGCTACAGCTGGTGGTGGGTCGTGCACGGCTGGGTCGAGGGCGACTGGGAACTCATCCTCGGCGCGCTGCTGGGCTTCGTGTTCATCAAGATGACCGGTGTGGATCGGGAAGTGGTGGAGAAGTGGCTGTACATCATCATCTCCATGTCCCTGGTCACCGGGCTCATCGGCATCGGCCACCACTACTACTTCATCGGCGTCCCGGCGTATTGGGAATGGCTGGGCTCGATCTTCTCGGCGCTGGAGCCGATCCCCTTCATGCTGCTGGTGGCCTTCGCCTTTCGCATGCACGCACGCCGCCGCCGCGAACACCCGAACAAGGCCGCCATGCTGTGGGCGATGGGGACTCCCATCATGGCCTTCCTCGGCGCCGGGCTGTGGGGCTTCATGATCACGCTGGCGCCGGTGCAGTACGTCGCCCACGGCACCGACATGACAGCCGCGCATGGCCACCTGGCCTTCTTCGGCGCCTACGCGATGGTCAGCCTGTCCATCATCTCCTACGCGATGCCGCAGCTGCGCGGGCGCGAGGCCAACGGCCTGCTGGCGCAGCGCGTAGAGATGGCCGGCTTCTGGCTGATGGTGCTGTCGATGCTGGGCATCGCGCTGGCACTCACCGCCGCAGGGCTGGTGACCATCGTGCTGCAGCGCACCGGCAGCAATCCCCTGCCGTTCATGGATGTGCAGCAGCGCGAACAGGTGTTCTTCCTGCTGCGTGAATTCTGCGGGGCCTGCTTCGCGCTCGGACTGCTCGCCTATCTCGGCAGCTTCTTCGTGCCGGGCGAATACGACTACGCCGCGCAGGTGGAGCGCGCGCTGGCCGCCTGATCCGCAGCCATGCACAGCGCCGCCGCCGAAGCCCCGCGCGAACTCCCGGGCGACTTCGCGATGTGGATGTTCATCTTCGCCGAGCTGACCGTGTTCGCGCTGCTGTTCGCGGCCTACGCGATGGCCCGCGCCGCGCACCCGGCAGAGTTCGCCGCCGGTCAGCGCGCGCTGGACCGCACGGTCGGCCTGGCCGAGACCGCGCTGCTGGCCACCAGCGGCTACTGCGTGGCGCGGGCGCGCCGCTCGGTGAGCGGCGATGCGGCGGCAGCCTGCGCACGCTGGCTGTGCTGCGCGGTACTGCTGGGCTGCGGCTTCGCGCTGCTGCGCGGACACGAATTCGTCGCCGACGCCCGGCGTGGCATCACGCTCGACCACGCCGGCGTCGAAACCGCCGGCGCCTACTGGCACATGGTCGACCTGCTCTGGCTGGTGCTGTTCTTCCTCGTCTATGTCTCGCACTGACTCGCGTCCGCCACCCACCGATGCCAGCACCGCGGCGTGGCTGGCCATCCTTGCGCTGAGCGCCGCCGGCACGGCCATCGGCGCTCGCGCGGCGCCGCGCTGGCTGCTGGCGGCGGCACTTGCCGCCACGCTGTTCAAGGGTCACCTGGTGGTCGACCATTTCATGGGACTGCGCCGCGTGCGCGCCCGCTGGCGTGCGCTGCTCGGCGCATGGCTGCTGGTGCTGGGACTGCTGATCGGACTGCCGCTGCTTTGGCGCTGAACAAGGAGCCTGCGATGTTGCTGAGCGATGCAGCCGACGTGCTGCCGAGCTATCTCGCCGCCGCCGACGAGGTGACGGTATTCGAACAAGCCTGGCGCCACGGCCTGCCGGTGCTGCTCAAGGGCCCCACGGGCTGCGGCAAGACCCGTTTCGTCGAACACATGGCCGCACGCCTGGCGCTGCCGCTGTTCACGGTCTCCTGCCACGACGACCTCGCTGCGGCGGACCTGGTCGGTCGCCACCTGGTCGGCAGCGACGGCACCTACTGGGTTGACGGCCCGCTGACCCGCGCGGTGCGCGCCGGCGGCATCTGTTATCTCGACGAGGTCGTCGAGGCGCGCAAGGACACCACGGTGATCCTGCACGCCCTGTCCGACGACCGCAGACTGCTGCCCATCGAGCGCAGGGGTGAGCAGTTGCAGGCCGCCGCCGGCTTCATGCTGGTGGTGTCCTACAACCCCGGCTATCAGCAATTGCTCAAGGGCCTCAAGCCCAGCACGCGCCAACGCTTCGTCGCCTTGAGCTTCGAGTTCCCCGACGCGCAGCGCGAGCAGCAGATCATTCAACGGGAAACCGGAATCGCCGCCGACGCCGCGCGCCGCCTGGTCACTCTGGCACGCGCCCTGCGCGCAAGCGCCGAGCATGACCTGGAGGAAGCCCCGGGCACGCGCCTGCTGGTCAACGCGGCCCGGCTGATGTCCGGCGGCTGCGCGCCGCGCCTGGCCTGCCGCGTCGCGGTGCTCGAATGCCTGAGCGACGACCCGGCGGTGGTCGAGGCCCTCGGCGAGGTCGTCGCCGCGCTGTTCGAGGCCTGACGCCGTGGAGGAGCGCGTCGGCTTGTGGCTGCACGGGCTGCTGCAGCGCCTGGCCCCCGACGGCCACGCGGCCGCGGCCGCGGAACTTCCCGCGAGCGCGGCTGCGCTGTGGTTCCGCGGCTTCGGCGGCGACCCGGGACTGGCCGTGCAGGCCGGTGCGGCGCGCTCGAGCGCGCATCATCGCTCGCTGCTGCAGCGCATGGCCGCAACCGGGGCACGCGCCGCGCCGGCCTGGCTGGACTCGCGCGCGCTGCGCCTGCCGGCGCGCATCGCGCGCTTTCCCGACGCGCGGCTCAACCGCGATCTCTATGTCTGGCTGTGCGCCTTGGCCGCGGCCGACAGGCATGGTCACGGCGAGTGGATCCGGCGCAGCCAGCTGGCCACGCTGCGCGTGCTCGACACCTATCCGGCACTGCGCCCGCGCTGGGCGCGACTGCGCGACGCCGAACTGGCGCTGCGCCTGGCCCCGCACACACTACCGACGGCACAGCGCGAGCACGAACTGGCGATCCGCCAAGCGCTGTTGCACCCCGGAAGCGTGCACGAGCTGCCGGCCGCGCCGCGCCCGGCGCAGCCGCTGCTGCTGTGGTTGCACCCCGATCCACCGCGACTGCACGAGCCCGCGCACGGCGCCGACGCGAAGGCCCGCGCGGAGTCGCCCGGCGGCGCGGCCGGAGCCGACTCCATGCGGCGTGCGGCCCGCCGCGCGCAGCAAGCGCCGCGCGGCCCCGGGCTGTTCCAGCCACGCGCCGAGGCCATCCTCAGCCTGGCCGACCACACGCCGATCGCGCTGCAGGCCGACGACGAGCCCGGCGACCCCGCCGCCGCCGACGATCTCGACGAACTGGCGCTGGCCGCCGGCGCGCGCGCCGCGCAACTGCGCATGCAGCTCGATCTCGCGCCGCCGGCCGCCGACGGCGTCGCGGCCTGCGGCGACGTGCTGCTGCCCGAGTGGGACCACCTGCGCCGCTGCCTGGTCGACGCACGATGCCGCGTGCACGAACAGCCGCAGCCGCGGCTGGCGGCACTGGCCTTTCCACGCCATCTCGATGCCACGCGGCGCCGGCTGCGCGCGCAGTTCGCGCTGGCGGCACCGCCGTCGGCGCGGCGCCGCGCCCAGCCCGACGGCGACGAGCTCGACCTCGACCGGCTGCTGCAGCAACGCGCCAGCGGGGACCTGCTGGAGCGCCCCTACCTGGACCGGCGCGCGCGTCGGCGCGACCTGAGCTGCCTGCTGCTGGCCGACCTGTCGCTGTCCACCGACGCCGCCGCCGATGGCAGCCAGCGCATCATCGAGGTGATCCGCGACGGGCTGCTGCTGTTCGCCGAGACCCTGGCGGCCAGCCACGAGCGCTTCGCGCTGTACGGCTTCAGCTCGCGCGGGCGCCACGACGTGCGCTGGCATCCGCTCAAGCGCTTCGCGCAACCCTATGACGCCTTCGCGCGGGCACGCGTGGCGGCGATCGAGCCGGGCTGCTACACGCGCCTGGGCGCGGCGCTGCGCATGGCCACGCGCGAGCTTGGCAGCGAAGCCTCGCGCGAGCGCGTGCTGCTGCTGCTCAGCGACGGCAAGCCCAACGACAACGACGCCTACGAGGCACGCCACGGCATCGAGGACACGCGCCAGGCCTTTCTCGAGGCCCGTCGCGCCGGGCTGCGCCCGTTTTGCATCACGGTCGATCGCGAGGCCGGCGACTACCTGCCGTACCTGTTCGGGCGTCACCACTACGCGCTGGTGCGCAACGCCGCCGAATTGCCGCTGCGCCTGAGCCTGCTGTATGCGCAACTGGTGCGCCGCTGAACGCGGCCGCGCCGCTCAGCGCTGGTACAGCTTGATCAGGGCCTGCGTGCCGTCGCGCCCGAAACCGCGCGCGGCCATCTGCTCGTAGAGCCCGCGCGCCAGCGCCAGCCCGGGCAGCTCGAGACCCATCTGCGCGGCCTCGCCCAACGCGATCCCCAGGTCCTTGAGGAAATGCTCGATGAAAAAGCCCGGCGCGAAATCCCCGGCGATGATGCGCGGTCCCAGCACGTTGAGCTGGAACCCCGACGCGGCGCCGCCACCGATGGCCTGCAGCACGGTCGCCGGGTCGAGTCCGGCGCTCCTGGCATAGGCCAGCCCTTCGGTGACTCCGACGATGGTCGAGGCGATGACGATCTGGTTGCACATCTTGGTGTGCTGGCCGGTGCCGGGGCCGCCCTGCAGCACGATGCTGGTGCCCATCAGCTCGAGCACCGGCATCGCGCGCTCCAGGTCCGCCGCCTCGCCGCCCACCATGATCGACAGCCGCGCCTCGCGCGCGCCGACGTCGCCGCCCGACACCGGGGCGTCCAGCGCCGCGCAGCCCCTGGCGCGGGCCGCCTCGGCGATGCGCCGTGCCAGCGACGGGCTGGACGTGGTCATGTCCACCAGCAGCGTGCCGGCGGCCGCGCGCTCGACGATGCCCCCTTCGCCCAGGTAGATCTGCTCGACGTCCGCTGGGTAACCGACCATCGTGATGACGATGTCACTGGCCGCCGCCACCTCGCCCGGGCTGTCGCACCAGCGCGCGCCGCGCGCCACCAGATCGGCGGCCTTGTCGCGCGAGCGGTTGTACACGCACAGCGGGTGGCCTGCCGCGAGCACGTGGCCGGCCATGCTGCGCCCCATGATGCCCAGTCCGATGAATCCGATGCGCGGGAGTTGTCGATTCGTGTCCATGCCTGGCTGTCCCTGAGAGTGCGGGCGCCGCACCGGCCACGGGCGCGGGCAGCGCAAGGCAGGCATCGTAGGCCAAGTGCGGCGCACGCACCCGGGGCGCGAGCGCGCGCCGGGCCTTCAGGCTCCCCGCATCACCCTGCCGAGGAACTCGCGGGTCCGCGCATCCTTCGGCGAGCCGAACAGCTCCGACGGAGGACCGTGCTCCACGATCACCCCCCTGTCGGTGAAGTAGACATGGTCCGCCACCTCCCGTGCGAAGCCCATTTCATGGGTCACCAGGATGCAGGTCATGCCCTCGGCGGCGAGCTCCTTGATGGTCAGCAGCACCTCGCCGACGGTCTCCGGGTCGAGCGCCGCGGTCACCTCGTCGAACAGCATCACGTCGGGATTCATGGCCAGCGAACGCGCAATGGCCACCCGCTGCTGCTGCCCGCCGGACATCTCGCCCGGGAAGGCATGCTCGCGTCCGGACAAGCGCACCTTCGCGAGCAGCGCGAAGGCCCGCTGCTCCACCTGCCTGCGATCCTGGCCCAGTACGTGGATGGGCGCCATCATCACGTTCTGCAATGCCGTGCGGTGCGGGAACAGGTTGTACTGCTGAAACACCATTCCCACGCGCCGGCGCAGGGCCAGCTTGTCGAGCCGCGGATCGTGCACGTCGATGTCGAACACGCGGATCGACCCGCTGTCGAAAGGCGTCAGCGCGTTGATGCACCGGATCAGGGTGGATTTGCCTGAACCCGAGGGGCCGATGATGCAGACCACCTCCCCCTTCTTCACCGTGAGGGAGACACCCTTGAGGACTTCGGTGGCCCCGTAGGACTTGCGCAGGTCCTGGATCACGACGGCGATCTCTTCGGAATTCGTCATGCGATGGTCCTTCAGATCTTCACCGCGAACCTGCGCTCGAGATGAACCGTGTACCGGGCGATGGGATAGCAGTAGAGGAAGAACCACACCATGATGTAGCCGTACAGGGGCGCCAGGATGTCGGTGCGCCCCCCCTCGGCCGCAGTGACCTGCGACGCCAGGGTCATGACCTCGCTGACGCCGACGATCGATGCGAGCACGGTCGACGTGGTGAGGATCGAATACAGGTTCATCCACGGCGGCAGCATGCGCTTGACGCACTGCGGCAGGATGACCAGCCACAACTGCTGGCGCCGGCTGAAGGCCAGCGACTCGGCCGCCTCCCACTGCCCCGAGGGGATCGAGGCCACGGCTCCGCGCAGGATCTCGGCCACGTTGGCCATCACCGGAAGGCTCAGGCCGACCACGGCCTTGAACCAGCCTGGAAGCGCAATCGTCACGCCGCCCACGTGGATCTGGAAGGGGATCAGGAAAATGGCGAAGAACAGCAGGACCAGCCACGGCGCGTTGCGGAAGAACTGGGTCAGCACCCACGCCGCCTGCCTGGTCCCGCGCCGCAGTGAAATCAACCCCAGGCCCAGCGCCACCCCGAGCACGGTGCCCAGGCCCATGGACAGGAAGCTGATCACGATGTTGAAGCCGAAGCCGCGCAGCAACAACGGGGTCCAGCGAATCAGGATGGAAAACACCCCGGCCTGGTGCGGCGCGGCGGCGGCGTCCGCCACGCCGCCGCTCAGCAGCACCAGCAACACCAGCGCGAGGCCGTGCCATGGCCGCAGCGGCGGCGCCTGCCACGGGGCTGCGCCGCCGAGCGCCCTGCCGGCGGGCAGCAGGACGGCCAGCGGCCGCCGCGACTCGTTTGCATGCGTGTTCATCGCGTGTACCCCGGCAGGCGCAGACGGAACTCGAGCTTGTGCATCAGGAACACCAGCAGGCCCACGAGTGCCACGTAGCACAACAGCAGCACGACCATCATCACGGTGACGTTGGACTCGTCGGACCAGATCTGCGCCGAGGCGTACAGCAGTTCCGGCACGGCGATCGCATAGGCCAGCGTGGTGGTCTTGATCAGGTTGACCAGGTTGTTGTTCAGGGCCGGCAGGCTCACGCGCAGCGCCAGCGGCAGCACGACGTGCACGTAGGACTGCAGGCGCGTGTAGCCCAGCGCCTCCGCGGCCTCGATGGTGGAGGAGGGAACCGCCTCGATCCCCGCGCGGAAGATCTCCACGTTGAAGGCCCCGGCGAAAAAGGTCAGGGAGATGCAGGCCCAGACGAAACCGCTGACCAGGGGCTGGGGCAGGCCGATGGAATTCGTCGTCGTCGGCAGCAGGCTGCTGACCCCGAAATAGAAAAAATACATCTGCACCAGCGGCGGCGTGTTGCGGAACAGCTGGATATATCCCTGCACGATGCGCCGGGTCCAGACCATGCTCGAACCCTGCAGCCAGGCGCCCACGACCCCCACGAGCACGGATCCGAGCACGCACACGACCGAGAGCTCGGCGGTCACCAGGAAGCCGTGCAGGAACCTGGCGCGGTCGAAGGGGTCGTAGACGATGGTGAGGTTGATTCCGGTCGTCTGGTGGAGATGACGGAACCAGGTCGCGATCTCGTTCATCATGGGCGTGCCGATGCGAGTGCGGGTGCGGTGGGCCGCCGCCGGGCCGCCCGCCGGGGGGCGGGCCCCGACGGCGGACCGCAGCAGGCGCTCACTCGATCAGGACGGATCGCGTCAGTTGCCGCCCTTGTACTGCTCGTGCAGCTTTTCCACGTAGGCGGAGTGCTGGGCGATGCCGAACTGGGTCTCGAGCTTCAGCACCTCGCCCGTCTTGGCCCAGTCGCGAGACATCTCGTTCATGAAGGCGTGGAAGTCCTTGTCGCCCAGGCGCGTGGCCATGCCCCAGGGCTTCGCGTCCAGGGTTTCCAGGGGCATCGCGTAGCCGCTCCACTCCTTGTCCAGCAACTTGCCCTGGATGAAGGTGTTGTCGAAGATGAAGCCGATGCAACGGCCCTGCTTGAGCGCCGTCAGCGCCTCCGCGGTGCCCGTGAACGCCACGATGTGCACCCCGTACTTCTGTTCGGAGTCCTTGTTGTAGTAGGTCCCCTGGATGCCGCAGACGGCCTGCCCCTTGAGGTCCGTCCACTGGCGGGCCTTCACCTTGTCGGACAGCAGCACGTTGTAGCCGGAGGCGTAGTAGTACGGCTCGACGAACCACACCTCCTTCGCGCGCTCGGGCGTCACGTTCATGGTGGCGATCAACAGGTCGATCTTGCCCTGCTCCAGGAACTGCATGCGGTTGGAGGCCGTCACCGGAACGTACTCAACCTTGACCCCGAGCTTGCTGGCGGCCTGGGCGGCCAGCGACGGCTCGATGCCGACGATGCTGCCGTCCGGCGCGCGAAAGCCGAAAGGGGGGTAATCCGCCTTCACGCCGACGATCAGGGTACCGCGTTGCTTGATGGTGTCGAGTTCGTTGGCCTGCGCGGCCTGGACGAGGCCGGCGCCGAGCACCAGACCGAGGGCCAGGCTTTGAATCAGCGATGAGACTTTCAATTCACGCCTCCATTTCAGGGATGTCGAAGGGCCAACGGCAGGCAGCATCCTGCCTCACCTCTGGTCGCGGTTTGAAACGAGTGGATTCTCAATCGAACATCTTGTCAATAGGCCCGGATCCCGGCAGCGTCGTGCAGGACAACGATCGGGCTCGCGCAAGGGCGCGCAAGGCACGCACGGCGCGCCTGAACGACAATCAGGCATGAATCCATGCGCCCTGCGCGCGGCACAGGCAGTCGCTGCGTGGGGGCATTCGGCCATCCCACGCCCACCGACAGGACCATGAATACAGCACCGCAGATCGAGGACGCGGACACCGGATCGGAGGTCCATTTCTATGATCCGGCCGGACACCACGGACTGGCGCACGACCCGTTCAAGGCCATCGTCGCCCCCAGGGTGATCGGCTGGATGTCGACGCGTTCGGCCGACGGCCGGCTCAATCTCGCGCCCTACAGCTTCTTCGGCGCCTTCGCGGCCTCGCCGCCGGTGATCGGATTCAGCAGCGAGGGCCGCAAGGACACGCTGCGCAACATCGAGCAGACCGGGGAATTCGTCTGGAACCTGTGCTCCGGCGAGCTCGCCGCGAAGATGAACCAGACCTCGGCCGCGGTGGCCCCCGAGGTCGACGAGTTCGAGCTCGGGGGTCTCACGCCGGTGGCCGGGCGCAAGGTGTCGGTGCCCCATGTCGGCGAGGCACCGGCCGCGCTGGAATGCCGGCTGCTGCAGGTCGTGCGCCTGCACGACCTCGACGGCCGCCCGATGGACAACTGGCTGACCCTGGGCCAGGTCGTGGGCGTGCACATCCGCAAGGCATTCATCAAGCAGGGCCTGTTCGACACCCACGCCGCCCAACCCGTCCTGCGCGCCGGCTACCAGGGGGACTACGCCAGGATCGGAGAAATGTTCCGGATGCTGCGCCCGCGCGGCTGATGTCCCCGGCCCCGAAAACGACGACGGCCGCGCAGGATCCCCTGCGCGGCCGTCGTCTGCTGAATTCCTGGTCGGGGTGAGAGGATTCGAAGCTCCGGCCTCTACGTCCCGAACGAGCCTTGCCGCCCCAGGAGTACGTTCTTGCGCAAGTGGGCGGACCCGCCTATGACGGCAACCGCGACAGAACAGCAGCCTTCACCAGACCGGCTGCAACATGGGGGTCATAATCGAGGTCCTTGCGAAGCAACGGCCGCATGTCCGTGCAATAGCCGGCGCGGTCCGCCAGACAAGCGTCCAGATGCTCGAAGAACTCGGCGCGATGCACGCGACTGCCTTCGTTGCGCATGTAGTGCGCAAAGGCCTCGAGCACCTTGCCGGGCGATACCGGCGCCTGGGCATGACGGCTGAGCGCCCAATAGATATCGAACAGGTCGCGGCCCTTCCTGCGCTGGAGCATCGCTCGCATCTTCGTGCCGAGCATCTCGTGCAGGTCGTAAGACCCGATCATGCAGTCCAGCAGCTCGCCGCGGAAGTCGAACGCGAAGGGCAGGCGCTGCAACTCGAACATGGGCACGCGCTCCGTTACGTTCACTTCAAGCTCGATAGTGAGCGTACGGCCCGGCTCGGACACGCTGGCGGTCTTGTAGATGCACCGAAGGATGCGCGAAGGACGTGCTGCGTTTCGCACGGCCAAGCGCAGACCGGCCCAGGCGGAGGACTTTTCCTTGCCGAGAACGGGACGTAGCACCCGCATCAGCGCCTTCCTGATGTGCTCCTCGGGGCGGTCCCCCACGGCTACCAGGTCGATGTCCTCGGAATACCTGGCGGGCGGTGTGAGGTGGACCTTGTGCAGTACGGTGCCTCCGCGCATTGCGAGCTGCGCTGAGAGGAACGGGTCGGTGAAGACTGCCCGCATCGCAAGGCTCAGCAGCAAGTCCTGCTCGACCTGGACCAGCTCAGGCCATGGCACGACATGCTGGTGGGACAGGATGTCCTGCAGCGTCAGCGAAGTCATGACCATTGCTCCTTGAGCCGAGCGTTGTCCAGAATCCACCACGGGTGGACAGCGCCGCAGCGTGCGAGTTCATTCGGCGCATGCGTCTGCAGGGGGATCACCGCGCAACGCTCGGGCAGGCTCTTGCGCACCTCGGCCGCCATGCGCTGCATGCCGAGGACTTCGAGAACGTATCCCAGACGTTGCTTGAGCGCGGTCTGCTCTTCCGCGTCCAGGGCCTTGCGCAGCCCCTGAGCGGTAAACGCAGGGCGCATCTGGGCAATCACCTCGGCGGCACGGTGAATGCCTCCGATACGCGTGTTGAAAGCGATGAGGTCCAGCGCGGTAGCCTCGGGCGTGCTCACTGCAAGTGGCGCCGGCAGGCCTGCAAGCTCCGCCAGCGGTGTACGCCGCAAGTGATGCTTGACGAACGACTCGACGCGAACGCGCCCGACTTCGATGGGCCGTAACGCAAACTCCGTGATGATTTGCGTGACCTGCGGAGCCTGCTGCGCAGCCCCATGCAGGGCTGCGGCGGAGAGCAGCCCCAGGTAGTAGCGCTGCTCGCGATACCGCATGTACGCGTCGAGCCAGGCTGCTACTGGCGCAGCCCCTCGAGCTCGGTGCTCGGGCGACACGAGCAGGACGGTCGAGGGGCGCCCTGGCAAGCGAACAGCGCGTGGCGCAAGTCGCTCGAGCTGGCGACGGGCGGCCAGATAGCTCAGCCCGCAGGTGCGCGAGAGCTCGTCCACGCTCGCAACGAGCCTGCCTTGCGCTTGCAGCTTGTCGAGCTGGGCAGCGATGGCACCGTATCGATGGGCTTCGCCGTGCATGGGCCGGGGCGTTTTATATGTTTGCAAAATGTACCACAAAGCGGTTCATTTTGAAATCACACAAAGACCCGGTCCCGGTCACGGCCAACTTGCGGGCACCATCCCGCGCACCGCACGGCACGGCATCGAAGCCAGCTCCCGCCCAGGCAAGCACCGCTGGGTAGTCGAGCGAACCTCGGGCCGATCTGCTTGCGCCTCGTCGAGGGGTATTGTTCGACGCGCCGAAGTGCCGTCGCAGCGGCGCCGGCGCGCGCCCAATTCGAACGGATCTGGCACGGTGCCCCGAAAACGACGACGGCCGCGCAGGATCCCCTGCGCGGCCGTCGTCTGCTGAATTCCTGGTCGGG
>JAJYTY010000094.1 GCA_021792835.1 Pseudomonadota bacterium
GCGCAGGCCCCCCATGAGCTCGCGGCGCCCGGTGAGGATCTTGTGCGCGTAGGTCTGGTGCCCGACGTCCCACACCAGGCGGTCGTGCGGGGTGTCGAACACATAGTGCAGCGCCAGCGTCAGCTCCACGGTGCCCAGGTTCGACGACAGGTGCCCGCCGGTGCGCGCGACGGTCTGCAGCAGGAACTCGCGCAGCTCGCGCGCCAGCCCCGGCAGCTGCTCGGGCGCCAGCCGGCGAAGTTCGCGCGGATCGTCGATGCCTTGCAGAAGACTGCTCATGCTCAATGACTCCTGGCGACGACGCGTCGCGCCAGCTCGGCCAGGCGCGACGAGCGCACCTGCGCCGGCGCCGGCAGTTCGCGCAGCGCCTGCAGCGCCTGCTGCAGCAACTGCTGCGCGTGGGCGCGCGCCTGCTCGAGCCCGAGCAGGCCGACGAAGGTGGCCTTGCCCTGCTCGGCGTCCTTGCCCGCCGTCTTGCCCAGCGTGACCGAGTCCATGCTGGCGTCGAGCACGTCGTCGACGACCTGGAAGGCCAGGCCGATGTGCTCGGCGTAGCGCCGCAAGGCCGGCTCGCAGGCCTGCGCCAGTCGCGCGTCGCGCTCGCCGGCGCAGACCACGCCCATCAGCACGCTGGCGCGCAGCAGCGCGCCGGTCTTGCGCGCATGCATGTCGGTCAGCGCCTGCAGTTCGGGCCGCTGCCCGGTGGCGCCGAGGTCCAGCGCCTGGCCGCCGGCCATGCCGCGCGCGCCGGACGCGGCGGCCAGCAGCGCGCACAGGCGTGCCTGCAGCGCGGGAGCGACGCGCTCGTCGCTGGTCAGCACCTCGAAGGCGCGGGTCTGCAGCGCATCTCCGGCCAGCAGCGCCATGGCCTGGCCGTAGCGCACGTGCACGGTCGGCATGCCGCGGCGCAGCACGTCGTCGTCCATGCACGGCAGGTCGTCGTGCACCAGCGAATAGGCGTGCACGAGTTCGCTGGCGCAGGCCGCCGCGTCCAGCCCGGGCTCGTCGGCGCCGAGGCATTCCCCGGTGGCCCACACGAGCAGCGGGCGCATGCGCTTGCCGCCCAGCGCCGCCGCGTAGTGCATCGCCTCGCCCAGCGGCGAACCAGGGGTCAGCCAGGACCCGGTGTGGCGCTCGACGAGTTCGCGCACGCGCTCGACGCGCTGCGCCGCCCACGCCTCGAAATCGGCGAAGGGCTGCGCTGCGCCGGCCTGCGGCGACATCGCGGCCTCAGTCGTCAGCGGGGCGCTCGTTGGCATAGGGCTTGAGTTCGGAACCGTCGAGGATCTGCACCTGCTGTTCCACGGACTGCAATTGCTCGCGGCAGTAGCGCAGCAGCTGCGAACCACGGGCATAGGCCTTCAGCGTGTCGTCCAGGCTCATCTGCCCGGACTCGAGCTGCTGCACGAGTTGCTCGAGTTCGGCCGAGGCCTGCTCGTAGCTGGCCGGCTGCGATGCCGGCGCCTGCTTGCGCGTGGTTGCGTTCATCGACGGTGAATCCGGCATCGGGCTGCCGCATGGGCGCCGACCGCGCGCGAGGCGCAGCGCCAAAGCCGGCTGGGGAAAGCCCCTATTTTAGCCTTCTCCCCCTGCGCGGGTGCCATTGCGCGCCCGCGCGACGGGCACGGGATTTTCGCAGGGCTACAATCGCCCCCTCTTAGCCATTTGATTTTCCAGGAGATTTCAGGCCCATCATGTCGGATTTGAGCGTGCAAAGCGTACATCTGGCCCCAAGCAAGACCCAACTTTCCGTCGTGTCTTACTTCGACCCCGAGCTGTATGCCCAGGAGAAGCAGCTCATCTTCGATGCCGGCCCTCGCTATCTCGGGCACGAACTGGCGATGCCCGAGGTGGGCGACTACTACGCGCTGCCCCAGGAGGGCGAAGGCAGGGCGCTGGTGCGCTCGGCCGGCGGGGTCGAACTGGTGTCCAACGTGTGCCGCCACCGCCAGGCGGTGATGCTGCGCGGTCGCGGAAAGACCGGGCGCAACATCGTCTGTCCGCTGCACCGCTGGACCTACGACCTGCAGGGGCGCCTGATCGGCGCGCCGCATTTCGAGCAGGATCCCTGCCTGCACCTGCAGCGCTACGAGGCACCGCAGTCCTGGAACGGCCTGCTGTTCGAGCGCAACGGCTTCGACATCGGGCAGGCGCTGGCCGGCATGAGCAACACCGGCGACCTCGATTTCAGCGGCTACGTGCTCGACCACGTCGAGCACCACATGTGCGAGTACAACTGGAAGACCTTCATCGAGGTCTACCTGGAGGACTATCACGTCGCTCCGTTCCATCCGGGACTCGGGCAGTTCGTCAGCTGCGAGGACCTGCGCTGGGAGTTCGGCACGCATTTCAGCGTGCAGACGGTCGGCGTGAACAACGCGCTGCGCCGTGCCGGCAGCAAGGTCTACGCGCGCTGGCACGAGCAGTTGCTGAAGTTCCGCGACGGCGTGCCGCCCGAGCATGGCGCGATCTGGCTGACCCTGTACCCGAACCTGATGGTCGAGTGGTACCCGCACGTGCTGGTGGTGTCGGCGCTGTACCCGATGGGGCCGCAGAAGACCCTGAACGTGGTCGAGTTCTACTACCCCGAGGAAATCGCCGCCTTCGAGCGCGAATTCATCGAGGCCGAACGCGCCGCGTACATGGAGACCTGCGTCGAGGACGACGAGATCGCGTTGCGCATGGACGCCGGACGCCTGGCGCTGATGCAGCGCGGGAACGACCAGTTCGGGCCCTACCAGTCGCCGATGGAAGACGGCATGCGTCACTTCCACCAGTGGTGGCGCGCGCGCATGGGCCTGCCCGAGTCCGGCTGAGCCGGCGCAGTACGGAGAGTGCCGCCATGAGTTCCCGACCCCAAGCCCCATGCGCCCCGCTGATCGGGGTCGCCGAACTGCGCGGCCTCCTCGACGAGGCCTTCGTGGTCGACTGCAGCCACGACCTGGCCTCGCCGGAAGCCGGGCTGCGCGACTTCGAGGCCGCGCATGTGCCGGGCGCCGTGCACATGCACCTGGACCGCGACCTTTCCGGCCCGCTGGGCCCCGGCACCGGGCGCCACCCGCTGCCCGACGCGCGGCGCCTGGCCGAGCGCCTGGCGGCGCTGGGCCTGCGGCGCGGGCAGCTGGTGGTGGCCTACGACCGCAACTTCTCCCCGTACGCGGCGCGCCTTTGGTGGCTGATGCGCTGGCTTGGCGCGCCCCGCGTGGCGGTGCTCGACGGCGGCTGGCAGGCCTGGCAGGCGGGAGGCGGCGGCGTCGAAAGCGGCCCCGCGCGCAGGCGCGAGCCCGGGGATTTCGAGGCCGCGGCGCAGCCGGCGATGCCCAGCATCGGCGTCGACGAACTGCTGGCCGACGTCTCCCGCGGGAGCGGCGAACTGCTGGTGGTCGACGCGCGCTCGCCCGAGCGCTACGCGGGCGAGGGTGAAACCCTCGACCCGGTGGGCGGCCACATTCCCGGGGCGGTGTGCCGGTTCTTCCGCGACAACCTCGACGCCGACGGTCGTTTCCTGCCCGCGCGGCAGTTGCGCGAGCAGTGGCTGCGGGTGCTGCAGGGGCGTACGCCGGAGCACACCGTGAGCCAGTGCGGCTCCGGGGTCACCGCCTGCCACAACCTGCTCGCGCTGGAACTGGCCGGACTGCAGGGCGTGCGGCTGTACCCAGGCTCGTGGAGCCAGTGGTGCGCCGATCCGCAGCGCCCGGTGGCGCGCGGCCCGCGTCCCTGAGAGCCCTCGGCGCGCGCCGCGCCTCGCCCGGCACCCCTCCCCGACATCCCTCGCCGGTATCCCTCGTCGGCGGCCATCGACCGCAGGATTGATCGCGGCCAAGGCAGGGTCATGGGCAAGGTTGCCTCAGATCAACACCTTCGGCGCAGGTGGCAGGCAGCATAATGACCGAGCGTCCCATCGGGCGCTGGAGGACACACGCCATGTACAAGAAGATCCTGGTTCCTCTGGACGGTTCGGCCACCGCGGCCAAGGCCATCGGCCCCGCGGTGGACCTGGCGCGCCAGTGCGGCAACATCCCGCTGGTCGGCGCAACCGTCACCGACCCCTATCCCTACGCCGGGCTCGCCGACGCGGTGCCGATCACCGCCGACGAATACCGCGCGACCACGACCCGCGCCGCCGATGCGGCGCTGCAGCCCCTGGTGGACGCCTGCAAGGCGGCCGGGCTGGCCTGCGAATGCGTGGTCTCCGAGAACCCGCACCCCTGGAAGGCCCTGCTCGAAGCCGCCGAGGCCAAGTCCTGCGACCTGGTGGTCATGGCCTCGCACGGGCGCCGCGGCGTACAGGCCGTGCTGCTGGGCAGCGAGACCCAGAAACTGCTGACCCATTCGCACCTTCCGGTGCTGGTCGTGCGCTGAAGAGATGTGAACACCGCGATTTGATCTCACGCAAACGGAGAGCAGCATCATGTTCAAGCACATCCTGATTCCCACCGACGGCTCCGACATCGCGCAGCGCGCGATCCCGGTGGCGATCGAGCAGGCCAGGCTGCAGGGAGCCCGCATCACCGCGGTGTCGGTGATCGACCTGTACCCCTACATCGGCGCCATCGAGGTCATGCCCGCCGGAATCGAGGGCTGGCAGGAGGCGATCCGCGCGCAGGCCGAGGCCGCGGTGCAGGCGGTCGCCGACGCGGCCCGCGCCGCCGGCGTCGAATGCAGCACCGCGGTGCAGGAAGACACGCTGGCCTGGCGCGGCATGCTGGCCGTGGCCGACCGCGAGAAGGCCGACCTGATCGTCATGTCGTCGCACGGCCGCGGCGGCCTGACCTCCGCGCTGCTCGGCAGCCAGACCGCCCGCGTGCTCTCCCACACGAAGATCCCGGTCCTGGTCGTGAGGTAGGCGCCCCCCGTAGGACAAGGGGGCGACCCCTTGTCCTTCCCCCCCGAGGGGGGCGTCTCCGGCCTTGGGGCGGCCCTGCGGCCGGTCGGCTCCGGGCTGCGGTGGGGAGCGCGGTGGCGGAGGGTTTCAGGCGGCGGTGGCGGGCGGCGGTGGCGGGGCTCGCTCAATGAGCGGCTTCCCAGTTGGCGCCGACGCCCAGCTCGGCGATCAGCGGCACCGACAGTTGCGCGACTCCGGCCATCAGGGCGGGGACCTGGGTGCGTACCCAGTCGAGCTCGGAATCCGGGACCTCCAGCACGAGTTCGTCGTGCACCTGCATGACCATGCGCGAACGCAGGCCCTCGCGCAGCAGCGCGTCCTCCACCGCGACCATCGCCATCTTGATCAGGTCCGCAGCCGTGCCCTGCATAGGCGCGTTGATCGCGGCGCGTTGCGCGGCCGCGCGCCGGGGACCGTTGGGGGAATTGATCTCGGGCAACCACAGTCTGCGCCCGAACACGGTGCTGACGTACCCCTGACTCGCGGCCTGCTGGCGCGTGCGCTCCATGTACGCGGCCACGCCGGGGTAGCGTGCAAAGTAGCGCGCGATGTAGACCTGCGCGGCGTCGCGCTCGAGCCCCAGGTTGCGCGCCAGGCCGAAGGCACCCATGCCGTAGATCAGTCCGAAGTTGATCACCTTGGCCATGCGTCGCTGGTCGCTGCTGACCTCGGCAGCGGCGACGCCGAAGATCTCCGCGGCGGTCGCGCGGTGGATGTCCTCCCCGGCGGCGAAGGCGCGCAGCAGGCCTTCGTCCTGCGACAGGTGGGCCATGATGCGCAGTTCGATCTGCGAGTAGTCGCTCGACGCGATGCGCCAGCCGGGCGGCGCGACGAAGGCCTCGCGGATGCGCCGGCCCTCGGCGGTGCGCACGGGGATGTTCTGCAGGTTGGGGTCGTTGGAGGCCAGGCGCCCGGTCACCGCCACCGCCTGCGCGTAGTTCGTGTGCACGCGCCCGGTCGCCGGATCGAGCATCTGCGGCAGCTTCTCGGTGTAGGTGCTGCGCAGCTTGGACATGCCGCGATGCTCGAGGATCACGCGCGGCAGCGGGTAGTCCTCGGCGAGCTTTTCCAGCACTTCCTCGTCGGTGGACGGCGCGCCGCCGCTGGTCTTCTTCTGCACCGGCAGTTGCAGCTTCCCGAACAGCACCTCGCCGATCTGGCGCGGGCTGCCGAGGTTGAACGGGCCGCCGGCGAGTTCGTAGGCGCGCTGCTCCAACTCGATCAGGCGCGTGCCGATCTGCGCGCTCTGCGCGCGCAGCGCCGCGGCATCGATCAGCACGCCGACCCGCTCCATGCGCTGCAGCACCCCGCTGACCTGCAGCTCCAGCGCGTAGATGCGCGCGAGCCCGGGGTCGGCCTGAATCTGCGGCCACAGCTTCAGGTGCACCTGCAGGCACAGGTCGGAGTCCTCGCCGCTGTAGCGCGTGGCCAGTTCCAGGTCGACCTGGTCGAAGCCGATGGCCTTGGCACCCTTGCCGCAGACCTGCTCGTAGCTCAGCGTGTCGTCGCGCCCCAGGTGGCGCGAGATCAGGCTGTCCAGCGCATGCGGCTTGTGCGCCTCCAGCACGTAGCTCTGCAGCAGCGTGTCGTGCACGTAGCCCTGCACCACGATGCCGGCGTTCTGCAGCACATGGCGGTCGTACTTGCTGTTCTGCCCGAGCTTGGGGCGCGACGCGTCGGTCAGCCACGGGCGCAGCAGCTCCAGCACGCGCGCCGCCGGCAGTTGCGGCGGGCAACCCGGGTAGGCGTGCGCCAGCGGGATGTACGCGGCCTGCCCGGGGCGCACCGCCAGCGAGATGCCCACCAGGCGGGCGCGCATCGGATCCAGCGAATCGGTCTCGGTATCCAGCGCGGTCAGCTCGGCCTCGTGGATCAGGCGCAGCCAGTGCTGCAGCCGCTCCTCGCTGAGCACCGTCTCGTAGTCCCCGGGCGGCACCGCGGCGGCGGGCGACGCATCCACGCCGGCCGCTTCCAGCCCCGGCAGCGCCGCCACGCCGACCGGCTGCGCCGGCAGCTCGTGCAGGAAACGCTTGAGCCCGTAGCGCGCGAAGAACGGCGCCAGCGCCTGCTCGTCCTCGGGGCGCAGGTCGAGTTCGTGGTCGAGGTCGGCGGTGTGGCCGTCGAGCTCGCAGTCGGCGCGCACCGTGACCAGCTCGCGCGCCCTCGGCAGCCACTGCAGGCTGTCGCGCAGGTTCTGCCCGACGGCACCGCCGATCTGCGCCGCGTGCTCGATCACGCCGTCCAGGCTGCCGTACTGCTGCAGCCACTTGAGCGCGGTCTTCGGGCCGACCTTGGGAACCCCGGGCACGTTGTCGGCGGTGTCGCCGACCAGGCACAGGTAGTCGACGATGCGCGACGGCGGCACCCCGAACTTGTCCAGCACGCCCTGCTCGTCGAGCACTTCGTTGGTCATCGTGTTGACCAGCGTGACGCGCTCGTCGACCAGCTGGGCCAGGTCCTTGTCGCCGGTGGACACCAGCGTGCGCATGCCGCGCGCGCTGGCACGCGCGGCCAGCGTGGCGATGACGTCGTCGGCCTCCACGCCGGGCACCACCAGCAGCGGCCAGCCCATCAGGCGAACGACCTCGCGGATCGGTTCGATCTGCGCCACCAGGTCCTCCGGCATCGGCGCGCGATGGGCCTTGTACTGCTCGAACAGGTCCTTGCGGAAACTCGGCCCCTTGGCGTCGAACACGCACGCGGCGTGCACGAAACCCTTCTCCGGCGGGTACTGCTGGCGCAGGCGCCGCAGCATCGCGGTGATGCCGTACAGCGCGCCGGTGGGCTCGCCAGCGGGACCGCGCAGGTCGGGCATCGCGTGGTAGGCGCGGTACAGATAGCTGGAGCCGTCGACCAGCAGCAGCGTCGGCACGGTGTCGGAGGTCTGGGTCATGCGTGGATTATCGGTCCAGGGCAAGGCGCGTCGGACGCACGTCGCTAAAATCGCGGGTATGCAACGAGCCGTCGAACCCACCGCCCGCGCCGCCCGCGCGCTGCGTGCCTGCCTGCCGTGGTGCGTGCTGGCCTGTGCCGGCACGGCCTGCGCGGCGGCGCCGCGCGCCCAGGCGCCGGCGGTGCCGCCGCACCTGGTAGCCTCGCAGCCGGCGCAGCGCTATCCGGACCCGGTCGTGCGTCACCTGGTCACGCAGGACCGCGCGGTGCGCATCCAGGAACTGCAGGTGCGCGGCGCGACGACCAGCATCGAAGTCAAGCCCCTGCACGGCGGCGCCCCCTACAGCATCGTGCCGCCGCAGCCCACGGAGCCCGGCCCGGGCAGCATGCAGGGGCGCATGCAGTGGCGCATCGGCACCTTCCGATGAGTCCGCTCCCATGGCGGCGCCCCGTGACGGGGGCAGCTTGCATGTGCCCTCGCCTGCCGGCCTGAATCCGCGCGACACCCAGTCCCTTCCCGCGACCTCCGATGGCCGTATTCACCCCCGTCGACACCGCCGAGGTCGAGCAGTTCCTGCGCGGCTTCGAACTCGGAACCCTGAGCAGCCTGCAGGGGATCAGCAGCGGCATCGAGAACACCAACTATTTCGTCGACACCACGCAGGGGCGCTTCGTGCTGACCCTGTTCGAGCGCCTCGGCGCCGAGCAACTGCCCTTTTACCTGCAGCTGATGCACCACCTGGCCTCGCACGGCATCCCGGTGCCGGACCCCAAGCCGGCGCGCGACGGCCGCGTGCTGCATGAGCTCAAGGGCAAGCCGGCGGCGCTGGTGACGCGCCTGCGCGGGCACAGCGTGCTGCAGCCGCAGGCCGCGCACTGCGCGCAGATCGGCGCCTGCATGGCCCGCATGCACCTGGCCAGCCGCGACTTCGCGCCGCGCCAGCCGAACCTGCGCGGGCTGGCGTGGCAGCGCGCCACGGCGGACTCGCTGTTGCCGTTGATCGGACCGGAGCAGCGCGAGCTGCTGCAGTCCGAGATCGCGCACCACAGCCTGCTCGAGACCAGCCCCGAGTACGCCGCGCTACCGCGCGGCGCGGTGCATGCCGACCTGTTCCGCGATAACGCGCTGTTCGACGGCGATGCCCTCAGCGGCGTGTTCGACTGGTATTTCGCCGGCGTCGACACCTGGATCTTCGATCTCGCGGTGGCGCTCAACGACTGGTGCATCGAGCCCGCCGACGGAAGTTTCGACGCGACCCGGCGCGCCTCGCTGCTCGACGCCTACCAGCAGGTGCGCGCGCTGCAGCCGCTGGAGCGCGAGCTGCTGCCCGATGCGCTGCGCGCGGCGGCGCTGCGTTTCTGGGTGTCGCGCCTGGCCGACCTGCTGCTGCCGCGCGATGCCCACCTGCTGCAGCCGCACGACCCCCGGCATTTCGAACGCGTGCTGCGCCAGCGCCGGCTGGAAACCCGCATGCGCCCGCTGCTGGGCTGATCCAGCGCGAACCCGGACCTTGCCGATGCTGCTGCGCTCCGTCTCCGCCCGCGAAGGGCTCCTGTGGGTCCGCTTCGGCTTCGCCTGCCTGCGCAGGCGCCCACTGCAGGCCCTGCTGCTGGTGCTGGCCTACGCGGCGGTCATCGGCCTGCTGCCCTTGCTGCCGTTGCTGGGCGGCGTGCTGTCGCTGGGGGCCACGCAAATGACCACGCTGGGATTCATGCAGGCCTCGCGCGACATCGCGCAGGGCCGCCCTGCCTGGCCCGACGTGTTCCTCGCCGCCTTCCGCGGCCCGCCGCGGCGGGTGCGCTCGATGCTGCTGCTGGGGCTGCTGTATGCGGCGGCCCTGCTGGCCGCGCTGGGGCTGTCGAGCCTGGCCGACGGCGGCGCGCTGCTGCGCATGATCCTGTTCTCGGCGGCGCCGTCGAAGGCGGTGATCGAGCATGGAGCGCTGCGCCAGGCCGCGCTGGTGACCATGCTCGCCTACCTGCCGGTGTCGATGGCTTTCTGGTTCGCGCCGCCGCTGGTGGCCTGGTGGGGCATGGGAGTGGCGCAGGCGCTGTTCACCAGCTTCATCGTCGTGCTGCGCAACCTCGGCGCCTTCGTGTTGTACGTGCTGCAGTGGTGGGGCCTGTTCGCCGCCGCGCTGGTGCTGAGCATGCTGGCCGCCGGGTTGCTGCACACCGGGGCCGGACAGGGCATGCTGCTGGTGCTGCCGCTGTCGCTGGTGCTGTATGCGCCGTTCACGCTGTCCTTCCAGGCCAGCGTGTACAGCCTGCTCGGGGAACCGCCCCCGCCCGAAAAGCCGCGGAACGATTGAGCCCGCCCCCCCGCGCTCGCCGCGCGACGCTCAGGAGTCGACGCGCGTGAGCTTGGCAACCGCCAGCGCCAGCCATTTGGTGCCGTGGCGGTGGAAGCGCACCTGCGCACGCGCGTCGTCGCCGCGCCCTTCCAGGCTCAGTACGACGCCTTCGCCGAAGCGGTTGTGGAACACCGCCTGGCCCACGCGCAAGGCGTCGGCAGGCGCGGCCGCGTTGCTCGCATCGATTTGCGGCCGCGACGAGCTCGGCGTCTGCGCCCACGCGCCGAGGCCGCCGAGACCGCCGCGCACGGCCTCGCCGAGCATAGAGCCGACGCCGAAGCCGGCGTGGCGCGGGCCGAGCCACTTGAGCGACTCCTGCGGCAGTTCGTCGAGAAAGCGGCTGCGCAGCTTGTAGCGCGTCTGTCCGTGCAGGATGCGGGTCTGCGCGTGGCTGAGGTACAGGCGCTTGCGCGCGCGCGTGATCGCCACGTACATCAGCCGGCGCTCCTCCTCCACGCCGTCGGACTCGCTCAGCGCGTTCTCGTGCGGGAACAGGCCTTCCTCCAGCCCGGTGATGAACACGACGTCGAATTCCAGCCCCTTGGCAGCGTGCACGGTCATCATCTGCACGGCGTCCTGCCCCGCCTGCGCCTGGTTGTCGCCCGCTTCCAGCGAGGCATGCGCGAGAAAGGCCGACAGCGGAGACTGGGTCTCGCCGGTGGCCGGGTCGATGCCCTGCGCGGCCAGCGCCTGCGCGCCCAGCGGCTGCTCGAGCAGCGCCTGCGCATCGAGCCCGAAACCCTCCTGCGTGACGAAGGCCGCAGCGGCGTTGACCAGTTCCTCCAGGTTTTCCACGCGGTCCTGCCCGTCGCGCTCGGAGCGGTAGTGGTCGAGCAGCCCGCTTTGCTCGAGCACCAGGCGCACGCTCTCGGGCAGGCTCGAGCGCTCGCAGGCACCGCGCATGGCCTCGATGGACGCCGCGAAGGACTGCAGGCTGGCGCCGCCGCGCCCGGACAGCCCGGCGATGGCGTCGGCCAGCGCGACGCCCTGCGCGGCCGCGGCGTCGGCCAGCTGTTCGAGGGTGCGCGCGCCGATGCCGCGCGGCGGGAAGTTCGCCACGCGCAGCAGCGAGTTGTCGTCGCGCAGGTTGTGCAGCAGGCGCAGGTAGGCCAGCGCGTGCTTGATCTCGGCGCGCTCGAAAAAGCGCAGACCGCCGTAGACGCGGTACGGGATGCCGGCATTGAACAACGCCCCCTCGATCACCCGCGACTGCGCGTTCGAGCGGTACAGCAGCGCGATCTGGTCGCGCTCGAAGCCCTCGCGCAGCAGCAGGCGGATCTCCTCGACCAGCCACAGCGCCTCCTGCTGGTCGGTGGCATGCTCGATCACGCGCACCGGTTCGCCGTCGCCCGCGTCGGTGCGCAGCACCTTGCCGAGGCGGCGCGTGTTGTGCGCGATCAGCTCGTTGGCCGCCTCCAGGATGTAGCCGTGCGAACGGTAGTTGCGCTCGAGCTTGATCAGGTGGCGCACGTGGAAATCGCGCTGGAAGTCGTCCATGTTGCCCACATGGGCGCCGCGGAAGGCGTAGATGCTCTGGTCGTCGTCGCCGACCGCCAGCACCGCCGCCGGCTCGTCCTCGCCGGGACCGGCGAGCAGCTTGAGCCACTGGTACTGCAGCCGGTTGGTGTCCTGGAACTCGTCGACCAGGATGTGGCGAAAGCGCTGGCGGTAGTGCGCGCGCACCTCGGGATGGTCGCGCAGCACCTCGTAGCTGCGCAGCAGCAGTTCGCCGAAATCGACCACGCCTTCGCGCTGGCACTGCGCCTCGTAGGCGGCGTAGATCTCGGCGTACAGCCGGCTGTGCGCGTCGTGCGCGTCGCAGTCGGCGGCGCGCATGCCACGCTCCTTGCAGCCGTTGATGAACCACAGCACCTGCTTGGGCGGGGCGCGCTGGTCGTCGACGTTCAGGCTCTTGAGCAGGCGCTTGAGCGCGGACAGCTGGTCCTGCGTGTCGAGGATCTGGAAACTCTGCGGCAGCCCGGCGCTGCGCCAGTGCGCGCGCAGGAAGCGGTTGCACAGTCCGTGGAAGGTGCCGATCCACATGCCGCGCAGCGGGATCGGCAGCATCGCCGACAGGCGCGCCATCATTTCCTTCGCCGCCTTGTTGGTGAAGGTGACGGCGAGGATCGACGCCGGCGAGGCCTGCCCGGTGGAAATCAGCCACGCGATTCGCGTGGTCAATACGCGGGTCTTGCCGCTGCCGGCGCCCGCCAGCACGAGCGCGCTTTGCGCAGGCAGCGTCACCGCGGCGAGCTGTTCGGGGTTGAGCCGGGCGAGCAGATCGGACATGCGCTCCATTGTAGGAGCCGCAGGCTCGCCCGCCGCTGCGCCGGGGCCCGCGCGCCGCCTACAATCCTGAGCTTTTGGCCTCGCCGCCGGCGCGGGCCGCGACCATCCCCCGCGTATGACCGAACTCGCCAAGTCTTTCGAGCCTGCCGACATCGAGGCGCGCTGGAGCGCGCGCTGGGAGCAGCTAGGCTGCTTCGATCCCACGCTGGACGCCTCGCGCGCGTCGTTCTGCATCCAGCTGCCGCCGCCCAACGTCACCGGCACGCTGCACATGGGGCATGCCTTCAACCACACGGTGATGGACACGCTGACGCGCTGGCACCGCATGCGCGGCGACAACACCTTGTGGCTCCCGGGAACCGACCACGCCGGAATCGCCACGCAGATCGTCGTCGAGCGCCAGTTGCAGCAGGTGGGGCTGAGCCGCCACGACCTCGGGCGCCAGGCTTTCGTCGACCGCATCTGGGAATGGAAGCGCCATTCGGGCAGCACGATCGCGCAGCAGATGCGCCGCATGGGCGACTCGCTGGGCTGGAAATACGAATACTTCACGATGGACGACAAGCTCTCGCGCGTCGTCATGGACACTTTCGTACGGCTGTACGAGCAGGGTCTGATCTATCGCGGCAAGCGGCTGGTCAACTGGGACCCGGTGCTGCGCAGCGCGGTCAGCGACCTGGAGGTGGAGAGCACTCCCGAGGAGGGCTCGCTGTGGCACCTGCGCTACCCGCTGG
>JAJYTY010000095.1 GCA_021792835.1 Pseudomonadota bacterium
TTCAGGGTCCCCAGCAGCACGCTGGCGGCGGCGACCACCAGCAGCACGTTGTTGCCCAGCAGCAGGCTCTCGCGCGAGACCAGCTCGAAGCTGCCGCCCGGGCCGCGGCCCGGCGCGCGCAGTGCGAACAGCAGCAGCGAGCCGCCTACATACAGTGCGAACAGCAGCAGGATCATCATGCCGCGGCGCGGATCGGTGGTGAAGGCATGCACCGACGACAGCACGCCCGAGCGCACCAGGAAGGTGCCCAGCAGCGACAGCCCGAAGGTCCCGATGGCCAGCAGCACCGTCCAGTTGCGGAAGGTTCCCCGCTTCTCGGTCACCGCCAGCGAGTGGATCAGCGCGGTGCCGACCAGCCAGGGCATGAACGAGGCGTTCTCCACCGGATCCCAGAACCACCAGCCTCCCCAGCCCAGTTCGTAGTACGACCAGTACGAACCCAGCGCGATCCCCAGGGTCAGCGACACCCAGGCGGCGATGGTCCACGGACGCGACCAGCGCGCCCACGCCGCGTCCAGGCGCCCGGCGAGCAAGGCCGAGATCGCGAAGGCGAACGCCACCGCGAAGCCCACATAGCCCATGTAGAGCATCGGCGGATGCCCCATCATGCCCGGGTCCTGCAGCAGGGGATTGAGCGAACGCCCGTTCATCGCCGCCGGCAGCAGGCGCTGGAAGGGGTCCGAGGCCAGGTTGAGGTAGACCAGGAAGCCGAAGGCCACCAGCCCGAGCACGCCGAGCACCCGCGCGACCATTTCGTCGGGCAGGCTGCGGGAGAAGAACGACACCGCCAGCGACCATCCGCTCAGCATCAGCAGCCACAGCAGGAACGAGCCTTCGTGCCCGCCCCAGGCGGCGCCGATCTTGTAGATCGTCGGCAGCATGGTGTTGGAGTTCTCGGCCACGTAGAGCACCGAGAAGTCGTCGTGCAGCAAGGCCCACAGCAGGCAGCCGAAGGCGAAGGCCACCAGCACGAAGGTGGCGCGCGTGGCCGGCCTGGCCAGCGCGATCCACACGCGATTGCCGCGCCACGCCCCCAGCAGCGGCAGCAGCGACTGCACCAGCGCAACCGGCAGCGCGAGCAGCAGCGCGAAATGTCCGAGTTCGGGAATCATGGCTCGAGGGTCCTTTGGGTCTGCCGCGCCAGTTGCGCCTGCGCAAGGGCATTGCGCGCCTCCGGCGGCATGTAGTTGGCACTGTGCTTGGCCAGCACCTGCGTGGCATGGAAGGTTCCGTGCGGCCCCAGCGTGCCCTGCACGACCACCCCGCGCCCCGGGGCGAACAGGTCGGGCAGGATGCCGCTGTACACCACCGCGACCTGCCTGGCGGTGTCGGTGACCAGGAAGCGCACCGTCGTGCCGTGGCGTTGCAGGCTGCCCTTCTCGACCAGGCCGCCGAGCCGGAACAGGCCGCTGCGGGGCACCTGGCCGTCGACGATCTGCGTCGGCGTCACGTACAACTCGATGGCGCCGTTGAGCGCATGCAGCACCAGCGCGGTGGCCAGCCCCAGCCCCGCCAGCCCGGCCGCGATCAGCGCCCCGCGCCGGCGACGCGCGTTCATGCCGCCTCCCGCTGCAGCGACACCGCGATTTCGCGCTCGCCACCACGTTCGCGTTCCGCGCGTTCGATGCGGCGCACCGCTCCCTGCTGCTGCAGCATGCGCAGCGCGGCCCGGCGACGCAGGCGAAGCGCCACCACCTCGCCCGCCATGGCCACCGCGCAGGCGGCCACGCTGCCCCAGACGTACAGGGCGTAGCCGCCCATCGCGAAGAACTCCGACGCCGAATGCCAGATCATGACGAATGCTCCATCAGGTTCCCGAGCCACGCCGTATCGTGTTCGCGCTCGAGGATGATGACCCTGAGCCGTGCCAGGGTCGTGGAAATCGAGTACATCCATGCGGCCAGGGTCATCAGCAGGATGCCCACCAGCATCGTGATGGCCATCGACGGCGCATGGGTGAAGGAGATCGAGGCTCCCTGGTGCAGCGTGTTCCACCACTGCACCGAGAAATAGATCACCGGGATGTTGACCACGCCGACCACCGCCAGCACGCCGCATGCCTTGTCGGCGCGCCGCGGATCGTCGATGGCCGCGCGCAGCGCGATCTGCCCCAGGTACAGGAACAGCAGGATCAGCTCGGAGGTCAGCCGCGCGTCCCACACCCACCAGGTGCCCCACATCGGCTTGCCCCACAGCGAGCCGGTGACCAGCGCCAGCGCGGTGAACATCGCGCCGGTGGGAACCAGCGCGGCCGACATCATTCCCGACAGGCGGGCGTTGAAGGCCAGCCCGATGGCGGCCCAGCCCGCCATCACCACGTAGAGGAACATGGACATCCACGACGCCGGGACATGCAGGAAGATGATGCGGTAGCCCTCACCCTGCGTGGCATCCGCCGGCGCGACGAAAAAGCCCACCCACGCACCGGCGATTCCCAGCAGCAGCGCGGCCCATGCGAACCACGGCACCATGCGCCCCGCCAGTTCGTAGAACGTGGCCGGGCTGGCGTACTTGTACCAACGGATCCTGAGGGTTTTCATTCGATGGCTATCCTGACCGCGGCGGCCGCCGCCGGCGGTGCGAGGAACACCGCCGCCACCAGCATGGCGCCGAGCAGCGCGAGGTATCCCGAGTAGTCCAGCCCTTCGGCCTGGGCGGTGAGTGCGCCGGCGCCGAACACCAGCGCAGGCACGTAAAGGGGCAGCAGCAGCAGTGCCAGCAAGGCGCCGCCGCCACGCGCGCCCAGGGTCAGCGCGGCGCCGATGGCGCCGAGCAGCGAAAGCAGCGGGGTGCCCAGCAGCAAGGCGAGCACCAGCAAGCCCAGGGCCTGCGGCGCCAGCCCGAACTGCAGCCCCAGCAGCGGCGCCAGCAGCACCAGCGGCAGCCCGGCGACCAGCCAGTGGGCGACGATCTTGCCCACCACCAGCCACGCGAAAGGCGTCGGCGACAGCACCATCTGCTCCAGCGTGCCGTCGGCGAAGTCGTCGCCGAACATGCGCGGCAACCCGAGCAAGGTGGAGAGCAAGGCGCCGACCCACAGCACGCCGGGCCCGATCGCGCGCAGACGTTGCGGCTCCGGGCCGATGGCCAGCGGGAACAGGCTGGCGACCATGACGAAGAACACCAGCACCGTGGCCACCTCGCTGCGCCGGCGCAAGGTCAGCAGCAGCTCGCGGCGCAGCACCCCGAGCAGCGGGCTGGTGCCCGCGGGCATCGCGGATGCCGGCGCCGCGGATCTCGCCGCGGCGAGCAGCGCGTCCGGCTGCGACGCCGGCTGCATCGCATCGCTCGGCGGCTTCATGCGTCCAGCTCCACGATGTGGCCGCCGGGCAGCGCGATCGGCTGGTGGCTGGTCAGCACGGCGCTGCCGCCGCCGCGCAGGTGGTCCTGCACCAGCGAGCACACCATGTCGACACCGTCGGAGTCGAGCGCGGCGAAGGGTTCGTCGAGGATCCACAACCGGGCGCCCCGAACCAGCACCCGCGCCAGCAGCGCGCGCCTGCGCTGGCCCTGCGACAGCACGCGCATGGGCAGGGACTCGCGCCCGCGCAGTCCCACGCGCCACAGCGCGGCACAGCCGGCACGCGGCTCCAGCGCGCGTCCGTCGAGTGCCGCGGCCAGGCGCAGGTTCTCCAGCGCGCTCAGGTCGTCCTTGACGGCGTGGCGGTGGCCGAAGTAGGCCAGCGCGCCTCGGTAGTCCTCCCCAGCGCGCGCCAACTCCACGCCATTCCACTCGACCCTGCCCGCGTAGGGGCGCGCCAGTCCGGTCAGCAGGCGCAGCAGGCTGGTCTTGCCCGCGCCGTTGGCTCCGCGCACGTGCAGCCACTGGCCGGATCGCAGGCTGAAGTCCAGGCCCGCGAACAATTCGCGGCTGCCGCGGCGGCAGCTCAGCGCGGTGGCTCGCAGTTCGTGCTCGTGTGTGTCGTTCATGGCAAGCTTCTTGAGTGCGCCCGAGCTGCGGGCCCGGGCGCCCCGTTGACATCTGGCCTGAACGATATGCAGGGGGAAACCCGACCCCTTTGCTCCGAATCAAGCAAATACACATTCCTACAAAAACAACACAACACAGTGTCGGATTGCGTTTCGGCTTGATCGAACGCAAGCCGACCGACCCTGGCGGCCCCCTACGATCGTCGCGGGAAGTCCTCGTCGGCGCTGTCGATGCGCCCGGTCAAGATGTCGATGCGAATTCAGCCCGTACGGGTGGTCGGCCTGTTCGCGGTGCTGACCATCGTCGCGGTTTCGGTGTCCGTGCTGGCCCTGTTGTGGGGGCTGCGCGAACGCGCGCTCACGCGCGACGCGCAGCGCACCGACACGCTGACGCGCCTGCTTGCGGAGCAGACGGCGCAGAACTTCGCGCGCAGCGACGCCACCCTGCGCAGCGTCGCCGACCGCCTGGACTCCTCCTTCATCGGCCGCCTCGGGCTGGACAGCCTGCCGGTGCACCTGCTGCTGGCCGCGCACGCCCACGGCCTCGGGCAGCGCGGCAACCTGTTCATCGCCGATCGGCAGGGCCTGGTGGTGAACAGCACCCGCGAGTTCCCGACGCCGGCGATCTCGGTGGCGGACCGGGGCTACTTCGAGGCCTTCGCACGCGGCCATGCCCACGGTCTGTACATCGGCGGCCCGGTCAGCAGCCGCATCAGCGCGGTGTGGACCCTGCACCTGGCACGCGCGCTGCGCAACCCCGACGGCTCGCTGCGGGGGGTGCTGGTGGCGGGAATCGAGCGCGACCAGTTGGAGTCGCTGGTTCGCTACGTGCTGCAGGACTTCGGGCGCCCGGTCGCGCTGTACCTCGACGACGGCAGGCTGCTGGCCAGCCTGCCGCGACGCGACTTCCTGCTCGACCAGCCCGCGCCCGAACTCGCGGGGCTGCGCCTGCCGGCCCCCGGTGCGCTGCTGCACGCCGACGTGCTGCGCGGCGACGGCGACCAGTTGCTGAGCCTGGCCAGGGTGCCCGGCCTGCCGCTGCTGGTCGGGGTGGAACAGACCCGCGCCGCGACCCTGGCGTCATGGCGCGAGGTCGCCGCGCCGATCGCGCTGGGCGCGTTGCTGGTGTGCGGCTTTCTCGGCACGGCGGCCCTGCTGCTCGGCTACGAGCTGCAGCGCGAGCAGGCGCTCGACCAGGCGCTGCGCGAGGCCGACGACCGCTACCGGCGCACCATCGACTCGGTGATGGACGCCATGGTGTCGGTCGACGAACAGCACCGCATCATCATGTTCAACCCGGCTGCCGAACGCATGTTCGGCATCCCTGCCGGCGAGGCCCTGGGCAAGCCGCTGGACCTGCTGATCCCGCCGCGCCTGCAGAAGGTCCACACCGAGCATATGCGCGGCTTCGCGCAGTCGGCGCTCACCTCCATGGACATGGCGCCGAGCCGCGAGGTGGTGGGCCGACGCGCCGACGGCACCGAGTTCCCGGTGGAGTCGGCGGTGTCGCAGACCCGCATCGACGGCGCCGTGCAGTTCACCGCGGTGCTGCGCGACGTCACCGAGCGACGACGGCGCCAGGCCGAACTCGAGCAGATGAACCGCGAGTTGCGGCGTCTGTCCACGGCCCAGCAGACGGTGCGCGAGGAGGAGCGTGCACGCATCTCGCGCGAACTGCACGACGAGCTCGGGCAGTTGCTCACCGGGATCAAGCTCGACCTGTCGCGCCTGATCGCACGCTCGCGCGACGGCCGCCAGCTCACGCCGCAGACCTTCGAGTCGATGCGCCAACTGCTCGACGGCGCGATGAGCTCGGTACGGCGCATCTCCACCGAGCTGCGTCCGCGCATGCTCGACGACCTCAGCTTCGGCGAAGCGCTGAGCTGGCTGGCGGGGGAATTCGGGCGGCGCAGCGGCATCGAGGTGCAGCTGCGGCTCGACGCCGCCCACCATGTGCGCACCGACGCGATGTCCACCGGGCTGTTCCGCATCGTGCAGGAATCCCTGACCAACATCGCGCGCCACGCCGGCGCCACGCGGGTGCGCATCGAACTGCTCGAGGCCGACGGCCGGCTGCGCCTGAAGGTGCGCGACAACGGCTGCGGAATCGACCCGCGGCGCATCGGCTCCGGGGTCGGACTGCTGAGCATGCGCGAGCGCGCCGCCGCGCTGGGTGCCAGCCTGCATATCGCTCCCGCGCAGGGCGGGGGCACCGAGGTCGAACTGGACATGCCCCTGCATGACACCGCAGTCGAAGGAGTCCCGACATGAACCGCCACGAAGTCCTGCTGGCCGACGATCACGCCATCATCCGCAACGGCCTGCGCAACATCCTCGACGACACCGACGACCTGCGCTGCGCCGGCGAGGCCGACAACGGCCACGCACTGCTCGGCCTGGTGCGGCAGCGCGACTGGGACCTGCTGATCCTGGACCTGTCGATGCCGGGTCGCAACGGCCTGGAGCTGATCCGGCTGGTCAAGGCCGAGCGCCCGCACCTGCCGATCCTGGTGTTCACGATGCACCAGGAGGAGCAGTACGCGGTGCGCGCGATGCGCGCCGGGGCCTCGGGCTACCTGACCAAGGAGGTCGACGGCGACGTGCTGCTGTCGGCGATCCGCAAGGTCGCCCGCGGCGGGGTGTACGTCAGCGCCAAGCTGGCCGAGCTGCTGGCAACGGACGTGTCGCGCCCGCGTGACGTGCCCGCGCACACCCTGCTGTCGAATCGCGAGTTCGAGATCTTCCAGCGCATCGTCGACGGACGCAGCCTGACCGACATCGCCGCCGAACTGCGTCTGAGCGTGAAGACCATCAGCACCCACAAGTCGCACATCCTCGAGAAGATGGGTGCCGACCACGACGTCGACCTGGTCCGCTACGCGCTGCAGCACGGGCTGGCCGACGCCACGATGGACTGAGTCTCAGGGCTTCACGCCCTCGCGCTTCACCACTTTCCCCCAGGCTCCACGGAACTCCGGCGCGCCGCCGCGCGCGGCGCAGCCGTGCCCGGCACGCGCGCCGATTCCGATGCGGGGTCGGAATTTTCCGATGCTCATTTTGAGCCTGCGCCGATGGCGTACCCGGGTTATCCCCAAGAAGAATGACCTGCATGAACCACCGGCGGCGCGCGGCGCCGCCACGCACGCGATTCCTCGCATCGGGATGCCCATCATGAAGCCACTCAAACTCCACGCCCTCGCCGCCTTCGCAGCTATCGCCCTCGCCGTTCCCGCGGCGCACGCGGGCGAGGCCAAGGACGTCTCCGCCGGCAAGGCCCTGGTGCAGCAGCACGCCTGCTTCACCTGCCACGCCATCGAGGGCACCAAGATCGGCCCGAGCTTCACCTCGCTGGCCGCGAAGTTCTCCGCCATGGGCGAGGACAAGGCCGAGAAGGCCCTCGACCAGGACGTGCACGCCGGGGTCAAGGGAACCCCGATGCCGCCCAACCCGTCGCTGAGCCAGGCCGAACTGGACCAGATCGCCGACTGGATCCTGAGCCTGAAGAAGTAAGGCCGCAGCCCGCCATCCCATCGACCGACCCAAGGGAGCACAAGGTGCAGATCACCCAGAAATTCATCGTGGCTGCCGCGGTCCTGCTCGGCAGCTGGGGCGTCGCGGCGCATGCCGCCGACCCCATCCGGCTGCCGGCGCTGGGCGCCTCGCAGCAAGCCCCCGTCTCGGCAGCGCAGAGTTCCAGGGAGCACCTGGCGCAGGACGCCAAGTGCACGCGCTGCCACGACGAGAACGAATCCAAGCCGGTGCTGGCCTTCTTCCAGACCCCGATGGGAGTCACCGGCGACCCGCGCACTCCCACCTGCGAAAGCTGCCACGGCCCGAGCCTGGCGCACCTGCGCGGAGAGGTCAACGGCAAGATCGCGCCGCCGGACGTGGTGTTCAACCGCCACGGCCCCTACCCCGAATCCACCGCGAGCAACCGTGCCGAGGCCTGCCTGGCCTGCCACTCCGGAACCCAGCGCACGCACTGGGACGGCAGCCCGCACCAGGTCAACGGCCTGGCCTGCAACGACTGCCACAAGGTGCACGCCGCGGTCGACCCGGTCCGCACCAAGGGCCTGCAGCAGACCGTCTGCTACACGTGCCACAAGGACCGGCGCGCGGACTTCATGAAGATCTCGCACCACCCGGTCCCCGAGGGCAAGATGATGTGCTCGGATTGCCACAATCCGCACGGCTCGGTCGGTCCCTTCCTGATGAAGAAGGCGACCATCAACGAGACCTGCTGGACCTGCCATGCCGACAAGCGCGGGCCGTTCCTGTGGGAACACGAGCCGGTCACCGAGAACTGCACCAACTGCCACAACCCGCACGGCTCGAACATCGCGCCGCTGCTGAAGGCTCGTCCGCCCTTCCTGTGCGAAGAGTGCCATGACGGCCCGCACCAGAGCGCCACCATGTTCGGCCCCGGAGTTGCCGGACCGTCCACCGCGACCGGATTCAGCGCCATCCCGGGAAGCCCCGCCGACGGCGGAGTGGGCGAAGGCTGCCTGAACTGCCACATCATGGTCCACGGCTCGAACAACCCGGCCGGCGCCTTCCTGCATCGCTAGAGATCGACTCAAGGAGCACGAGATGGAACACCGCAACAGCGTGCTGCGCGCCCGGCCTCTGACCGTTGCCTTGCGCGCCGCCCTTGCAACCCTCGCCGTGGCCTCCGTCGCCCCGGCGGCGATGGCCGACAGTGCCCTGCAGGCACTGATCCAGCCGACCAACACGATCGGCGTCGGAGGCATCTACCTCAACAAGAGCTCGGACCTGTTCGGGCAATACAACGGACTGGAGAACTCGGGCCCGACCCTGCTGGGCGATTTCAGCCTGCGCGGCGGCAACGGCTACGGCCAGCAGCCCGGCGCGAACACCTGGTTCGTGCAGGGCAACAACCTGGGGACGACCTCGCGGTCGCTGTCCGGGGGCATCGCCAACCAGGGCACCTGGAGCCTGGGCCTGAGCTTCGACCAGCTGCGCAACTACGGCGGCGACTCGCTGACCACCAATCCGGGAAGCTTCCAGACCCCTTTGGTCGGTAGCCCCGGCGGCAATGTGTTCACGATGCCGTCAACCTTCGGCTACGTCAGCCCGAGCGGTGTCGGCACGCAGGGGCTGACAGCCGACCAGCGGCAGTTCTTCCACACCGACCACCTGTACGTGCAACGCAACACGACCCAGTTCGACGCGAGCCATCAGCTCAAGCTGGGCTGGAACGTGACCTTCCACTGGACCAACATTCGCGAAAGCGGAGCCATCCTGGCCTCGGCCATCAGCGATGCGGTGACCAACTCGCCTACCACCGCCGGCCAGATCGCGGGCCAGACGGTGATCGGCGATCCCGCAGGACAGCGGCTTCTGGGACTGCCTTATCCGACCCAGTACAGGACCAACAACTTCACGCTGGCCCTGAACTGGGCAGGAGAAAAGGGCTTCTTCACCGGGGCCTACTACGGGTCGATGTTCCACGACGACTACAGCGCGGTCTGGTTCCCGAACATCTACCAGAACGGAGTCACCACGGGCGCGGCGCCGGGAACCCTCTACCCGATGAACCTCGAGTCGCTGCCACCGAGCAACACCGACAACGAGATGCAGTTCAGCGGCGGCTATCACCTCACGCCCAAGACGCTGCTGGTCGGCGGGTACACGTACGGACGCAACACCCAGAACATGTCGTACGCCTACGAGCCGGCGGAGATCGGCACCTCGAGCGCCAGCGCGATCACCCTCGGCCCGCTCCCGGCGACGTCGCTTGACGGCCTGGTTGTCAATCAGCACGCCAACTGGCGCCTGACCAACCAGACGACGCAGCACCTGACGCTTGCGGCCGGAATGATCTACAGCAAGCGCGACAACCAGACGCCGTCGTACCTGTACAACTTCCAGGCCCCCGATAGCAGCAACATCAACGACGATTGGTTCAGCGTCTACAACATCCCGATGAGCAACAGCCATCTGCAGACCCAGGCGTCGGCCGACTGGCGCTTCCTGCCTGGCCAGCGCCTGCACCTGGGGCTGCAGAACGAGAAGATCGAGCGCTGGTGCGACAGCACAGCCTACCTCTCCGACCAGATCGTCGCGGCCGACGGCAACACCTACAGCCCCACCGGCTGCGCCGCGGTACCCGACAGCAAGGAGAACAGCGCCAAGCTGGACTACTTCCTGCGCCCGAGCTCCGACATCAACCTGCGCGCCGGCGTGAAGTACGCCAACCGCAAGGCCACGCTCAATCCGTACTACTACAACCCGATCACCGCGGTCAGCAGCGGCGAGAACGACAAGCCGGGATGGGTGGCGTTCTTCGACGCGTCGCGCAAGCAGGAACAGGCCCACTTCGGCGCGACCTGGATGCCCACGAGCGCGCTGAACCTCAGCCTCGACGGCAGCTTCGGCAACGACCAGTACGGTGACTCGACGCTGGGGCGGCAAAGCGGCCACGACGCCACCGTCGACCTGCAGGCGGACTACCAGTTCGCCGGCAACTCGACGGCCAGCGCCTACGCGACCTGGCAGCATCGCACGACCGGCACCCTGTCGGCCGGCTCGCAGCGCGTAGTCGTGGGCGGCACGCGGGTGTCCTACCCCTTCGACTGGATCACCAACCTCAAGGATCAGGCGGTCACGCTGGGCGCGAGCTACAAGCAGCGCGGGCTGATGGACAACAAGCTGACCCTGGGCGCCGACGTCTCGTACTCGGTCGACACGACCACCTACTCGACGGCGGTGCAGCCCGGCGTGAACGCGGCCACCGTGATCGGCGTGTGCTCGTCGCCCAGCACCGCCGGCTACACCTGCGGCACGGTGCCGGACATCAAGACCAAGATCACGCGCCTGACCCTGACCGGTACCTACCAGCTCGACAAGAAGAGCAAGGTGGAGATGGGCTACCTGTTCGCCCGCTTCGACACCAACGACTACATGTACCTGGCGCAGACCATGGGCTACACGCCCACCGCCGTGCTGCCGTGGAACGAGCAGAACCCGTCGGTGTCGGTGAGCGCGATCTACGCCGAGTACATCTACTCCTTCCAGTGACCCGGCGGCCGCCTGGCCGCAGCATCGGGGCCGCGGCCATGCCGCGGCCCCGTTTTCCTTGGGGCTGCGAGTCGGCGCGGGCGGCGCTGTCGCACTAGACTTGCCGGGCACACGTTTGCTCCGACCGCACCATGCCCCTGAATACCCTGGACCCTCGATCCGCGCTGATCGTCGTCGACCTGCAACGCGGAATCGCCGCGCTGCCGACCGCGCACCCGATGCAGCGGGTGGTCGACAACGCCGCGCGGCTGGCCGCGGCCTTCCGTGCGCGCGGCCTGCCCGTCGTGCTCGTCAACGTCGCCGGCACCGCCCCCGGGCGCAGCGAGCGCGCGCGCCGCAACACTTCGCAGAGCCCCGACTGGGCCGAGCTGCTGCCCGAACTCGACGCGCAGCCGCGCGACCACCGCGTGACCAAGCGCACCTGGGGCGCGTTCACCGGCACCGACCTGGCCGACTACCTGCGCCTGTGCGAAGTCACGCAGGTCGTGCTGTGCGGGGTCGCCACCAGCATCGGCGTCGAGTCCACCGCGCGCCAGGCGCACGAACTCGGCTTCAATGTCGCGCTGGTGGCCGACGCGATGACTGACCTCGACGCCGACGCCCACGCCAACAGCCTGCAGCGCATCTTCTCCCGCCTGGGCGAAACCGGCGACACCGGGCAGTTGCTGCAACTGCTGGCGCAGCGCACCTAGGCGTTGCGCGCGGCGGCGGACACGGGTGCGCCTGCCGGCACCGCGGCGCCGGCCGCGGTGCTGCGTGCATAGCGCTGCGCGAGCACCGCGCAGGCCATCAGCTGGATCTGGTGGAACAGCATCAGCGGCAACACGATCAGTCCCACCGAACGCCCGGCGAACAGGATGTTGGCCATCGGCAGGCCGCTGGCCAGGCTCTTCTTGGAGCCGCAGAACACGATGCTGACCTCGTCGCTGCGCGCAAAGCCCAGGCGCCGGCTCAGCAGCGTGGTCGACACCAGCACCGCGGCCAGCAGCACGGCGTCCAGCCCCAGCACCAGCAGCAGCGCGCCGATGCCCAGCTGGTGCCACAACCCGTGCACCACGCTTGCGGAGAACGCGGTGTAGACGACCAACAGGATCGAGCTGCGGTCGACCAGCCCGAGCACGCGGCGGTGGCGCTGCATCCAGCCGGCGATCCACGGACGCAGCAACTGCCCGGCGACGAAGGGCAGGAACAACTGGCGTGTGATGGCCTCCACCGCGTGCAGGGAAAAGCCGTGCCCGTGCGAGCTCAGCATCAGCCCGACCAGCATCGGCGTGATGACGATGCCGAGCAGGTTCGACAGCGACGCGCTGCACACCGCCGCCGGCACGTTGCCGCCGCCGATCGACGTGAACACGATCGACGACTGGATGGTCGACGGCAGCATGGACACGAACATCAGCCCCAGCACCAGCGGCGCCGCCAGCAGGTCGCGCGCCAGCCAGCTCAGCCCCAGCCCGAACAGCGGGAACAGCACGAAGGTGCTGGCGAACACCAGCAACTGCAGTCGCCAGTGGGTCATCCCGGCCACCACGGCGTCGCGCGACAGGCGCGCGCCATAGAGGAAGAACAGCAGCGCGATCACCCCGTTGGTCAGGTGGCCCATCGCCACGGCCGCGTCGCCGCGACAGGGCAGCACCGAGGCCAGCGCCACCATGCCCAGGATCATGCCGATATAGGGGTCGAACCTGAAGCGGGCCGGCGGCGGAACTGCGGACATGGGAACTCCTGGGGTAAGACGACCCTGGAATCTTCCCGCCGGAGCTTGTAATTTACAAGACGAATCACCAAAATATCAGTCATCATGAAGCTTGATGACCGAAGCCCGCCTTTCGACCCGCTGCTGCTGCGCACCTTCGTCGCGGTGGCGCAGATGCGCCACTTCACCGAGGCCGGCAAGCGCCTGGGGCTGACCCAGTCCACCGTCAGCCAGCATGTGCGCCG
>JAJYTY010000096.1 GCA_021792835.1 Pseudomonadota bacterium
AGCGCCGGCCGGGCCGGGCGTGCGCGGTCGAAAATCAAGCGTTCCATGGTAGCAGCGCGCCCGGTGGCGACCGCCGCGCGGCGCCTGCGCGCCGCGGCGATGCGCGGCGGGCCGCGATGTCCATGCCGGCTGCCGCGCGCGCGCAGGCTATTGTGTGGCAAAATTGGTACGTGATAGCGTTAAAGTCCACCTGAGAATTCGGGGTTCTCCCTCGCTTGCGCAATCGGCCCCGGTTACGATACGCAGGTGGTTCACACTTTGGAGAGGAAGAACATGATCAAAGCCCACACCCTCGGAAAAATCCTGGTCGCGGCGGCCCTGGCCGTCTCCGGCAGCGCGGCCTTCGCGCAGAGCTCGACGACCGTCAACAACTGGACCAACCCCTACGGCGCGGCGTGGAAGGACGGCGCCAACAACCTGTGCTGGCGCGACGGCTTCTGGACCCCCGCAACGGCCATGCAGGGCTGCGACGGCGCGATCGTCGCGCAGGCCCCCGCTCCCGCCCCGGCTCCGGCCCCCGAAGCCCAGCCGGCCCCGGCTCCGATGCCCGCTCCGGCTCCGGTCCCGACCAGCGAGAAGGTCACCTACTCGGCCGACACCTTCTTCCAGTTCGACAAGGCGGTGCTGCGCCCGGCCGGCAAGCAGGCGCTCGATGAACTGGCGCAGAAGATCAAGGGCATCAACGTCGAGACCATCATCTCCACCGGCTACACCGACAGCTTCGGCAGCGTCGCGTACAACCTGAAGCTGTCGCAGCGTCGCGCGCTGGCGGTGAAGAACTACCTGGTCAGCCAGGGGATCCCGGCCGACGAGATCTACATCGAAGGCAAGGGCAAGACGGATTTCCGCGTCGATCCGAAGAGCTGCCACGGCAGCTTCAAGCAGCGCGTGGCCTGCCAGGCTCCGAACCGCCGCGCGGTGGTCGAGATCGTCGGCAACCACACGGTGATGAAGCAGCCTGCGGAGCAATCCCAACAGTAAGGTTTGCCTCAGCCGGACCACCGGGTCGCGCAGGTCGCGGCCCGTGCAGCCCCGCCTCGGCGGGGCTTTTTGTTGCGCCGCCGCGCGCATGCCCGGCCGCCAACGGTGCCACAATGGCGTCGGGCAGGCGTCAGCCGCGTGCCGCCGCCGCTTGACGAACCAGCCGCCCACGCCGATGCGCGGCCCGCGACCATGCAGACCAACTCCGACTCCGCCGAACTGAACAAATTCGCCGACGCAGCGCACCGCTGGTGGGACCTCGAAGGCGAGTTCAAGCCCCTGCACGACATCAATCCGCTGCGACTGCAGTGGATCGCGTCGCACGCCGCGCTGGCCGGGCGCCAGGTGCTGGACATCGGGTGCGGCGGGGGCATCCTGTCCGAGTCGCTGGCCGCGCGCGGCGCGCAGGTCACCGGGATCGACCTCGCCGAGCGCGCGCTGAAGGTGGCGCGCATGCATGCGATGGAAGCCGGGCTCGGCGTGAACTACGAGTTGACCAGCGCCGAGCAGCTGGCGGGCGAGCGCCCCGGCAGCTTCGACGTGGTCTGCTGCATGGAAATGCTGGAACATGTTCCCGATCCGGCTTCGGTGGTGCGCTCGGCGGCCCGGCTGGTGCGACCCGGCGGCTGGGTGTTCTTCTCGACCATCAACCGCAACCTGAAGTCCTTCGCACTGGCCATCGTCGGCGCCGAATACCTGCTGGGGCTGCTGGCGCGCGGAACCCACGAGTACGCGCGCTTCATCCGCCCCAGCGAGCTCGCCGCCTGGGCGCGCTCGGCAGGGCTCGACGCGGTGGAGCTTCGCGGACTCGAGCCCGACCTGCTGCACGGCGGCTGGCGCATGGGCGGGCGCGTCGACGTGAACTACTTTCTCGCCTGTCGGCGCGAGCTGGCATGAGCGCCGCCACGCAGGCCGGTGCCGGGGCGCCGGCCGCGACGCCGGCTTCGCGCGCGCCGTACCGCAGCGTGCTGTTCGATCTCGACGGCACGCTGGCCGACACCGCGCCCGACCTGGCCGAGGCGCTCAATCGCATGCGACGCGGGCGCGGACTCGCGGAACTGCCGCTGCAGCAGCTGCGCCCGATGGCCTCGCACGGCGCGCGCGGCCTGCTGCAGGTGGGGCTGGGCGCGCAGCCGCAGGACCCGGACTGGGCCGCGCTGCGCGATGAATTCCTCGCCAACTACGAGTCCGCGATCTGCGTGCACAGCCGCCCCTTCGACGGCGTGCCGCAGCTGCTGCGGGAGCTGAGCCAGCGAGCGATCCCCTGGGGCATCGTGACCAACAAGCTGGGCCGCTACACGCAGGCGCTGCTGCGCCAGCTGGACCTGGGGCAGGCTCCCGGCTGCGTGGTCAGTGGCGATACCGCGGCGCGCGCCAAGCCCGCACCCGACCCGCTGCTCCACGCGGCCGCGCAACTCGGCATCGACCCTGCCGCCTGCCTGTACCTCGGCGACGACCTGCGCGACGTGCAGGCGGCGCTGGCCGCCGGCATGGACGCCGGCGCGGCCGCCTATGGCTACGGCGGCGAAGAGGCCGCGCGTGCCTGGGGCGCCCACCACGTGCTCGAACAACCGCTGCAGCTGCTGCGACTGCTCTGAGCCTGCCGGCACGATGCGCCCGCAGGGGCGGGCGGGCGGGGCCGGCTCGCCCCCGATCGGGGCTTCAGGCGCGCGCGGGGCGCTGCGCCGACTTCGGGCGGAAGGCCGGGCACACCTCGGGGTCCGTCTCCAGGTAGGGGCCGCCGATCAGGTCGACGCAGTACGGTACCGCGGCGAACACACCCTTGACGCTCAGGCGTCCGTCGGCGTCGCGCAGCCCCTCGAGGGTTTCGCGGATCGACTTGGGCTGTCCCGGCAGGTTGAGGATCAGCGACTTGCCGCGGACCACCGCGAGCTGGCGCGACAGGATCGCCGTGGGCACGAAATGCAGGCTGATGCGACGCATCTCCTCGCCGAAACCCGGCAGCACCCGCTCGGCCACGTCCATCGTCGCCTCCGGGGTCAGGTCGCGCGGCGCCGGCCCCGTGCCGCCGGTGGTCAGCACCAGGTCGCAGCCTTCGCGATCGACGAGTTCGCGCAGCGCCTCGGCAATTCCGGCGCGCTCGTCCGGGATCAGACGCTCGCTGAAGCGCAGGGGGTTGCGCAGCGCGCGCTGCAGCCATTCGCGCAGCGAGGGCAGGCCCTGGTCGGCGTATACGCCGCTGGAGGCGCGGTCGCTGATCGAGACCAGCCCGATGTGCACCGCCTCGGCGGCCGCGGATGCAGGCGCCTCACGCGCCGGGGGAGTCGTCGTGGCCATGTTCTTCGTGTTCCAGGATGTCCTTGAGTTGCTGGTACAGCGCGCGGAAATGGCGCGGCGGTCGCGCCGCCGCGCGTTCGGCGCGGGCGGCGCGGATGCATTGGCGCAGCGGCTGCGCGGGCGCCTGCGGGTGCTCGCGCAGCAGTTCGGTCAGCGCCTCGTCGTCGGCGAGCAGGCGCTCGCGCCAGTCCTCCAGCGCGTGCATGCGCGCCACCGCGGCGCGGCTGTCGCCGGTGGCGTCGAGCAGCGCCTGGCGCAGCGGCTGCGCATCGACCCGGCGCATCAGCTTGCCGATGTACTGGGCATGCCGGCGCCGCGCCTCGAAGCTGCGCAGCTGCGACCATTCGCGCAGCGCCTGGCGCAACGTGTCCGGCACGTCCAGCAGGTCGATGCGCTGGCGCGGCAGCCGCGCCAGGCTCTCGCCGAGCTGCTGCAGTTCGAGCATCTCGCGCTTGCGCTGGCTCTTGCTCGCGGGGGTCTGGTCGTCGTGCGTGCCGGCATCGGCCGCGGCCGATGCATCGTGCGGTGGGAAGGTCGGCGATTTCATCGGCCGGTATTATCGGTCCGCGGACCGCCGCCGGCGCGCCGCCTCCCTTCCCGTCCAGCATCTCCAGGTACTCCGTGGCTCATTTCGCATACAGCAAATCCGATTTCCAGGAACTCGCCGAGCGCGCGCTGCGCGAGGCCCGCGAGGCCGGCGCCACCGACGCGGCGGTCGAGGTCTCCGAAGGCCAGGGGCTGAGCGTCAACGTGCGTCTGGGGCGCGTCGAGCAGGTCGAGCACAACACCGACAAGGCGCTGGACATCACGGTCTACGCCGGCCGCCGGCGCGGCCACGCCAGCACCTCGGACTTTTCCGCGCAGGCCCTGCGCAGCACGGCGCGCGCCGCCTTCGACATCGCGCGCTACACCGCCGAGGACGATTGCGCCGGCCTGCCCGAGCCCGAATTGCTGGCGATGCGCGCGCGCGACCCCGGCCTGTACCACCCCTGGGAGCCCAGCGTCGAACAGGCGGTGGAACTGGCGCGGCGTGCCGAGGACGCCGCCTTCGCCACCGACCGGCGCATCCGCAACAGCGAGGGCGCCTCGGTGTCGGCCCAGCACATGCACTTCGTGCTGGCCAACTCGCGCGGCTTCAGCAATGGCTACGCCACCAGCCGCCACAGCCTGTCATGCGTGCCGATCGCCGGGCGCGGCGACGACATGCAGCGCGACTACTGGTGGAGCAGCCGGCGCGACGCATCGCAACTGGCCCCGCCGGAGGCGCTGGGGCGCTATGCGGCCGAGCGCTCGCTGGCGCGCCTGCGCGCACGCAAGATACCCACCGGCCAGTACCCGGTGCTGTTCGAGGCGCCGCTGGCCGCCGGCCTGCTGGGCTCGCTGGTGCACGCGGCCAGCGGCGGCACGCTGTACCGCAAGGCCTCGTTCCTGCTCGACCATCTCGGCAAGCCCGTGATGGCCCCGCATCTGGACCTGCTGGAGGATCCGGCGCTGCCCGACGGCATGGGCAGCGCGCCCTTCGACGACGAAGGGGTGCGCACGCGTCGGCGCCGCGTGGTGCGCGGCGGGGTGCTGGAGGGCTATTTCCTGTCCACCTACTCGGGCCGCAAGCTGGGCATGCCGACCACCGGCAACGCGGGCGGCTCGCACAACCTGAACCTCAGCAGCCGGCTCACGCACGCCGGCGATGACCTCCCGCAGATGCTGCGCAAGCTCGACCGCGGACTGTTCGTGATCGAACTGATCGGCCACGGCATCAACTACGTGACCGGGGACTATTCGCGCGGCGCGATGGGCTTCTGGGTCGAGGGCGGGCGCATCGCGCACCCGGTGCACGAAATCACCGTCGCCGGCAACCTGCGTGACATGCTGCTGGGTATCCGCGCGGTGGGCGCCGACGTGCACGTCAGCGGCAGCCGGCGCACCGGTTCCATCCTGGTGGAATCGATGACGGTGGCCGGCAGCTGAGGCGGGGCGGCCGCGCAGCCGCTCGTCGCTGCTCAGGTGCGGCCGCGTCGCTCGTACAGCACGAAATCGAAGGCCGGCAGCTTTCCCTGGGCGTCGTGGTGCTCGCGACTGACCTGCTCGAAGGCCTCGCGCGGCCAGTCCGGAAAGCGCACATGGCCGTCGGTGGCCGCGTCGATCTCGGTCAGCCACAGGCGCTGGGCCAGCGGCAGCGCCTCGGCGTACACCTGGGCGCCTCCGATCACGAACACTTCCGGCGCCTCGGCGCAAAGCTCCAGCGCCTGCGTCAGCGACGCCGCGGTCTCCGCGCCGGGCGCGGCGTAGCGCTCCTGGCGCGTGATCACGATGTTGCGGCGACCTGGAAGCGCGCGACCGATGGATTCCCAGGTGTTGCGCCCCATCAGGATCGGATGGCCGTGGGTGATCTTCTTGAAGTGCGCCAGATCGGCCGGGATATGCCAGATCAGGGCGTTGTCGCGGCCGATCACGGCATTGCGCGCGACGGCGGCGATCAGGCTGATTCGCGTGGGGCTGGGCATGGGCATCTGCGACTCGGCGGGATGGATGCGCGGGAAAGGGCCGGGGAGCGGGGAAGCTTCTCAGACCGCCACCGGCGCCTTGATCGCCGGGTGGTGCTGGTAGTCGACGAGCTCGAAGTCCCCGGGCTGGTAGTCGAACAGCGAAGCCGGGTTGCGCAGCAGCCGCAGGCGCGGCGGCGCGTAGGGCGGGCGCGACAGCTGCAGGCGCACCTGCTCGAAATGATTGTGGTAGATGTGGCAGTCGCCGCCGGTCCAGATGAACTCGCCGAGCTCGAAGCCGCACTGCTCGGCCACCATGTGGGTCAGCAGGCTGTAGCTGGCGATGTTGAACGGAACCCCGAGGAACAGGTCGGCGCTGCGCTGGTACAGCTGGCAGCTCAGGCGCGCCGGCCGACCCGGCTGCGCCGGGCTGACGTAGAACTGGAACAGCGTGTGACATGGCGGCAGTGCCATGCGCGGGATGTCGGCGACGTTCCACGCGCTCACCAGGTGGCGCCGCGAATCGGGGTTGCGCCGCAGCCCGTCGAGCAGCTGCGTGATCTGGTCGATGCGCGAACCATCGGGGGCCGGCCACGAGCGCCATTGCACGCCGTACACGGGGCCGAGCTCGCCCTGCGCGTCGGCCCATTCATCCCAGATGCTGACGCCGTGCTCGTGCAGCCACGCCACGTTGCTTTCGCCGCGCAGGAACCACAGCAATTCGACCACGATGCTCTTGAAATGCACCTTCTTCGTGGTCACCAGCGGGAAGCCTTCCCGCAGATCGAAGCGCAACTGGGCGCCGAAGTGGCTGCGCGTGCCGGTTCCGGTGCGGTCGGACTTGTCGGCGCCTTCGCGCAGCACCTGGCGCAGCAGGTCTTCGTACGGGGTGGAAAGCATGGACGCGCGAACCTCGGGTGGGGCGGCCGCGCGTCACCGGCGATGGTGCGCGGCCTAAGATGCAACCGTTGCATCGTACCTGCTGGCCCCGCCACGCCGCCATGACCGACCCCCGCGAACCCCGACTCGAATCCGTCGCATGCCTGCATCCCGGCGGGCTGCACCGCATGGCCTACTGGGAATGGGGCGAACCCGACAATCCGGAGGTGGTGGTGTGCGTGCACGGCCTGTCGCGCCAGGGGCGCGATTTCGACCGCCTGGCGCGCGCGCTGAGCCCGCGTTTTCGGGTGGCCTGCCCGGACGTGGCCGGTCGCGGGCGCTCGCAGTGGCTGGAGCCGCAGCAGTACCAGGTCGGCCAGTACGTCTCCGACATGGTCAGCCTGCTGGCGCGGCTGCGCGCCAGCCGCGTCGGCTGGGTCGGCACCTCGATGGGCGGGCTGATCGGCATGGCCCTGGGCGGACTGCGGGACAATCCGCTGTGCGCGCTGGTGCTCAACGACATCGGCCCCGCGATCGCCGAGGACGGCCTGCGACGCATCGGCTCCGGACTGGGCAGGCGCATGCGCTTCGACTCGCTGGACGAGGCGGCCGACTACCTGCGCACGGTCTCCGAGGGTTTCGGCGAGCACACGCGCGACGAGTGGCTGGAACTTTGCCGCCCGATGTTGCTCGAACAGCCGGACGGCAGCCTGATGCTGCACTACGACCCCGGGATCATGCAATCCTTCGCCCAACTCGCCGACCCGCAGGCGGCGTCGCTGCTGGCCGCGGGCGAGCAGGCGATGTGGGCCGCCTACGACGCCGTGCAGGCGCCCACGCTGCTGCTGCGCGGCGCACAATCGGACATCCTCAGCGCCGGCACCGCGCAGGCCATGCGCGCACGCGGCCCGCGGGCCGAACTGATCGAGTGGCCCGGGGTGGGCCACGCGCCGACGCTGACCAGTGCGCCGCAGATCGAGGCGGTGGCGAGCTTCCTGCACCGTCATGTCCCGGATGCCTGAGTCCGGCACGCCGCACCCCACGATGAACCAGCCCGCGTCCTCCCCGCCACAAGCGCCGGCGCAGGCCGACGACGAAGCCGCGTCGCTGCTCGAACGCGCGCGCGCGTTCAGCGCGCCGCTGCTGGCCGAGGTGCTGCTCGACAGCGGTGAGCCGGCGCTGCTGCACGCCGACGCCGTGCAGGCGATCCTGGCGCGAATCGGCGCCGACGCGCCGACACGGGCCGCGGCCTGGCTGAGCCTGGCTGCGGGGCAACTGGCCAAGCCCGACGAGCAGTTGCAGAAGGTCTTCGGCCGCGACAACGCGCGCCTTGCCCTCGAGAGCCGCAAGCTGATGGGAGTGTTCCGCCTGGCGCGCCAGGGCGCCGAGGGCGGCGGCGACGTCCCCACGCAGCACCGCGAGATGCTGCGCCGGCTGCTGCTGGCGATGTCGGAGGACCTGCGCGTGATCCCGCTGCGCCTGGCCTCTCGGCTGCAGTCGCTGCGCTATTTCAGCAGCGCCGGAGTGCAGCCCGCGCAGGACTTCGTGCAATCGTCGCTGCAGATCTGGGCGCCGCTGGCCAACCGCCTCGGGCTGTGGCAGGTGAAGTGGGAGATCGAGGACCTGGCCTTCCGCCTCGATCGCCCCGACGACTACGCGCGCATCGCCGAGTGGATGCGCAGCCGTGGCGCCGAGCACGATGCGCTGATCGCGCAGGCCAGCTCGCGCTTGCGCGAGGCGCTGGCCGCGCAGGGCATCGAGGCCTCGATCAGCGGGCGGCGCAAGCACGCCTACAGCATCTGGCGCAAGATGCAGGGCAAGTCCCTCGAGCTCGACGAGGTGATGGACCTGCTGGCGCTGCGCATCATCGTCGACAGCGTCGACCAGTGCTACGCCGCGCTGGGAGTCGTGCACCAGCTGTGGAGCGCGCTGGAGGCCGAATACGACGACTACATCGCGCGCCCGAAGGCCAACGGCTACCAGTCGCTGCACACCGTGGTGCGTGGCCCGCGCCAGCTGCCGCTGGAGATCCAGATCCGCACCCACGCCATGCACGAGCACGCCGAGCAGGGGGTCGCCGCGCACTGGGCCTACAAGGAAGCCGGTGTCCAGGGCTACAAGGGCGTGGTGGCGGCCTCGCGCTTCGACGCCAAGGTGGCGCTGGCGCGCCAGCTGCTGGCTTGGCGCGGCGAACTCGCCGGCGGCGAACGCCAGCCCGCCGGCGCGGCATCCAACCCCTTCGACGACCGTGTCTACGTGCTGACCCCGCAGGCGAGCATCATCGAACTCGAGGCCGGCTGCACCGCGGTGGACTTCGCCTACGCCGTGCACACCGATCTCGGGCACCGATGTCGCGGCGCGCGCGTGGACGGTGCGCTGCTGCCGCTGAACACCCCGCTGCGCAGCGGCCAGACGGTGGAGATCGTGGCCGCCAGGCAGGGCGGACCTTCGCGCGACTGGCTCAATCCCGAGCTGGGTTTCCTGCATTCGGCGAGGGCTCGTGCCAAGGTGCGCGCGTGGTTCAACGCGCAGGCGCTGGAGCAGACGGTGGCCAACGGGCGCGCGCAGATCGACAGGTTGCTGCAGCGCGAAGGGCGCAGCGGCATGAGCCTGCACGAGCTCGCGGCCGGGCTCGGGCTGCGCGGTCCGGACCAGTTGTTCGAGCGCGTGGGCAGCGAGAACCTGCCGCTGCGCCAGGTGGAGACCTTCCTGCGCGGCAATGGCAGTCCCGCCGAGCCCGCCGACGAGCTTGCGCTGCGCACCGCGAAGGCGCAGCCCGGGGGCGTGCTGGTGGTGGGAGTCGACGCGCTGCTGACCCAGCTGGCGGGCTGCTGCAAGCCGGCGCCGCCGGACGCCATCTGCGGCTTCGTCACGCGCGGGCGCGGCGTCTCGGTGCACCGCGCCGACTGCTCCAATGCGCGCAACCTGCAACTGCGTCACCCCGAGCGCGTGATCCCCGTCACCTGGGGCGCGCGCAACGACGGGGTGTTCGCGGTCGACCTGGTGGTGGAGGCCTCGGATCGCCACGGCCTGCTGCGCGACATCTCGGAGGTGTTCTCCAAGCACAAGCTCAACGTGATCGGCGTGCGCACGCAAAGCCGCGGCGACACCGCGCACATGCTGTTCACGGTCGAGTTGCCCGGCCTGGAGGCGCTGCCGTCCACGCTCAAGCTGCTGCGCGAGGTCAACGGGGTGCGGCAGGCGAGCAGGCGCTGAGCCTGTGCGCCGCGCCTGCCCCCTTTTCGGGCCCGGGCCCTGTCGCTTTCAACCCATGCCGTGTTATGATTATCGTTTTCCAGGCGGTTAGCTCAGATGGTTAGAGCGCTTGCTTGACATGCAAGAGGTCGTTGGTTCGATTCCAATACCGCCTACCAGTTCTTGTGTTTTTCTGCCATTTTGCCGAAGGCCTTCGCGGCGGCGCATAGCAACGACAATGAGTGCGGCTTGACCGCACTTTTTGTTTTCAGCCGCCAGCAGCCACCCGCGAACCATGCCGAACATCACGCTTCCCGACGGATCCCGCCGCAGCTACGACCACGCGGTCACGCTGGCTGAAGTGGCGGCGACCATCGGCCCCGGCCTGGCCAAGGCGGCGCTCGCCGCCAGGGTCGACGGGCGCCTGGTCGACCTCAGCCACCAGCTGACCGACGGGCAGGACGTGCAGGTGAGCATCGTCACCGCGAAGGACCCCGAGGGCCTGGAGGTGCTGCGCCACTCCACCGCGCACCTGCTGGCCTACGCGGTCAAGGAGCTGTACCCCGACGCACAGGTGACCATCGGCCCGGTGATCGAGGACGGCTTCTACTACGACTTCGCCTACAAGCGCCCCTTCACGCCGGAGGACCTGGCGGCGATCGAGCAGCGCATGGCGCAGCTCGCCGCGCGCGACGAGCCGGTGCAGCGCCGCGTGCTGCCGCGCGAACAGGCCGTGGCCTACTTCGAGGGCCTGGGCGAGCACTACAAGGCCGAGATCATCCGCGACATCCCGCCCGGCGAGGATGTGTCGCTGTACAGCGAGGGCTCGTTCACCGACCTGTGCCGCGGGCCGCACGTGCCGTCGACCGGGCGCCTGCAGGTTTTCAAGCTGATGAAGGTGGCCGGCGCCTACTGGCGCGGTGACCACCGCAACGAACAACTGCAGCGCATCTACGGCACGGCCTGGGCGCGCAAGGAAGAGCAGGCGGCCTACCTGCACCGGCTGGAAGAGGCCGAGAAGCGCGACCACCGGCGCCTCGGGCGCGAGCTCGACCTGTTCCACTTCCAGGACGAGGCGCCCGGGCTGGCCTTCTGGCACCCGAAGGGCTGGCAGATCTGGCAGGCGGTGGAGCAGTACATGCGCCGCGTCTACCGCGACAGCGGCTACCAGGAGGTGCGGGCTCCGCAGGTGCTCGACGTCAGCCTGTGGAAGCGCTCCGGCCACTGGGACAACTACGCCGAGAACATGTTCTTCACCGAGTCGGAGAAGCGCCAGTACGCGCTCAAGCCGATGAACTGCCCCGGGCACGTGCAGATCTTCAACGCCGGCCTGCGCAGCTACCGCGACCTGCCGTTGCGCTACGGCGAGTTCGGCGGCTGCCACCGCAACGAGCCGTCGGGCGCGCTGCACGGGCTGCTGCGCGTGCGCGGCTTCACGCAGGACGACGGTCACATCTTCTGCACCGAGGAGCAGATCGAGTCCGAGGTCGCGGCCTTCCACCAGCAGGCGATGAAGACCTACTCCGACTTCGGCTTCAGCGACATCGCGCTGAAGATCGCGCTGCGCCCGGACAAGCGCATCGGCAGCGACGAGGTCTGGGACAAGGCGGAGGCCGCGCTGCGCGACGCGCTGCGCGGCTGCGGCGTGGCGTGGACCGAGCTGCCGGGCGAGGGCGCCTTCTACGGCCCGAAGATCGAATACCACATGAAGGACTCGATCGGGCGCGCCTGGCAGGTCGGCACGATGCAGGTCGACTTCATGATGCCCGAGCGCCTCGATGCCTCCTACGTCGACGAGCATTCGACGCGCCGCCGCCCGGTCATGCTGCACCGCGCCATCGTCGGCTCGATGGAGCGCTTCATCGGGGTGCTCATCGAGCACCACGCCGGGGCTATGCCGCTGTGGCTGGCGCCGGTGCAGGCGGTGGTCATGAGCATCACCGACGATTCCGCCGGCTATGCTGCGCAGGTCGCACAAAGACTGAAAAAACAAGGCCTTAGAGTCGAGTCTGATTTGCGCAACGAAAAGATCAGCTATAAAATCCGCGAACATTCGTTGCAAAAGATTCCCTACCTGCTCGTGGTCGGGGACAAGGAACGCTCCGGAGAGTCGGTTGCCGTGCGCGCGCGCGGCAACCAGGATCTGGGCGTTCTGAAGCTGGCGGAATTCGAGCAGCGCGTGCGCGCCGAGCTCGAATCCGTGCAGGGGGCCTGAAGCGGGGCATGCCTCGCCGAGAAGCCGCCCGCGCCCGCGTGTCCCGCACGAATTTTCTGAAAGGCTGAACCATAGCTACTCTACAGAGCCGCAACGCCCCGGAGAAAAGGGCCCACCGCCTGAACCGTGAAATCAACGTGCCCGAGGTCCGCCTGGCCGGCGAGGACAACGAGGCGTTGGGTATCGTCTCCGTCGCCGAGGCCCTGCGCCTCGCCGAGGAACGCGGGGTCGACCTGGTCGAGATCGCCCCGACCGCCACGCCTCCGGTGTGCCGGTTGATGGACTACGGGAAGTTCAAGTACCAGGAACAGAAGCGCTCTCACGAGGCCAAGCTCAAGCAAAAGCAGATCCAGATCAAGGAGGTCAAGTTCCGGCCTGCCACCGACGAGGGCGACTACCAGATCAAGCTGCGCAACCTCAAGCGCTTCCTGGAAGAGGGTGACAAGGCCAAGGTCTCGCTGCGTTTTCGCGGCCGCGAGATCACCCACCAGGAAATCGGCATGCGCCTGCTCGAGCGGGTGCGCGACGACCTCGAGGCGCACGCCCAGGTCGAGCAGATGCCGCGACTGGAGGGCAGGCAGATGATCATGGTGCTGGCGCCGCGCAAGAAGAAGTAGCAGCGAGGCGTGCGGTACCGGTCGCACGGCGGTGCCCCCGCCGAGGCGGCCATTCCATCCGTCGCCACGGCCTGGCCGTGGCGCGGGCCCCGACAGCGGCCCGGCTCACCCCGGGCCGCTGTCGATTCCA